>NZ_JBEPST010000005.1:0-368245 GCF_040549155.1 Sphingomonas sp. PvP056
ACCACGAAATCTGCGTCGTGCTAGGTCTATCTTTGCCACAAGATGTTTGCAATCGAGCTACTGCGTGCGGACCGGGAACGCCCGCAAGTGGGCGTTTCCAGTCCGTCCGCTTAGCCGCCCGAAAGCTGCCAGTCCGCTTTGGGGAGCATCCGGCGCCCCCACCGTACCTAAACGTCGCGAACTGGTGGTAAGCGGAACGGCAGCTATCGTAACGCATGCATGACAGTCCCGCCGATGCCGCTTAGAAAAACGATATAGATAAAAACCGGAAGGGTGAGGAACTTAGATAACCGCCACGCCTTGTTAGGGGGTTGCGCGGTGCGCCCCAGGTATACTGAAGCGATTATAGCACCGACACCGAATAGCGCCGGGATAGCCGCCAAACCTTCCCTGCCTGACTTGGTGCTCTCGATTACTGACCAAGTTGCAAATGCGCAGACGCACGCCGACGACCACAGTGCCATCCGAAGCTGGTTTTTAGAGGTCATCCAACGGTTTAGTTTGTCCTCGGCAGAGCCGGGCCTTGCGATCCATCCCATTGTGTCAAAGTGCCGGATCAGAGCCGACGATGCAATGACTGCAACTGGCCGTTTGCGGAACGTCCGCTCCGCCGCCCGAAAGCTGCCGGTCGGCTTCCGGCAACGGTGGTCATGTTCAGACCGGCTGAACGTCGCGATCTGGTGGTTAGCGGACGTCTGTTTTTAGCAACACAGCTTCGACATCACCGCCGACGGTTCCCGACGACTTTGACGCGCTCCACGTGTTTGTAAACGAGCTAATCCCGCCGCTGGCGTAGCAGATTTGAAGCGTGCGCCCGTCCGGCCAACGAAGTGACAGGTGATCCATATTGTCGCCCGATAAAATTAACCGGCGATCTGCACCGTTCTTCGCAGAGATATAGACGCTTGAATAGGTCGACGTCGCCGCTCCGCCTCCGGCGTCGAATCGAATTTCTGCACAATATTCTGCTGTGCACGATCGCTGCTGTAATTGTCCATTCGCAGAACTCGCTGAACACCCGATTAGCGTCGCGGCTGTTATGAATGATAGGACAGCCGAGCGGTTGCGAACATACGTCATATCAAGCGACCTAACATGACGCGCGTATGTCAGCTATTGGGCGTGAGCGGACTGGCAGCTTTCCCACCCGATAGCTGCCGGTCAGCTTTTAGGCGTCTTGGACGCCCGCGAAGGCTTTGAACGGCGACAGATGGTGGGAAGCAGCCGTCAGCGATGCTTGGCAGAGCCAATAGCGCCCCATAGACAAAGGCCGACCCAAGTAAGGTTCCAAATCACTGCGGGCCAAAACCCAATCGGCTGCGTCTTTCGCTCGGCGGTGAGAGAGAGAGACCTTTGTAGATTGCCTCCATCGTGCCGGTGCGAAACCCTTGGAGCTGAGGATTACGGTACCCACTCCCTTCGACGCACCAAGGCGTCGATCATCCACAAGGCGACGGGCAACCTTCGCGCAGTGCCAAGCCTGCTCGGTCATGCCAAGATCGAGAGCACCGTCCGCTATCTAGGCGTTGATGTGGAAGACGCTTTGGAACTGTCCGAGCGGACCGAAGTCTGACCGGGTCAGTTTGACCAGTCACGGCCATCCAAGCGGTCTTAGCTGTGTCCCGAAACCGGACCTTCGTTATTTGGCGTCTATCGGCAAATGGTGATGCTGACGCATGACTACTCCCGTTAGCGGCCGCAACGAGAGCGATGGTCCGACCAACCTCAGCCGGGCCATTTGCGCCGTTGCATTCAGGCGCCGAAAGTGCCGTCGATCGTATGCATTGCACCGGTTACGAAGCCCGCCTTCGGCCCGGCCAGCCAGGCGACCATGCCCGCGACTTCCTCAAGCCGTCCGTGGCGCTTAATCGTTATAAAGTTATGCATCAGATTTTTCATCGGACCGTCTTCGGGGTTGGCTTCGGTATCGATCGGCCCAAGTTAAACGATGTTGATCGTGATGCCGGAAATTGCGTGCAAGCCCCCGCGTCTAGGCAGCAATACCCCAGCAGCATGCAGCCAATTTCGGCCGAACAGCGTTAGCTACAACACAGCACCACTTTGGATCAGTACCTTATGACCCTTGCACGTTGGCCGGCTCGTCTCTGGATTGTCCGTCACGGAGAGAGTGCGGGAAACGTGGCGCGGGACGCAGCCCATGCCACTGGAGCCGAACGCATTGAGCTCTCGGGTCGCGATGTCGATATCCCGCTGTCCCCGCTCGGCGAGCACCAAGCCCGCGCGCTTGGGGCGTGGTTCGCGAGCGCGGCCCCGGACGACCGCCCCGACATTCTGCTGGTCTCCCCCTATGTCCGCGCGCGCCAGACGCTGAGCCTTTTTTATGAGCACGGGGGCGCAACCGGCGATGAACCGGTCGGTATCGACGAACGTCTGCGCGAAAAGGAGTTCGGCATCCTCGACGGCCTGACGACCAGTGGTGTTGCGTCGGTATACCCGGACCAGGCTGAGTTCCGGCGTATCCTTGGCAAATTCTATCATCGCCCGCCTGGCGGGGAAAGCTGGTGCGATGTCATCTTCCGCCTGCGATCGCTGATGGACACCATCGCGTTGCACTATGCCGGACGTCGCGTGATGATCGTCGCGCATCAGGTCGTCGTGCTGTGTCTGCGCTATGTCATCGAGAACCTGAGCGAGGACGAGATCCTTGCCATCGACCGCGAAGGCGATGTCGCGAACTGTTCGGTCACCGAATACCGCTTTGATCCCAAAGGTCCGCAGGGTGGAGCGCTCGAGCTCGTTCGCTACAACGATCTCATCGACCAGGAAGGGTCTGCTCCGGTCACTACCGAGCCGGACCATACCACCGGAGTACGAGGATGACCGATACCATTCCGCTCGACAGCAACTGGATTGCGACTAACCCGCCCCCCGTGCACGGCAGCGGCACGACCAAGAACAGCCGCGGACGCGTGCTGGCAATCGGTGGCTCCGCGATGGTTCCGGGCGCGCTTCGTCTCACTGGCGAGGCTGCGCTGCGCGTTGGTGCGGGCAAGCTCCAGATGGCGACGATCGCATCTGCGGCGATCGGACTCGGCCTGCTTGTTCCGGAGGCCGGCGTTCTCGCGCTGCCGCAGGACGACGACGGAGAGATAGGCGACGCCGCCGGTCCTCTACTCGAGAAGTCGCTGAACAGTTGCGATACGCTGGTCGTCGGTCCCGGCATCGGATCCACCGACGCTGCCGAAGCGCTCTTGCGCCTGATCCTGACACAACCCTGCGACAAGGTAACGCTGGTCGTAGATGCGCTGGCCATAGGGTCCGCACGAGGTCTGCGCGAAGCGCTGGCGGCGTTCGACGGTCGAATGGTCTTCACGCCGCATCACGGCGAAATGGCCATGTTGACGGGTCTCGAGGAAGATGTGGTCGCGCAGTCTCCCGACAAGGTCGCGCGCGATGTGGCCGTGCAATACGGGGCTGTCGTGGTTCTGAAAGGCAGCGATACCGTGGTCGCGGCTCCCGACGGAACGGTGCTGCATTATGGCGGCGGCGGCACCGGCCTCGCAACCGGCGGTTCGGGGGATGTCCTGGCCGGGGCAATCGGTGGCCTGCTGTCCCGCGGCGCGGCACCCATCATCGCGGCCGGTTGGGGCGTATGGTTGCACGGCCAGAGCGGACGCCGTGTTGCGACCACCCGCGGCCCCATCGGATTTCTCGCGCGGGAAGTCCCTGCCGAGTTCCCCCGCCTGCTTCCGCAATGACGACGGATCTTGTGGCGCGCGGCGCACGGCGCACTGCCGGTTTCGACCGCATCATACCGCACGCGCCGGATCGGCATAAGTTGAAAATAAAATCGGGCCAGCCGTCACGAGTTTACGTCGGCTGGCCCGATACGATGGCGTCCTGTTTTCAGGACATTTGCGCGAGACGCAGCGCTAATCTCGGTGCTGCGCTACCGCTTACATGCCCGACATGCTCCCCATCGGCTTGCCTGCCTGCATTTTCATCGCAACATCCAGATGCTGCTTCACGATGGGCACCGCAGCCTTGGCCGACATACGCAAGGGTGCCTGGTCTCCACCGGCTGAGTAGCTCTGGTTGAGATCCAGTGCAGCCTGGTGCGCCGGGATTTGCTGCCCAATGTACAAGCGATCGAAATCGGCTGCGGATGCGGTCTGCAGTTCGTTGATCGACGCGGTCGTACCGGCATCCAGCGCAGGCGGCGTCGGCGTCAGCCCCGCCTTGGCGGCCGCCTTGATGGTCGCCGCAGTCGTCTTCTGGTGATGTTTAATCATCATTGTAGCGAACTTGCGGATCGCCGGCGTCTGCGACTTCTGCAGCGCGACCTGACTGGAGTTGATCTCGTACAGGTCACTCATTCCGGCGGCCATGACATACGGCATCGCGGCTGTTTTCGCTTCGGGTGGTGGTGGCGGGGGTGGCGTCTGGGCAAATGCTGCCGTGCCGATCGTCGCTGCAAGCAACATGCTGATATGTCTGATCCTCATGGGTTCACTCCTGTTTGACTTTAAACTGCGGGTTGGCCGTGGTGGGGTCCGGCTATTCGTTCCAGTCGCTACGAACCGCTGCCCACGACCGACGACAATGATCCGTCCGGATTGCGACCCTCGCGCGCGAGAGCCGCATCCTGCTGCGCTTGCCGAATGTCTTGCGGACTGCCCTGTCGCGCTACGGGGATCGCGACTTCGGCAGTCCCTCCGGCGCCAGCCGCGCCATGCAGTGCGCCTGCGATCTCGCGATCGAATTCGCCGGCTTCGATCGCAACCCGCATGTTTACCAGGTAATCGGCGAAGCGGTCCCTCGGAATGAAGTTCGTCGTCTGTCCGTCGATGGTGAGGGGCGCCCCATTACGGGTTGTGGGCGTAAACGCGACATGGTCACCGTCCCGGACGAACCAGGGACCCGACCGAACTCCGTCCGTCGCCCACGCCTTCTCGGCCAGATGCAGATCTTGCAACACCGCGTTGCGGTCCGAAACCGGATCGGCGGATGTAGAGAGCGCATCCTGCAACGCGGATTTGGCCGCGCTAATAATGCTATCCAAGGCCACGCTACGTCTCCAAATACTCTTGCAGGACCACGATCGCTGCGGAGCGAGCGACTGCGCGCTCCGCAGCGTCACCCTCAGCCGATTTGCTGGTTCTGCGCACCGCTGTCGGGACGCGCCGGCCCCATCACCGGCTCGTCGCCAAGCGGTTCGTTCCGGAACACCGTGAACTCGCCCTTGCCGTCCATTGACGGGCCTGACGTCCAGCGGCCTTCCGGGAACGTCCCGTCCACCGACGTCGCGTAGAAATTATAGTTGTTCTGCTGGTCTTCCATATCCTGCGGGAAGCTGTTGGGGATCGGAAGGTTCATCGCTTCGGCCCCCAGCTCCTCGATGACGGCGAGCCACTGTTGCTGATGCATCGTGTCGCGCGCAATCATGTAATGGAGCATCTTCTTCATGCCCTCGTCATGCGCCGCATTGAACAGCCGCACCGCGAGAACACGGCCCGTGCTTTCGGCCGCGACGTTGCAATACATGTCCGCTGCGACGTTCCCACTCGCGTAAATGTGGCTCATGTTGAACGGCACGCCATCCGAATCCATCGGCATGGCGGCCATGCCGCCCGACAGTAGATTCTTGTGAATGATCCCCTCGATGCTCTGACGGGGGTTCTCGCCGCCCATCACCGCGCCGACGATGCTATCCTTGACGCCTTCTTCCTGCAGATGCGTCGGCGCCTTCTCGAGGTTCAACGCAACGGCCGTCGCCAGCATCTCGATATGACCGATTTCCTCGGTTGCGGTGTGCAACAGCATGTCACGGTATTTCGTGGTCGGCGCACGGTTACCCCAGGCCTGGAAGAAATACTGCATACAGACACGGATCTCACCTTCGACGCCGCCGATCGCCTGCTGAAGCATTCGCGCAAATGCAGGGTCGGGGTTGGTGACCTGGACCGGGTACTGCAGCTTCTTGTCATGGTAATACATGTTCGGCTCCGCTATGATGAATATCGCCAAGAGACAATAAGGCCGAAACGCGCTTTGCCTCGGGTTGATCCGCAGAAAACCAGGGCAGTTGATCTTGGTTAATGCATTCGCAAGTCAGGGTTCTGTTCTACATCGGTCATAGGAAACGATCTTACTGATCCATATTAGTCGGGGGAAACGATTGTGGATGACGCCTGTTTGCAACCTTGGCGTCGCGGTTTCGCAAGCTGCCTACTGAGCCTGCAAGCCCACGACCCCTGGCAAACGCGTATTCGTTAGTCAGGCATTTATGGCGACCTACGCAAGGGGTTAACATTGATCAGGATCCATCATCTGAACTGTGGAACGTGCTGTCCGATCGGTGGGCGTCTGTTCGACGGCTACAGCCGCGGTCTATCGGCGCATTTGGTGTGCCACTGTCTGTTGATCGAAACGGATGCCGGCCTTGTTTTGATCGATACGGGCTATGGCACCCAAGACGTGACCCGCCCGGGCGAACGGCTGTCCAACTTCTTCCGGGCGCTCAACCGACCGCAACTCCGGCCTGACGAGACGGCGGTAGTGCAGGTGCGCCGCCTCGGCTTCGAGCCGGCCGACGTCCGGCACATTGTTGTGACGCATCTCGATTTCGATCACGCCGGCGGGATCGAGGATTTTCCCAACGCGCGGATCCACGTCACGGCGCGCGAAAAGGAGGTCGCCGATCAGCGTCGCGGCGGTGCCTTCGTCTCCCGCAAACGCTATCGCCCGCAGCAATGGGACGAGGCGATGAACTGGTCGCTCTATCCCTTGGGCGGGGGCGAACGCTGGTTTGGCTTCGATGCAGTCCGCGACCTCGAAGGCCTGCCGCCGGAAATCCTGCTCGTCCCACTCGCGGGTCACACATGGGGCCATGCGGGGATCGCGATCCGGGAAGATGACGGCCGCTGGTTGTTCTACGCCGGCGACGCCTATTTTCACCACGCCGAGATCGACGGCGAACGCCGCACCTGCCCGCCCGGGCTGCGCGGATATCAGCGGCTGATGCAGGTCGATGCCGATGCGCGGATGGCGAACCAACGTCGCGTGCGGGCGCTGTCAAGCGATCACGGCGATCGCGTGCGCATCTTCTGTGCGCACGACCTCACCGAATTCGAAGCCCTTACCCGCCATTCTATCACTTGAGGAGGATATCCATGACCACGCATCCTGACGACGTTTTACGCTCCGTTTTCGTCACCGGGTTGAAGAACGTCCACGGCGTCGAACATCAGGCGCTTGCCCTGATCGACCGGCAGCTCGACCATTTGACGCATTACGCCGAGGTTGCCGACATGCTGCACAAGCACCGGGTCGAAACCCAACAGCAAATCGTCCGCGTCGAGGAGATCCTCGATGGGTTGGGTGAAAGCCAGTCCTGGTTGAAGGACGCGGCGCTGACCGTGTCGGGAAATCTTGCCGCGATCGCGCATGTCTTCGCGCCCGACGAGATCCTCAAGAACAGCTTCGCCAATTTCGCCTTCGAGAATTTCGAGGCTGCCAGCTACACCTCGCTGATCGCGCTTGCCGAAGCTGGCAGCTTCACGAGCGCGGTGCCGTTGCTTCGGACTTCGCTCACCGAGGAGCAGGCGATGGCTGCGTGGCTCGACTCCAACACCGCCGCCCTCACGCTGCAATATGTCGCACGCCGCGCGGCCGGCGAAACCGCCAGCCACTGATTGGGATAAGGGGAAGCTATCCAATGAACGTCAAGACGCGCCCCGCAGAATTGCCAGGGGTCAGCGCATCGGTACTGACGCTCAAGGCCGAACTCGACGCGCAGTCGATGCAGGCGTTGGGCACGCTCGTTCTGGCCGGGCGCGACGTGCGCGTGATGGCGGGGCGCGACGCGATCTGGGTCATCGTCCGACGCGATGGCCTGGGCGGCGTCGCTTTCCGGGCAGCGCATACGCCCGGCGGTGCGACCGGGATCAAGACTCGGGTCGACCGCGCCGGCACCAGCCTGACGGTCACGATGGACAGCGCGCAGGGGCACCATTCGCTCCAGATCGCGACACACGAAACGACGCTCCCTACCCTGCGCTTCACATCGAAACTGGTGCCCGCGGCCCCCCTGCTGATCGCCTTCCAGCCGCGCGATGTCTATCCGCTAGGCCTGGGTGATGACCCGCTCGTGGCGGTGGGCGAGGTCGCGGCGGCGCAACGTGGGCTCAATTCGGGGCTGATCTTCTTCCATCTCGACGAACCGGCGTTTGGCAGCGTGCTGTACTTCCAGAACCTGACCGCGATGAACGACTATTTCGTCGCGACGAAGACGACGCCCGACACCGCCGTTGGCGGCGTGTGGCCCGAACTCGGCTATCTCCCCCCTACCCCGGCGCAGACCGGCACGCCGGCGGTCGATCCGTTGCCCGCGGACCAGGAAGTGACGATGTCCGACGCGATCATCGTCTTCCACGACGCCGCTGCGCGCGACGAACAGGATTCCGGGCTGCGCTTCCTGCAGATGCAGGGCGCCGCCTATCGCTTGCTCGATCTGCCAAGAACCGAATATCGCGACTGGGTCACACGCTCGGAAACGACGATCCGCGACCTCGACACCGCACCCGAAGCCACGATCAGCCACTATGGCCATCGTTATTTCCACCCCTACACTGCGACCGAATATCCTGACATCATGGTGCAGATGTCGCTGTTGTCGGCGATCCGTAATTATGCCGACTGGGCGGGCAAACCCGTTCCGCTCGCTGACGAGATTGAGGCCGGGCTCGGGAAATTCCACGACACCAAACTCAAGACGATGCGGCGGTATCTGCCCAACGTCGGCAAGGACAAGGACAAGACCGCCGTCGACAGCTGGTATCTCTATCACCCACTGCTCAATCTTGGTCATCTCGCGGTGGACGGCGATGCCAAGGCTAGGCGGCTATTCATTGGCTCCCTCGACTTTGCCATCCGCGCAGCGAAGCATTTCGATTATGCCTGGCCGATCCAGTTCAAGGTCACCGACTTTTCGGTGATCGTCGAAGCGCGCAACGACGATGGACTGGGCCAGACCGATGTCGGCGGACTCTACGCCTATGTCATGCTGCAGGCGTTCCAGCTGACAGACGACAAACGATATCTCGATGAGGCGCGCAACGCGATCGACGCGGCTCGCGGTATGCGGTTCGAGCTCAATTATCAGGCGAACCTGACCGCCTGGGGTGCCGCCGCCTGCATGCGGCTGTGGCGTGTGACGAACGAAGGCTATTACCTGCGGCAGAGCTACGTCTACCTCGCTTCTTTCTTCCATAATTGTGCCATCTGGGAATCCCGGATCAAGGGCGCCGCGCAATACAGCAATTTCCTCGGCGTCACCTGCCTGCACGACGGCCCGTACATGGCGATCTACGAATGCTTCGACAGCTTCGCCGCGTTCGAACGTTATTTGAAGGATAGCGGGCCCGACCTCGATCCTGCCGCCCGGATGCTGATCAGCGAATATTGCAAATACGCGCTATACCGGGCGTGGTTTTATTATCCCGATGCCTTGCCCGAGGCATTGCTCGCCGACGAGCAGCGTAATGGCCACATCGATCGCAAGCGGTCCTTCCCGCTCGAGGATATGTACCATGACGGCCAGCCGGCGGGTCAGGTCGGGCAGGAGATATACGGCGCGGGGGCTGCGATGGTGTTCGCAAGCCGCACCTGCCACGACATCGACGGCGCACCGTTCCGGATGTTCTGCGACCATTTCGTAATGACGATGGAGCGCAACGCAGCGACATCGGTCAGCTTCCGGCTCGACGGCGGCGACGGCTGTCTTGCCAGCGTCAGCCTGATCCGGACAGGTCGCCGCGAGCTACCCGGTTTCGTCGTTGAAACCGCGACGGGGGACCGCGTCCGTGCGCATCACACGTCCGCCGATCGGATCGACTTCCATGTCCCCGCCTCCGGGGGCGTCACCATCCGTTGGAAAGAGGATGCCGCGTGAACTATCCGGTCGATACGCTGATCCTGGTACCCGATGACATCGACCTGACCCGATCACCACTCGCGGGGCAATTGGCGGAGGAAACCTATGTCCTTGGCGCATTCAACCCGGGGCTGACTCGCTTGCCGAACGGCAATCTGTTGATGATGGTCCGCGTTGCGGAAGCGCTGCGTACCCCCATTCGCGACAATGAAATTCGCTCGATCCGATGGACAGACGAGGATGGTGCCGGTCGGTTCGTGCTTGATGCGTGGCCGGTCGACCGCACCGATACCGCAGATCCGCGCAAGTTCACCCTGCGCAGCGGTGGCTGGAAGATCATGGCACTGACCTCGCTGTCCTGGCTCCTTCCCGTCGAACTGACGCCCGATGGCACGCAACGTATAGCCATCCATTACGACAAGGCGATCGTCCCCGCGTACAGCTTCCAATGCTATGGGATCGAGGATCCCAGGATCAGCCGGGTCGATGGCCGGTACCTGATGACCACCTGTTCGGTCAGCCCCGAACGCCATTCGACCACGCTTTACACATCCGACAACGGGATCGACTGGGATTTCGCCGACATCATTCTAGATCATCAGAACAAGGACATGCTGCTGTTCGAGGGGCTGATCGACGGGCAATATTGGGCGCAGACGCGGCCACTCGGCGATCTGTATTTCGCTTATCCGCCGGGCAGCGAATGGCGCGCGGGACCATCGATCAACCTCGCGACATCACCCGATGGCCTGCACTGGAAGCCTCACCGCCACCCCGGGATCCGCACACGCAACGAAACCGTCGCGACCGCGCGGATCGGTGCAGGCACACCACCGATCCTGACAGAACGCGGCTGGCTGACGCTATGGCATGCGGTCGAACCGCAGGAGATCGTCGGCATCTACCGCACATACTGGTCGATCCTCGATCGCGATGATCCGTCCCAGGTCATTGCGACAGACGAGGTCGCGATCCTCGAGCCGAATGTCGACCTGACGCGCGCGATCGAGCACCAGATGTATCTGCGGGACGTCGTATTCTCGACCGGCATCGCCGAACATGAGGAGCAATATATCGTAGCGTCGGGCGAGGCGGATCTCGCCTGCCGGATCACGCACATTCCCAAAAGTGCCTTCGGACTAACGCGTTGATCTTCGATCGTGAAAATCCGAGTGCCCGACCGCGCACGCCCAATCCGCTATGCCTAGGGCATCGGACGGCTGAGAAATGCGGAACCCGCCATGCCAAAGCGCCACGGCGTTTCGCTGCCATGCCGTATTCCAATACGGGGGCCGGTCGCGACCGCAACCACCGCAGTGCCGCCGAAAAGTGCAAACGGCGGCGCTGCCAGGTCGGCCCCGTTGAAGGTTGCATCAACCGCCAACGCCTGAGCCAACTTTCCCGGGCCGCTGCATAGCGAAGGCAGGCTGTGCATCTGTCGGCGAGCCATCATTTCCTCGATCCCGGTCGTCGGTTGGATTGCGCGAATGAGCACCGCACTCCCCGGCGGGCCATCCGAACATACGAAGTTCAGGCACCAATGCAGCCCATAGATCCGATAGACATATGCCCGGCCCGGCGGACCGAACATCGGTGCGTTCCGGGGCGTCGGCCCGCGATAGCTGTGCGACGCCGGATCTGTCGCGTCGTACGCTTCCGTCTCAACGATGATCCCGCCAATACCATGTACCAGCAGACAGGTACCGATGAGCGCCGCAGCGACAGTCGGCGCATTGCGCGCGAAGAAGTCGTCCGGCAGGTTCGCCGACGGTTTGCAAGATGAACCCCACGGCAACCCGTCCCTCAAATGTTGCGGCTTCAGCATGATGTGCGAACCTTCCGCAAGGAAGATGAGTTCCGCGCCGCACTCCTGTTGAACAAGTGCCGTGATGGAACGTTCAATCTGCACCTATAGGAGCACGAAATGTCCACCAACCGCGCTAATCCTCCTGCCGCTTCGAAGACGTCGACAGACACGGACATTGGTCCCGACAACGGCGTGCGGCCGTCCTTTGCTACACCGATCGATGAACGACTGGGCGAGATCGGCACGGGCGATGGGTATTCCGGACAGGAGTATGACAGCGTCGGTCAGGCGGAGTGGCGGGCCGAACAGGAGCGCCGGAATGCGTCCGCGGATGGCGTCGTGCGGGGGAGCGGCGCTGGTGCGGCCGGAGGAAACCCGGGGGAAGATTTCGATGTCGCCACGCCAGGTGGTGCCGATCCCGAATAACGGGCGACTTTGGCACCCGGTCGCCCGGAAACCCGTAACAGCAGTACATGCCCCCCCGGTTGTCGGGGGGACTATCGCGAACAGACCGAGATATGCGAGGCGTCGAGGAAGTTCTACGCTTTGGGGGCCCCTCCCCGTTCCGCGGCAGTCACGCTACCGACAGCAGCTGCAGGACGGAGCGGGCTCCGCCGATCGCCGGGCTTCTGCCGCCAACCGTCTGCGTTCCGTCCGGTTCAATGCGGGAGCCAGCGCCGACACCCCCTGCAAACTTTTCAGGGTCGCGCCGTCCTTGTCCGACAGCGCAGTCAAAGCGCATCACCTTCAGCGATTGCCTGTTCGATCATGGCAGACCAGACCCGGACATCACCCGTGGCCGACATCGCGCTGGACGGTTCGCGGATGGTGCGAAGAATAGCGTTGGCCTGTTCAAGATAACCGCGCCACGTCTCGTCCACACTGTTCGATGCCGACTGCTCGGTTCCGTTGGCGTTGGCACTATGGTCTGATCCCGCCAAGGCGCGCGCGATGCGCTCGGCCAGAGTTGTGGTCGCTACGTCCATGATCGACTCCCGTATTGCATGTCTAACACCGCTCGAACGGCGTGTGAGTTCCACGGAAAGCCGGGAATAGTTCAGATGGCGGCACTGTACAGTGCGCGCTGTTGTCCTGCAGCCTGATCTGCCGACGAGTTTGGAAAACCTGGTCAGCGGGTCAACGAGGCGGGACTGTCCACAGCCCGGCAACGCCGCTGCCGCACAATAAACACGCCGGCAAACAGGGCTTTTCCTCGGCCGCTGCGTTGGGCCCGCGTGGCGAGTGGTATCCTCGGCTCAAAGCAGGGAGAGTGGTGATGGCAGCGCAGTTGACGGTGCGGCGGTCCGTTGTGGTGATCAGCGACTTCGTCGAAGGTGTTGACGGCCCCTTCCCCGCCAAGCGTATGCCCTCAACGCCTGCGCATGCGAACGACCCCCATAGCTTTCCTTGGATCGGTGATACCGGCAAAACCCGCGAAGTCGAAGTCGCTGGCGGGTATCTGGAGCGGTTGCCGTTGGCACTGATCGCAGCCGGGATCGTCGAGCAGGCCGAGATTTGGCACCATTACCGTGGTGCGGGCGAACCACCCTTCCGCCGTGAGAGCCCGGAACTGGCAAGGCGCGCCTTCCGTCCAGACAGCGAAACCCCGCCTTTGGCATCTGCCGAGATGGCAGACTTTGTGCGGACCTTCGGCGCACCGCATATCCTCGTCGTGCTCGGGCTCGGTGTTTCGCGCGAGCTTCTCGCGCTCTGCGCCCATAGCGTCATCATCTACAATTCGATCGATGCGCCCGCATTGCGCGTACCGCACGAGGTCAGCGCCTGCTTCGATCTCGTTCTGACCGGCGCTCAGTGGCAGTCCGACGCGGTAGAAACGGAGCATCCCGGCATGCGGACCGCGATCCTGCCGATCGGGCCTGAATTCGCCGCGGTCGACCAGTTCCGCCCGCTCGGGACCAACAAGGATATGGACCTGATCTACGTTGCGGCGGCACAGCCCTATAAGCGCCACGACATCCTGTTCGACGCACTGGCGACATTGCCACGCGACGTGCGGGCGCTCTGTGTCTTCGGCTATGGCGAAGATGGCGATATGCTGCGCCGACGGGCGCATGAGCAAAATCTGTCGATCGAGTTCGTTGGGCCACCCGGGGTGTCTGTCGACGAAGTCAATCGGCTGATGAACCGCGCAAGGTTCGGCGTGGTTTGCGGTGTCGATGACGGCGCTCCGGCAATCCTGACCGAATATATGCTCGCCGGTTTGCCCGTATTGGCAAATACCGAACTGCGCTGTGGTTTGCAGTTCATCTTGCCGGAGACGGGGCGAACCGCATCGGCCGACGAGTTTGCCGCGGCGATCCTGGACATGCGCCAGAACGCTTCGCACTACAGTCCGCGCGAGACCGTGTTGGAACGATGGACATGGCCGCACAGCGTTGCGCGCCTTCGCCCGATAATCGAGCAGATACATGATTCAAAGCAATGACAATTGCATGGCGAGGTTGTTGGAGACAGCATAAGTTCGGTTAACAAGGCGGATTACCGCGGGTTCACGGAGTAGAAGTGCGTGCACGGTAGCGGACAGGATTACGGCCTTTCGAACGCAATCGAGTCCGACCCGCCGCTGATCTGCTTTTCGCATCTTCGCTGGGATTTCGTGACCCAGCGGCCGCAGCATTTGATGAAGCGGTTCGCGCAGAACCAAGCGGTGTTCTTCTGGGAAGAGCACATCCCGTGCGATCACCCGCTGCCGTATCTTGAACATCATCCGTTCCCGGCGGACCGCATCGTCACGCTTCGTCCGCGCTTGCCGCACTGGTGGAACCCAGACCAGGTCGAGGCAGGGTTGCGCGAGTTGCTCGACATGTTCGTCGCGACGAGCGTTCGCGCGAAGCCGCTGCTCTGGTTCTACACGCCGATGATGGTGCCGTTCGCCGAGCATCTCGACGCTGCGGCGGTCGTCTATGACTGCATGGACGAACTGTCCGCGTTCCGCTTTGCGGACCCTGCCCTGCTGGAGCGCGAAGCGCGGTTGCTTGCTCTGGCTGATCTCGTCTTTACCGGTGGTCACAGTCTGTACGAGGCCAAGCGCGAACGGCACCGCGACGTCCACGCATTCCCCTCGGCAGTCGATGTCGCGCATTTTGCGCAAGCCCGTACGGGCGCTGTCGAACCCGAAGACCAGCGAGGCATCGGTGGCCCGAAGCTCGGTTTCTTCGGCGTGATCGACGAACGCATCGACCTGGCGCTTCTCGATGCGGTCGCCGACGCCCGCCCCGACTGGTCGTTCGTGATGATTGGCCCGGTCGTGAAGATCGATCCCGCGCATCTGCCCCGCCGTCCGAACATCAACTGGCTGGGTTCGCGCCATTATGGCGAGCTTCCCGCATATCTGGCGGGGTGGGACGTCGCGTTGATGCCGTTCGCGATCAACGCCGCGACGCGGTTCATCAGCCCGACCAAGACACCCGAATATCTCGCCGGCGGGCTGCCGGTCGTCTCCACACCGATCGTCGACGTCGTGCGACATTACGGTGACATCGCGGCTGTAACGATCGCGGCTGACGCCAAGGCTTTCGTAAACGCATGTGCCGACGCTCTGACACTACCACCCGAAGGCGCGTGGCGCGACGAAGCCGATCGCCTGATCGCAACGCAATCCTGGGACCGGACCCAAACCGCAATGGCAAACGAAATCGACCACGTCCTGCGCACCAGGCGATCCTACGAACCCTCCGTAAAGCGCGAGCGCTACGACACATTGGTCGTCGGTGCGGGCTTTGCCGGTGCGGTCCTGGCCGAGCGGCTTGCTGCGGACAGTGGCCAGCGCGTCTTGGTCGTCGACCGCCGCCCGCATATCGGCGGCAACGCCTTTGACGAGCATGACGAGGCCGGCGTGCTGATCCACCGGTACGGACCGCATATCTTCCACACCAATTCCGCCGACGTGTTCGACTATCTCTCGCGCTTCACCGCATGGCGGCCGTACGAACATCGTGTTCTGGCGAGCGTCGATGACAAGCTGGTGCCGATGCCGATCAACCGCACGACGCTCAACGCGCTGTACGGCCTGTCGCTCGAGGACGACGCGGCGGCGGCTGCTTTCCTTGCCAGCCGGGCCGAACCGGTCGGCGAGATCCGCACCTCCGAGGACGTCGTCGTCGCTGCGGTCGGGCGCGATCTCTACGAGACGTTCTTCCAGGGCTATACGCGCAAGCAATGGGGTCTCGATCCGTCGGAGCTAGACCGCACCGTCACCGCGCGCGTGCCGACGCGCACCTCGACCGACGACCGCTATTTCACGGACACCTTCCAGGCGATGCCCGCCAACGGCTACACCCGGATGTTCGAGGCGATGCTCGATCATCCCGGGATCACGCTCGACCTGGGCGTCGAGTATCGCGACGTTATCGAGCGCGTAGACGTTGGCCACATCGTCTTCACCGGACCGATCGACGAGTATTTCGACTTTCGTTTTGGCAAGCTGCCGTATCGCAGCCTGCAGTTCCGTCACGAAACACACGACGTCGCGCAGTTCCAGCCGGTTGCGGTCGTAAACTATCCCGACGAGACCGTGCCCCAGACGCGGATCACCGAATACAAGCACCTGACCGGTCAGCTCCACGCGAAAACCAGCATCAGCTATGAATTCCCCAGCGCGGAAGGTGACCCTTATTATCCCATCCCCCGTCCGGAGAATCAGGCGTTGTTCAAACGCTACGAGGCGCTTGCCGATGCGGAAACGGGGGTGACGTTCGTGGGACGGCTGGCGACGTATCGGTATTATAACATGGACCAGGTCGTTGGTCAGGCGCTCGCGACCTATCGTCGGATGGCGGCCAAGGTCGCTGCTCCTGCCGCTCCGGTTCTGGCCGCCGAATGACCCGCATCTGTCTGCTGACCGACAGCCTCGCTCCGTCCGGCGTCGGCGCGCACATGATGGCACTTGCCGAGGGGTTGCCCGCGGACGATATCGTCGTTGCCGCTCGACCCGGTAGCGGTCTGCTCGAGCGGGCCGCCGCCGCGGGCTTCGCCGTCAAGGCGCTTGACGATGATCCGGGCCTTGCGCGCTGGTTGCGCCAGGCGCGGCCTGACATCGTCCATGTCCATGCGGGTATCGGCTGGGAAGGGCACGCTGCGGTTCGCGCGGCGCACGCGGTCGGCGTGCCGGTGATCCGGACGGAACACCTTCCCTATCTCCTCACCGATCTTGCACAACGCGACGAACACCGGGAGTCTGCTTCCATGCTCGCGCGGCTGATCTGTGTTTCGGACGCCGTCCGGGACACGCACCGGGCCGCCGGCGTGGACCCGGTTCTGATCGACACGATCCACAACGGTGTCATGCCGCACCAGCCCTCCCGATCGCGGGCGGTGCTGCGCGGCGAATGGGCCGTCGGCGATGCCCCCGTGCTCCTGATGGTCGGGCGTTTTGCCGAGCAGAAGGGCCATGCGCTGCTGCTCGACGCGCTTCCGGCAGTGCGCGCCGTGTACCCGGATGTGATCGTGCTGTTGGCGGGTGACGGTCCCCTGCTGATCCCCACTGCCCGCAGTGTATCCGCAAGGGGCCTTGCCGGCAGCGTACGGATGCTTGACAACCGCAGCGACGTCGCAGACCTGATGACGCTGGCGGATCTGTTGGTCCTCCCTTCCGCGTTCGAGGGCTTGCCGCTGGTCGCGCTCGAGGCGATGGCCGCCGGTCTTCCCGTCGTGGCGACCGTTGCGCCGGGCAATGCCGAAGCGATCGAGGACGGGGTCACCGGCCGCCTGACCGCTGCCGACCCGGCAAGCTTTGCCGACGCGATTGTCTCGATGCTTGCCGATCGCGACACGCTCGCGACGATCGGGACCGCGGCGATCGAACGCCAGCAGGCGCAGTTCTCGGCGGACCGGATGATCGCCGAGACACGCGCGGTCTACGCCGGCGTGCAAGACCAGACAGAAACAAAAGAAGGAGACGGTGTGGAGCGTACACGGATCGGGTTCATCGGCGCGGGCGGCATCGCACACCGGCATTTCGGCGTACTCGAACAGTTCGACGACGTCGCGATCGTCGCGGTCGCCGATGTCGACATGGCGCGCGCGACCGAGGCAGCCGCCCGGTTCGGGGGGCGCGCGTTCGACGACGCCGCCGCGATGCTCGCCTCGGTCGACCTTGATGCGCTCTACATCTGCGTGCCCCCCTTCGCTCACGGCGAACCGGAACGCCTCGCGATCGACCACCGGCTTCCGTTCTTCGTCGAGAAACCGGTCGCGCTCGATCTGGGCACCGCGGAGGATGTCGCTGCGTCGGTCGAGCGGCTCGGCCTCGTCACCGCAGTCGGCTATCACTGGCGGTATCTCGATACGGTCGACGAGGTGAAGGCACTGCTGGCGGCCACGCCGGCGCGCCTGCTGTCGGGCTATTGGCTCGATTCCACGCCACCGCCGCGCTGGTGGTGGCGCAAGGACGCCTCGGGCGGCCAGATGCTCGAGCAGACGACGCATCTTGTTGATCTCGCGCGCTATCTCGTCGGCGATGTCGTCCGCGTCTATGGCCAGTCGGGCCACGTCGACCGTGCAGCCTTCCCCGACCTCGATGTCGCGACGACGAGCACGGCGATGCTGACCTTCGCGAGCGGTGCGATCGCAAATTTCGCCTCGACTTGCCTGCTCAACTGGAACCACCGCGTCGGGCTCCACCTGTTCGGCGAGGGCCTCGCGATCGAACTCACCGACCGTGACGTCATGATCGACATCGGTCGCGGGCGTCCGGTGCGCGGAACGCAGAGCGATCCCGTCGCACTGGAGGACCGCGACTTCATTGATGCGGTCCGCGGGGGCGAGAACCGCATTCGTTGCCCCTACCCCGCCGCGCTCGAAACGCTCCGCCTTGCGCTGGCGATCGAGCGCTCCGCCAGCGAAGGCCGCGCAATCGACGTGTTGGAGCGGGAGGCAGCGCATGTCTGAGTGGCGCCACGTCCGTTCGCTTGGCGTCGAGCGCCCTGGGCAAGCCTATTTCTTCGGCTATGACGAAGCGCCCCCGGGGGACGGGCAGGTCAGGCTCGATCTGCTGTACACCGGCTTTTCCGCAGGCACCGAGCTCACGTTCGTCAAGAACAGCAACCCGTACCTTCATTCGCGCTGGGATGCGGGTCGCGGCGTGTTCGTCCCCGGCGAACCGAGCGCGCACTATCCGGTGCCGTTCCTCGGCTACATGGAATGCGCGCGCGTCAGTGACAGCCGCGTTCATGATTTTGTAAACGGCGACATCGTGGGTACCGTGTTCGGGCACAAGACCGGCCACACCGCGGACCCTTTCAACGACATCCTGACCAAACTCCCCGCCGAGATGGACCCCATCCTCGGCATCTATGTCGGGCAGATGGGGCCGATCGCCGCCAACGGCATATTGCACGCCGACGCCGAACTGCTCGGCCCCAATGTCGTCAACCTCGGCGACGGCATCCGCGGCCGTCCGGTGCTGGTGATCGGCGCCGGGATCGTGGGCATGCTGACTGCGCTGTTCGCGCAAGGCAGCGGAGCCAGCGAGGTCGTGATCGCCGACCCCTCCCCCTTCCGCCGCCTTCGCGCCGAATGCCTCGGCATCACAGCGATGACCGAGGATCAGGCCTGGGCGCATGCCAAGGCCCGCTGGCTCCACGGTGGCGACGATCGTGGTGCCGACGTCGTTTTCCAGACCCGTGCCGATGCCGCGAGCCTTCACGCCGCGATGCAGGCGTTGCGGCCGCAGGGCACGGTGATCGACCTCGCGTTCTACCAGGGTGGGGCGGACCGGTTGCGGCTCGGTGAGGAGTTCCATCACAACGGGCTCAACCTGCGGTGCGCTCAGATCAACCGCGTTCCCCGCGGCCTGAGGTTCCAGTGGGACCGCCGCAGGCTCGCAAACGAGACGGTCAAGCTCTTGCTTGCGCGCGGTCCCGAGATCCGGGCGCAGTTGATCACGCACGTGGTGCCTTACGACGATGCGCCCGCGTTCATCGCACGGCTGGTCGGCGAACGTCCCGAATTCCTCCAGATTGTGTTCAAGGTCGGCGATTGAAACCTCTACCGATTTCCGACGCTCGCCCGATCCGCATCCTGTTCGTCTTTGCCTGGCTCGTCGTCGGCGGCGAAGAGACGGAGGTGCGGCTGCTCGCCCAGACGCTCGATCCCGCGAGCTACCGGATCGAAGTCGTCGCCTGCTTCCGCAAGCATGGGATGCCCGAGCAGACGCACGCGCAACTGGAAGCGATCGGCGTTCCCGTCGACCGAACGCCGTACGCGCTCGGCTTCAACGAGACCGTGGCGTATCTCGCCAGCAAGATTCCCGGCTACGACATTGTCGTCTCCTGCCAGAACGTTGCGGATATCTATCCTGCGCTCGAACGAATCCATCTCCGCCCGCCGCTGATTGAACATGGCGGCCTCGTATCCGAAGCACTTGCCGGCCCGAAGCATTTTACCAGCCGCTACGTCGGTGTTTGTGCATCGATCCGCAACGCCGCTGCCAGCCATATGCCGGGCCGCGAACATCATGCGCTCGAGATCCCGTCGATGGTTGACACCCGCGCTTTCGATCCGGCTTGCCGAATGCCCGTTCGTGCGACACTTGGGATTGCGGACGACGCCCCGTTGATCGGATGGCTCGGTCGGCTCGATCCCAAGAAGCGAGTCGAGGACTTTATCGACGCCGCGGCGCTGGTGCACCGGCGACATCCTGCCGCACGCTTCGTCATAATCGGCGGGCCGGACGCGTTCCTCCCCGATTATGCAGTCGCGTTGCGCAGCCGTGCGACGTCTCTCGGACTGGATGGAGCGCTCAGTTTCATCGGCGATCGGGACGACGTGCCCGACCTGCTTGTGGCACTCGACGTCTTCGTATGGCTGTCGCGCGGCGAAGGGATGCCGCACGTCATCGCCGAAGCCGGTGCAGCCGGCCTGCCCGTGGTAGCGACGCGCGACAACGGGTCCGAGCAGCAGATCGTCGATCAGGTCAGCGGCCTGTTCGTTCCGCACGAGGATCCGTCGGCGGTTGCCGCGGCGATCGAGCGGTTGATCGACGATCGGTCGCTCAGGTCCCGCCTCGGCCGCGCGCTGCGCACGAAGGTGGATGCGGAATATGCGGTCGGCGCCGTCGTCCCGCGGTGGGAAGCGCTGTTCGCCGAGCTCCTGGGGGACCGTACGCGCCTTCCCCGTGCGGCAGGACTCTTCCGGAGTTTCCTGCAAGGCGGCTTCGAATGCTCGACGCATCGACGGGCGCACGACCGGAAGCGCGTCGACGTGGTCGCAGCAAGCCACCACGACGTGCTTGCCAAGCATGACTACGCGGAACTCGCCAAGCTGGGCATCCTGACCGTCCGCGACGGCTTGCGCTGGCATCTGATTGAACGCGAACCCGGTCGCTACGACTGGTCGAGCCTCGATCGCCAGCTTGCTGCTGCGAAGATGACCGGAACCGAGGTCATCTGGGATCTGCTGCATTATGGCTGGCCCGACGACATCGACATCTGGACACCGGCGTTCGTCACGCGGTTCGCCGCCTTCGCCGCCGCCGCGGCGCGACATATCGGCCCCGCTGCCGCCGGCGAACGCCGCTTTTACGCCCCCGTCAACGAGATCTCGTTCTTCGCCTGGGGCGGCGGGGACGCGGCGTACCTCAACCCGTTTGCCCGCGGGCGTGGCTACGAGCTCAAGGTGCAGCTCGCCCGCGCTTCGATCGCCGCGATGGAAGCGATCCTCGTGGTCGATCCGGCGGCGCGGTTCGTCCACGCCGACCCGGTCATCAACGTCATTACCGATCCGGGCCGCCCCCATGACGCTCCCGCCGCCGAAGGCCACCGCCTTGCGCAATATCAGGCATGGGACATGATCGCGGGGAAGGCCTGGCCACAGATCGGGGGCCGCGACGCATTGCTCGATATCGTCGGCGTGAACTTCTACCACAACAACCAGTGGATCCATGGCGGCCCGCCGCTACCGTACGATCATCCGCTCACTCGCCCGCTCCACGCAATTCTCGCGGATGCCTATGCCCGCTATGGCCGCCCGATCTTCATCGCCGAAACCGGGATCGAGGGGAGCGCTCGCCCTGACTGGTTGCGGATGATCCTGCGCGAGGTGAAGATCGCCCGATCGCTCGGCGTACCCGTGGAGGGGGTCTGCCTCTACCCGATTCTGGATCATCCCGGCTGGGACGATGACCGCTATTGCCCCAACGGGCTGCTTGCCTGTTCGGAACACATTACCGAGCGTATCGCGTTCGCTCCGCTGGCCAAAACCATTCTCGACGAAGGTTTGGTTCCGTCGAGCACGACCCTATCGGAGACCGCTTACCGATAGTGGCTCCAGCGTCTGGCGTTCCAGGCCCGCTGCTGCACCGTGTCGCCGAAGCGCCAGAACATGGTCTTGCGTTCGTGCGGACCGGCACGAACGAGCGTCCAGCTTTCTCCCAGCGGCAATGCCACGATCCGGTGAATGTGACTCGCATCGATCCAGTGGCGCGAGTGTGGGTGCCGGTCAACGAATGCGCTTCGCCACGCACCGTCCGGCTGGAAGGTGAAGACCTCTTCGATATATCCACCGGACAGAATGGTGGTCTCGAACGACCAGGGATGATCATGCGGATCGGCGTGCGGCTCAGGCCGAACGAACCGATGCAATACCCTGCCATCATCGAGATGATATTTCACAAATGCGGGGGACATTCGCTCTGCGCGAACGATCGACGTGCCCGGCGGAGCATGATTGCGGGCGACTGCGGGGATACGAATAGGCACATCGCGGACATGGTATCGCGCGTTGCTACCAAGAAGACCTGTATCGATAAATACTAGGTCGAGCTTGGTATTAAAACCGGCAATCTTGCCCCGCGGTTCGGCGTTGAGCGTCGGACCGGGCGTAAGGTTCGATGATCGCCTCCCGAAAAGCGCCTTCAGCCTAGCAGTTAAGATTTGCTGCACAGTGACCATCAGACCCGCGGACTTTAGCGGTACTAGACGACCCGTTAATCGAGGCGAGGTTCAAGCTTTTGATCTCGAATGCGTCGATGGCGGCCATCGCGTTCACTCAGGGCTGTCCTTGGCATTAAGCATCTTGGAGGAGCACGATTGGCTCCAGTTCCTGACATATTCGCTTCACGTCATCGACGGTGACGAACCGGTGCGCGTTGCAGACACATTGTCTCCTTGTCGGAAAGTGAACGAACGTCAGCTTACTGTAGTCGCGACCCGAAAGCGGACTGGCCGCTTTCCACCCTTCACCCCGACAGCGCCCCCATCAAAGCGCGATCGATGAAGTTACCCGCCACCGGGCCGATTGCATGGACCAAGGACATGGGTCGGCTTAAATTGACCTGTCGCCCGCTACAATCAGGTGCTACAAATGCTACGAAATACCTGATCAGGCCTTTTACCAGGCTATTGTTTTTATTGGATTACTCCGCGGGATGACGTCTCCCGTAGGGGTCACCATTTTGAAAAGCAGTTTTCACTATGGTGACGAGATTCAGAACTTTAGAAACGGACCACTCATAAGTTGAGCATGGGGCGCCCAATCGAGCGTCCCTCTTGCGACGCGACTCTGCGCCCTCGATGTTTCAATTTCCGCCAACAGGCCAAGCGCGGATCGTGGCGCTCACACCTTGGACAAATGGTTTTCATACGCGCAATGAAGCCACGCGACAGCTTACGCTCCGCCACCGCGCGTGTGTCACGGATGACCGTGTCAATATCCATGCCGTTCATCGCGGTGATTTCGTAATGAGTTGCGACGATACGTATCGGGCGGGATGTTATTAGAAATTACGCCTTGGCCGGTAGCAGACTAATCGAGGAATACCTGTATTTGGGATATCGTCGTCTGCACGCGACTATTCGCGCACAGACGGAGTAAGTCCGTGACACGCTGACAATAGAGCATTCGATTTCGGTGTTCGGTTTGCCGACCAAGCCTGAGGCGCTGTCAGGTCAGACACTCCGTAATGCAGCAATGCCCCAGACCTTGACAGCGTGATGCATGCGCCCGTTCCCAACTCCCACCATTTGTTGAGGACCACCTACTTCCGTCTGGACCTTTGCAATAGTCGCTTCGAGCGATTGCCGGATGGTCTTCGTCAGGATACACAGTCTCCGCTGACCTGTTCCAAGTGAAGAGGCCGGCATGATCGCGTCGGTGCCCCGAAAGGGGCTTAAAAGGGAACGCGGTGAGGGTGGCTCGCCACCTGAAGCCGAGGCTGTCCCTGCAACTGTAAGCGGCGAGCGCGATGCATTTCGCTTCTTCCTTGTTCGGAAGGAGCAGCCACTGGGCCGGTCGTGATGTCACGCAAGGCCTGGGAAGGCCGTGCATCGTGTGATGACCCGTGAGCCAGGAGACCTGCCGGCGTCTGGTCGCTCTTGCCTGGCCCAGGGGGTGGCCGCGGCACGGTACTCCGTCGAGCGACGACGTGTGCGGTGGGGACCGCACGGGCATGCGTGCCGGTCGCGATGGCGTCCGGCTGGCGCGGATGTCGGCCGTTCGCGGGAGGTCCCTGCCGGGTTCGCTCGACGCCCGGGGGTTACCATATTGCCGTTCCTGTCTTCTCGCCTCGCGTTCGCGGGCGCTTTGCTATCGCCTGTTGTCGCAGCACCGCTCACGGCCCAGTCCGCGCCTGCTTCCGACGCCGAGGACATCCTGGTTGTCGGCCAGCATGCCCAAGTCACGCTAACCACGCCAAATCAGACCGGCAGCCGCCTGCGCCTCACGCCGCTCGAGACCCCCGCGACGATCTCGGTCATCGATGGCGCCAC
The DNA here is from genome assembly GCF_040549155.1 of Sphingomonas sp. PvP056. Classification (NCBI taxonomy): domain Bacteria; kingdom Pseudomonadati; phylum Pseudomonadota; class Alphaproteobacteria; order Sphingomonadales; family Sphingomonadaceae; genus Sphingomonas; species Sphingomonas sp. PvP056. The sequence continues at coordinate 24,428 of NZ_JBEPST010000005.1, forward strand.
GATCCGCGCGCGGGGCGACATGTCGGTGATCGACGCGACGAGCCGCGCACCGGGCATCAGCAACGCTGGCAATCCCGGCAATGGCGGCACCGCGCTCGCCGCGCGGGGCTTTAGCGGTCAGGGATCCGTGCTCCAACTGATCGACGGCGTACGGCTGTTCCCGGCTGCGGGCACGATCACCTTTCCGACCGATCCGTGGATGGTCGAACGGATCGACATCCTGAGTGGTCCGGCCTCGGTGCTCTACGGCCAGGGCGCGCTTGGCGGCGCGGTGAATGTCCTGATGCGCAAACCCGATACGCAGCGTACGCAAATGGAAGGCGAGATCGGCTATGGCTCGCAAGACAGCTTTCATGTCGCGGCAGGCGCAGGGGGGGCGATCACCAAGCGCCTCTCCTATCGCATCGACGGCAGCTACCGCCGCTCCGACGGCTATGTCGATCGTGGCCAGTCGCGCAGCCATGCCGTGTCGGGGACGCTGCGCTGGGCACCGACCGACACGCTCGTCGTCACCGCGCGAGACGATTATGGCGACCAGAGGCCGATGCGCTATTTCGGGACGCCGCTGATCGACGGACGGCTCGACGACCGCATCCGGGAGCGAAACTACAACACGCGCGACGGCTATATTCGCTACCGCGACAACCGCACCAGCCTGCAGGTCGACTGGACGCCAAGCGATGCGGTCAGCGTCAGCAACCAGGCCTATCGCCTGACCTCCAAACGGTCGTGGCTCAATCTCGAAAGCTATTGCTGGATCGCCGCAGACGGCGTCTGTTCCAACGGCAGCGGCAACACCAGCACTCCCGGCAGCATCCTCCGCACCGACATGACCGGTATCGTCCACGACCAGACGCAGTGGGGCGATCAGGGCAGCGTGACGCTCAGGACGGACGTCGCCGATGGGGTCCGCAACGACTTTGTCGTGGGCTTTGACGTCAACCTCATCAAACTCACCTACTCCCACAATTTCGGGTCCGATCCCCAGATTTCGGAGGTTGATCCCGTGGCGTTCGATCCCGGTCTGATCGTCGACACACAGGGCATCGCACCGCGTTATCGCACACGCACCACCGAATATGCGGTCTTTGCCGAGGACAGACTGAAGCTCGGCACGCACGTCTCGATCGTCGGTGGCGTGCGCTACGAGCGTGACACGATCCGCCGCTGGTCGATCGACTATCCAGGCGGCGCAAGCACTGAGACGTTCGCGCTCGACAAGCGGCTGCGTAACGTGACCTGGCGGGTCGGTAGCGTCTATCAGCCGATCCCGACGGTGTCGCTCTATGCGCAATATGCCACCGGCGTGGACCCGCTGGGGACGCTGACGACCTATTCGACCGGGCAGGTGCAGTTCAGCAACGCGGTCGGCGACCAGGTCGAGGTCGGCGCCAAGGCAGTGTTTCTCGACGGTCGCGGCACCGCCACCCTCGCCACCTACCGCATCGTCAAGAAGCGCTTGCTGGCGCAGCTCACCCCGGCGAGCCCGGTCGAGCAGGTAGGCCAACGATCGGCCAGGGGCATCGAGGCCGCGGTGTCGCTCGATCTGCCTTACGGTGTCGGGATCGATGCAAACGGCAGCGTGCTCGACGCGACGTTCGACGACTTCGTCTCCGGCGGTTCGAGCTTCAACGGCAATACCCCGCCGGACGTGCCCGAGACGCTCGCCAATCTCTGGCTGCGCTGGAACGCGACGCACGCGCTCCAGGCACGCGCCGGGCTGCGCTACGTTGGACGACGCTATTCGGACAACGCCAACAGCTTCCGCGTCCCCAGCTACATCACGGTCGATGCCATGCTCTCCTACGCGGTGACGCCGCACTTGGCGGTCGATATCCACGGCTACAACCTGTTCGACCGGGACTATGCAATCAGCACATACAACAACCAGCAGTGGGTCCTTGGTCGTCCCCGCTCGGTCGACGTGTCGCTTCGTGCCAGCTTTTAACGCCCGGATGCGCCTAGCGCTTGGCAAGACTGCCCGGCGCTGGCTCTACCTCGTTCACCGCTGGATCGGTATCGCCAGCTGCCTGCTCTTCACCATGTGGTTCCTGTCCGGGCTGGTGATGCTCTACGTGCCCTACCCTGCTCTCTCGCAAGCAGAGACGCTGGCTGGGGGCGAGGCGATCGACTGGGCAGCAGTAAACGTGCCGCCCCCGCTAGATGGCGGACGACTACCGCAGGGGCTGTTGCTGGAAATGCGCGACGGCACGCCTGTCTGGCGGGTGACCGGGTGGAACGGAATGCACACCACGGTCGCAGCCAGTCGCGGTACTGTCCTGCGACCGGTCGACGCTCTTTACGCCGGTCGGATCGCCGGTCGTTTTGGAAACGCACCGACGCAGTACGTAGAACGGCTGACCCGCGATCAGTGGACGGTCGCTGGCGGTTTTGATCGGCACCGTCCCCTTTGGAAGGTTGCGCTTGCCGACGCGTCCGGCACGGAGGCCTATGTGTCCTCGACTACGGGTACCGTCGTTCAAGTGACCACGCGTCGCGAGCGGTTCTGGAACTGGCTTGGTTCGGTGCCACACTGGCTTTACCCGACGGTGCTGCGACAGGATCAAACGGCTTGGCGTCAGGTCGTGCTGTGGGTGTCTGGCCCCTGCATCGCCGCGGCGGTCGCGGGGATGTGGATCGGTATCCTGCGGACCCGCATCGGCGTACGCCGCTTCAAAGGCGGACGGATGACGCCTTACAACGGCTGGATGCTTTGGCATCATGTTGCCGGGCTGGTGGGTGGTGTCTTCCTGATCGCCTGGATCTTCAGCGGATGGCTGTCGGTCGATCCCGGCCATCTGTTTCGCGGGACGAAGCCGGACGAGGCGGCGATGCGGATCTATCAGGCTTCCGATCAGATGCCGGGCATGGCATTCGACCGGCTCCGCGTCGCTGGCGCAGGTGCGGTTGAAGCAGAGCTGACTGACCACGCCAGAACCCCGCTCATCGTGTTGTCCTATCATGACGGGCGGAGAATAGTGTTGCGTGCGGCAACACTCGCACCGTCCCGCGCTGCAGAGACAGCCATCGTGACGGCCGCACGCCAAATGGAGAGCTCCGCGCCGCTCCTCTCGGTCGATCGCCTGACGGCGCCCGATACATATTGGTATGCCGTCGCGGAGCTGCCGCGGCTGCCAGTATTGCGGCTACGTTTCGCTGATCCGGCGCAAACCTGGTGCTATGTCGATCCTGCCACCGGGCAAATACTCAAGACCGTCGATGCGCGCCAGCGGGCGTACCGTTGGGCATTCGACCTCCTCCACAAATGGGATCTGAACACGCTGACGTTGCATCGGCCGGCCTGGGATGGGCTGATCTGGCTGTTCTCAATCGTTGGTACGGTGACATCGATAAGCGGCATATGGCTTGGATGGAAACGGCTCAGACGATGACGAGGCGATGACCCACACCCCTACGTTCGTCCCGTGCGACGGACGGGTCTGAACCGCAATTGTTTTTGACCCTCTTGAAGATGCACCATGTCCTGGCTCGCGCACTTACCATCTGACGAAGAAAGACTGTTTCATCCATGCAGGGGCAAAGTTCAGCGACAGAAACGCGGCACCGGCACCGAGCATGACTGCGCCCATCCAACGCACCGGACCGAAGTCCCAGCCACCACCGACGACCGCCGCCAGAAATGCCGCAACAAGCGAACTCCAGCCCGCGACCCGCATGGCCGTACACCGTCGCGCCGACAACACGCCGCTGCATCGACGCCGATGATGAGCCTCCGTAGCAAGGCCGAAGAACAGGAAGCCACATATGCAAATAAAGACTGTGGCGCAGCTCATAGCGTAGGCCTTACTGTATCAACAGACCTTACCGAAGGGGCACGTCGTCCCGGACGCGCGACGAAAGAAGCAGCGTAACCGAACGGCACCGCGGCGAGAACGCGCGGCGCAATATCACCGCGTTGCGCCCAGCGCGCCTGCGCGTGGGAATGCCCCCCTGTCCTGCTCATCACATCTTGTACCGCAAGGTCGCGAACACCGTCCGCGGAGAGCCGTAGTAATTGCCCCGCGCGGTCGAGAAGATGCGGGCATAGTAGGTGCGTTCAAGGACGTTACTAAGGTTGACCGACACCCCTAGCCGTGGCGTCAGGCTATACCCAGCGCGGATGTCCAGGACGGCATAGCTGCCCTGTCGGACCAGCGTCGATACCGTACGTGTCCCGTTCGCCGCGACTGATGACGGCGTGCCGCCTGCGGTTGCGCCGAAGACCGTCAGTCCTCCACCGATGCTTGCCCCGGCGAACCGCCCACTGGTCGGCGCGTAGTTGGTGAAGACCTTGCCCATATGCCGGGGAATAACCGGGACGAGCGAACTGCCCTCCAGCACCGGGTTGATGTCCTCGAGCAATTTGGTGCGGGTGTAGCTGTAGCCACCGTTGATCCGCCAACCCGGCAGGATCTCCCCGCTTGCCTCCACTTCGATCCCGCGCGACCGCGCCTTGCCGAGCTGATAATAGAGCGTGGTATCGACCGGATCGTTGAACAGCCGGTTCTTCTGGGTGATCTGATACGCTGCCGCGGACAGCAACAACCGGTTGTTCATCAGCGACAGCTTGCTGCCGGCCTCATATTGCGCGCCAATCATCGGCTCGATGCCGCCCCCGTCGCCGCGTTGCCGTCCGACGGGTTGCGCTTGCGGTGTAAAGCTGTCGGCGTAGCTGGCGTACAGGTTGAGCTGCCGGGTCAGGTCCCACACGACCCCGGCATACGGGGTGAACCGGTTTTCGATCGTATACCCCGTCCGCAGACCCCGCGTCGGGAGCAGCGTCTGGCTGTCGGTATCGAACCATGTCAGGCGGCCGCCACCGATCAATGTCACGCCTTGAACCGGGCTCAACCGCATCTGCCCGTAGAGCCCATATTGTTCGAGGTTGGTGACGGTCCCGCCATAGACCTGGGTGACGCACTGCGCGGGTGTCTGCACCGGTGCGCATTGGCCGACGGTTCCCTGAACCGGATAGGCCGGGAGCGGTCCATAAGGGTCGAGCGGCGGCTCAGCCGGTGACACCGGATTAAAGACGTCGATCCGCGCGTAATTCGACAGCCGCGTGAAATAGGATGTCCCTGAGCTCGCCTGATAGTCCGCGCCAAGGATCAGCGTCTGCTCCCGATCGGTTCCTCAACGTGGCTTGATCCGGCATTGCCATAACAGGCCGAATGGCCCTGCAATCGCGTGCCATCAGGCACAACCGTCACGATCAACGGCGCAACTTTTCTACGAAAAACCGCACGACGTCTGCATTGAAGTCGGCATGAAAGGCAGTTCGGTCGAAGCCCGGCCCGCTGGCGCATAGTTGGGGCATGGTCGCCGGATCGGCGCATGGGGCCAGAAAGTCAAAGTGCCCTGCGCCCGGCATGGAATGGAACTCCGGCGTCTTCGGCAGCGCTGCACGAACCGCATCAGCGTAGAACGGCGCAGGGAGGATCCCGTCGTCGTCCGCGCGCCAGAGCTGCACGGGGATACGCACGCCCCTTAATCCAGCACGATCGAAGGTGAAACCGATCGCGGGGGCAGCGACGACAATTGCCTTGATCCGCGGGTCGGTCATCGACGGCCAGACACGCGTCAGCGTTCGGGGTTGCGCCTTCAGGAGCGTGCATACGAAAAAGACGGGATGCCGCGCGCAATGATCGGCAAAGCGCGTCATGTCGGGCCTTCCCCCCGCCGCCGCGAGAACCGTGAAGCCACCTGCAGAGAAACCGAAGGCGCCAACGCGATTGGGGTCGATGACGGCGTGGCCCGCCCAGGCCTTCAACATGTACGAGATGGTCGCACTCAGTGCGGGCGGGCGACGCTCGATCCGGGTAGCTCTGCTGTTGTCGCGCCAGTTATCCCCCGGGTGGGTGAGCGCGGCGACGATGAAGCCGGCCTGCGCAAGCGCGACGGCCGTATCGACGTGACCGGCGAAATCCCCCCCGGTGCCGTGCGAGATGACGACCAACGGATGCCTGCCTTTCGGCAGGCGAGCGTCGGGCACCACGTCCTGCGTATAGAGCCCGAGCCGCTGGCGAACCGGTATCCCCGACGTCGGATACCAGACGCCCACCTCGATACCATCTGGCGTCACACGATGCTGAAACCCGGCCGCTACGGATTGGGCTTCGACCGCAGGGGCGACTGCGGCAAGGAACAGGGCAGCGATAGTGAGGCGCAACGACATAAGGGACTCCCGGGTGAAGCATCTGGATGACCCGGCCAACGCGCTTCGCGGAAGCCCGCCATTCGCCAATGGGCGAATGGGTACGCCAGTCGGCAATCGGGTTTCGTCCGCACCCGTAATCGCGGTAGAAGATGGCATGCCCCATCCGCCCAACCTCGTTTCTGCCCGCAACCGCGTGGCGATCCCCGTGGTGCGTTGGGTCAGTCTGGCGATTGTCGCCGGTGCCCTCCTGGCGATCCTCGGACCGTTCGGCAGCTACATGAACGGGGGCCCCGTTGGGCTGCTCGCCTATTGGGTCGGTGCGATGTTGCTCGGGCTCGCCCTCTACGGTGCGGCATATGGGATCGTCGGGGTTTCGACCGTGGTCGGTTCGCGAAGATGGTGGCTTGCGCTGGTCGGGGCGGCGTTGCTCGCCAGCATTCCCGAAGCGGTGGCAACGCGCATGGCAGCGTTCTGGCTGTGGCCCGAGCTGGCGGGGCTCAACCTGTCGTTCCCGTTGTGGTTCGCGCAGACGGCAACAATCGGCGTGATCGTGATGGCGGCTGTCGGCTTTGTCCTGCATCGTCCTGCTGCGATGTCGCATACTGCTGCTGGGTTGCCGCTCTTGCTGGATCCAGTGGCAACCCCATTGGCGGGAGAGGTTCTGGCATTGCAAATGGAGGACCACTACGTTCGCGTGCATCGCCCCGGCGGCTCCGAGTTGATCCTCATGCCGCTCAACCGCGCGATCGAAGCGGTAAAGGCAGAGGGGCTGCGCACACACCGCTCCTGGTGGGTGGCGACCCATGCCGTCACGGCCGTCGAAGGGAATGCTCGATCCTTGCGGTTGCGGTTGACCAATGGCGTCGTCGCACCCGTTGCCCGATCCGCTGTCACGCACCTGCGGACGGCCGGGTGGATCAACGATTCACTGGGACGATAACAATTTCGCCGAGTTCGGTCTGCCGATGCGAGCGTAGAAGCGATGCGCTTGTCGACAATTGCGGAAAGCATTGCGCCGGGCTGGTGGATCACATCGTGCGACACCGCCCTTTGGCATCATAGCCAGCGGTAACGCATGCGTTACACAAAAAGGCCGGCCGGACCTCTCGGACCGACCGGCAACAGGGTAGAGGCTAGCGCGAAAGTCGGAAGCGCCCGGTCCTCCTCGCGATCAGAAGGTGGCGCGCACCGTTGCGGTGTAGGTCCGCCCGTCATAGTCGAACCGGCGCGGTAAGCTCTGTTGGTTCTCATATTCGTAGCGGTTGGCGTTGGTCAGGTTGAATGCGTCCACCGACAGCGAAAACCGGTCCGTCAGGTTGTACGACGCCGACATGTCGACCTGACCGCGTGAGCGCACCTTGCGTGCGGCACCGGTAAAGGTACCCGCCGACGCCAGATCGTAGCTGCTGCGCCAGTTGTAGACGGTGCGGATACCGAAGCGGGGCGTCTCGTAATAGCCGATGACGTTGACGTTGTGCTTGGATACGCCGGGCAGCGTCGCGTCAGCGCCCGAATTCGTGGTGCCGCTGATCGTGGTGTAGGCATAGTTCGCGCCGCCGCCCAGATTGCGCAGGATGCCCGGCAGGAAGTCGAACGATTGCTGCACGTTCGCCTCGACGCCGCGAACGGTGATCGGATTGTCGCGATTGACGAAGCCGGATGCCGCAACGAGGTAAGGCTGAGTGACGCCGCCGGCGGTAAAGGTCAGGCTGCTTTCGCAACGATCCCCGTTGATCGTCAACGTACCCAGGCCGTATGGCGAGCCGTCCGACGGGCAAAGCTGTCGCGGATCGGTGATTGTCGCGATCAGACCCGTGATCCGCTTCTGAAACGCCGCAATCGATACCAGGCTGTTCGGACGGTTGTACCATTCGGCGGAGATATCGAACGACGTCGAATCATACGGCTTCAAACTGGAATTGCCCAACGTCAGCGTATAGACGCCGTTGTTCGGCGCGCTGACCACCGTGGTCGGATAGAATTGGCGCGGCTGCGGCCGGACATACGTCCGGTAGAATGCACCGCGAACGATCAGCTTGTCGGTGATGTCGGCGACCGCGATGAACGACGGCAGCCATTTGTCGTACTTGTTCTCGTTGATGAGCGTCCGGAAATCGCTTGGCGTGCCGATCACGCCGGTCAGTGTCACGCGGTTCAGCGTCTCGATCTTGTTGTCAGTATGCTCGAAGCGCAGGCCACCGTTGCCCCGGATGGTGACGCCGCCCAGTTGGAACTCATACTTCACCTGTCCGTAGCCAATCGCCAGGTTGTTCTGGTTGGTGAAGTTGTACAGCTGATAACTGTTGTCGGAATAGAAGATGTTGTAGCCCGTCGGCGACAATCCTCCCCCCGGATAGGTCTGCACCGGCCGCAAGGCGGGCAGGATCGCATCGAGGTCGATGGACTGCCAGTTCTGCGTCGGGCTGCCGCCGTTGCCACTGAAGAAATCGCCCGCGACCGGATTCTGGGTCAGCATCGCGCTCGTGATGTTCTGCACCGGCAGGCCAAAGGCCATGATGCGATAACCGCGCGACGTGAACTTGTTATGCTCGAAGCGGGCACCGACCTGGAGACCGGTAATCAAGCCCTCCAACTTGCGCTCGACGTCGAACTGGCCGGCGAAGAGGTCGTTGAAGGCGTAGGATTGCGACCCCTGGAAGTTGAACCGGTTGGTGCTGGTCGCCAGCGTCGCCCCGTCCAGATAGGCTTGTGGCAGGCCTTGAGACGCGCCGCCCCAAGTGCCGTTCGGTATGCCGGAGAAGCTGACCGCCGGGGTGGGAGCAAGCGCGAAGGAGAAATCGTCCAGATTGCCCGCGCCGGTATGCAGCGTGCCGTTGACACCGTTGCCCGCAGCGGTCTGCAGCGTTTCCGCATCCAGGCCGATTTCGACCGAGTTGTTGGACGCCTTGGAGAACGTGCCAACCGCGTTCAGCCGCCAGTCGTCGTTTTTCCATTCGCCGTTCGCGTTGACGCCCCACGCCTTCTGATGCTGCGCATTGTCGCGCGAGGACGACACCACGTCGGCATTGGAATAATCATAGTCGTTCAGGACGTAGCGACCGTCCCCTTGCAACACCGGCGCGCTGAGCGCCTTGATCGCGCTGGCGGCGGTCTGCGACATGATGAGCAGATATTGCCGCGTCTTGGGCAAGTTGCGATCAGTGTAGAAGCCGGTGACACCGATCTTCGCCTTGTCCGACAGGCGATACTCCGCGCCGGCAGCGCCGCTGTACAGGTTACCTTCGTTCAGGCGGCTATACTGGCGAAGCTGCGAATTGTAGAGCACGCCAGCGGTGGAGGTCGCCCCCGTGCACGACGGACAGGCCGCAGAAGTCGGGTAGTAGGCACTAAGGGTCGCGGCATTGGCCTGCGCCTGTGCGGGCGTCGCGGTCAGATAACTGTTGAACAGCAGCGAATCACGGCGGAAGTTTTCTCGCTTGTACGCGAACACGCCGAACACGGCGAAGTCGTCGCTAAAGTGATGGTTGTAGCTTGCCGTGGCGGCGGGCGACTTCTTGTTGCCCAGCTCGTTATACTCATAGGCGAACTTGAGCGATCCGCCGTCCTTGCGGCCCAGCGCGGGTGCGATCTGAAGATCGACGTTGCCGCTCAGGCCGCCCGACTGGGCATTGGCGAGTGGGCTCTTGTCGATGACGATGCCGCTGAAGATATCCGAGTTGAACGCGCCGAGCGGGGCGGCATCGCTCAGGATCGGTTCTGCGAAGGCAACGCCGTTGACGGTCAGCCGCGCATATTCGCCCGGCAAGCCGCGCAGGTTAATCGTCGCGTTCCGCCCTTCCGCCTCGCGATTGATCTGGACGCCGGGAACACGCTGCAGCGCCTCGCCCACGTTCAGGTCGGGGAAGCGGCCCAGTCCATCGGAGGAGATGCCGTCGGTAATCCCGACCTGCGATCGCTTCGACGCGATCGCGTTGGCGTAGCTTTGCCGGAAGCCGGTTACAACGATGTCGCCATCGGTAGCGGACGCAGTATCCTGCGGCACGCCGGGCTCAGCCGCGGTCGACTGGTCGGGATTGGCGGGGGTTGCGACGGTTGGGGTCGGCGTGTCCAGCTGCGACGGTGCCGGCGTGGGCGCGGTCTGGGCAAAGGCCGGAACACCGGCCAGCATTGTCGCCCCCAGCAACGCCGTAATACGCATACGGCTCGACACGTTGGATACGCCCATCATGATAATCCCCCCTTGTTGCGGCCAGACCGATCACGGGGAGAAATATCCCTCCCGAGACGGACCGATCCGGCTTTTTTCTTAAATAAGGGGATTTCACATATCTGACCAACATGTCAACCATGCACCATGGATTGGTCAGTCAAATTGGTGATTTGGCCATTTTGTCGGCAGACAGTAGCTGTTACCGAGTTTGAAGAAACTGCGCCAAAGGACCAGCCTTGCGCGATCATTTACGGTGTGGGAATGAAGCGATTGGTACCGGACGAACAGCACAATGATCCTCGGTCGTAGTCGTCGACTCCGGCGGCGCGTAGCTCGCGATCAGGTGGCGTCCGACGGCCACAGCACCGGCAATCGATTGCCCGCCGAGCGCGCGTTGGCCATCGGCAGAAGGTCAGTCACTCTGAGGTTTGGAAAACCACGGCAGCCATCTCACAACTGGCCAGCTGCACGGGGCGGACGTACTGTTTGTCCGCCACCCCCCGATTCAGGCCCAACGGTCCTCAAGAGCAGTGATTACACCTCGATGAAGAGATCTTTGTATCTCCCGCTTCTGACGAGCCTTGTCCTGCTGGTGATGGTCGATGCCGCCCCGGCGCAGACCCGTGATACGATCGCGGCACGTGATGCGCTCGGGCGGCTCGGCATCCCCGCCGCTCGGGTGACGCTGGCGGTCAAACCCGCGACCAAACCCTATTATCGCGTGCGCGTCGCGCGCGGGGGGCACATGCTGGTGGAGGGATCCTCGTCCGTCGCGCTGGTACACGGCGCAACGCAATATCTGCAGCGGCAAGGCCGCTTGTCGCTTAGTTGGGAGGGGCGCCGGGTCGCGCCGATCGGCACCTTGCCGAACGACGACACCGGTCCGGTGGAATCCGCCTTCACGCTGCGGACGTATCTCAACACGTGCACCTTCGGTTACACCACGCCGTGGTGGAATTGGGATCGCTGGAGCAGCGAGATCGACTGGATGGCGGCGCGCGGAATCGACACGCCGCTCGCGATGGAGGGGCAGGACTATGTCTGGCGCGCGCTGTGGCGCGATCAGGGCCTCGACGACGCGACCATTGCCGCCGGATTGTCCGCCGCACCGTTCTTGCCGTGGCAGCGGATGGGCAACATCGCGGGCTATCGCGCACCTTTGTCCGCCGGCTGGATCGAAAAGAAGCATCAGTTGCAGCGGCAGATCCTGGGGCGGATGCACGCCTTGGGGATGAAGCCGATCCTTCCGGCCTTCTCCGGCTATGTCCCGAAGGCATTCGCCGACCGTCATCCGCAGGCGCGCATCTACCGGATGCGGGCGTGGGAAGGGTTCGCCCCGACCTATTGGCTCGACCCGTCCGATCCGCTGTTCGCGACGCTCGCGAAGCGCTTCACGCAACTCTACACGCAGACGTACGGGCCCGGCGACTATTACCTCGCCGATGCCTTCAACGAGATGGTCCCGCCGATCGCCGAGGACGGCAGCGACGCCCGGTCTGCGCAATATGGCGACAGCATCGCCAATTCCGCCGCCACACGGGCCGCCGCCCTGCCCGCCGCAGTGCGCGACGCGCGGCTTGCGGCCTATGGCGAAAAGCTGTTCCAGTCGGTGACCGCCGCCGCCCCGAACGCGACCTGGGTGATGCAAGGCTGGCTTTTCGGCGCGGACAAGACCTTCTGGACGCCCGAGGCGATCCGCGCGTTCCTCAGCCGTGTCCCGAACGAACGCATGCTCGTGCTCGACATCGGCAACGATCGCTATCCCGGTATCTGGAAGTCGACCGAAGCGTTCAACGGCAAGAATTGGGTGTACGGTTACGTCCACAATTACGGTGGCAGCAATCCCGTCTATGGCGATCTCGGCTTCTACCGGGACGATCTCTCGGCGTTGGCACAAAGCCCGGGACGCGGCAATCTGACGGGGTTCGGACTGTTCCCCGAGGGGCTGCACAGCAACTCCGTAGCCTATACCTACGCCTATGATCTTGCATGGGGGGAGCAACCGCGCCGTCCGGTTGCCGACTGGATCGCCGAATATGCCCGGGCGCGATACGGTGCGGCGCCCACCGGGATCGTAACAGCATGGGAGAAGGTGATCGCGGGCGCATACACCACCCGCTATTGGACGCCGCGCTGGTGGGAGACGAAGGCGGGCGCGTATCTCTTCTTCAAGCGCCCCACGCCGTCGGGTGCCGACTATCCGGCCGCGCCGGGCGATGCGACGGCCTTGCGCGCGGGGATCGCCGGCCTGCTCGCCAACGCCCCCCGCCAGCCTGCGCCGCTGCTGGTGTATGACGTGATCGATTTCTCGCGCCATTATGCCAGCCTCCGGCTCGACGTGCGGCTGCGCGCAGCGGTTGCGGCCTATGCCGCCGGCGACGTGGCCAAAGGCGACGCGGACGCCGCCGCCGCCGCCCGGCTTGCTCGCGGCATCGATGCGCTGATCGGCAACCAGCAGGAAACGCTCGGCAGCTGGATTGCCGATGCCCGCGCCTATGGCGACACGCCTTCCGAAAAGGACGATTTCGAGCAGCAGGCCAAGGCGATCGTAACGGTCTGGGGCGGCGAGGGCAATTTGTCCGATTATGGTTCGCGCGCGTGGCAAGGCCTGTATGCCGGCTATTACCTGCCGCGCTGGCAGATCTTTCTCGCGGCGCAGCGCAAGGCAGCGCAAGCCCATACCCCGCTTGACCAAGCGGCGACGCTGGCAGCGATCAGGGCGTGGGAGCAGTCGTGGCTCAAGGATGGCCGCACCTGGCCGCGTCAGCGGCCGGCCGCACCGCTCGTCGCAGTCCGCGCGCTGCTGGCGGAAGCAGACCGGACATGACCACCACGATCGACACCCCCCGCCCCCGCCGCTTTACCGCGCTGGATGTGTTCCGCGGGATCACCGTCTTCCTGATGATCCTGGTGAATACCGCCGGGCCGGGCGCACCTGCTTATCCGCAGCTGGTACACGCCAAGTGGATCGGCTTCACGCTCGCCGACGCGATCTTCCCTAGCTTCCTGTTCGCCATGGGCAACGCGATGAGCTTCGCGATGCGCAACCCGCTGCCCGCGCGCCCCTATCTCGCGCGCTTGCTGCGTCGGGGCAGCATTATCTTCGTACTCGGCTTCCTGATGTACTGGTTTCCCTTCGTAGCGGAAGGCGATGACGGATGGGCACCGATCCCGTTCGCGCTGACGCGCGTGCCGGGCGTGCTGCAACGGATCGCCTTATGCTATGTCGCGGCGGGCCTTCTCGTGCGCTGGCTGAGCGTACGGCAGATTCTGATGGCGTGCGCTGCGCTGCTGCTGGGCTATTGGGCGATGTTGCTGGTCCTGTCCGCACCGGGCATGGCCTATGACAAGTTCGGTACGATCGGCACGCAACTCGATCTGTGGCTGCTGGGTCCCGGACATCTCTACAAGAAGGATGGTGGCTTCGATCCGGAGGGGTTGCTCGGCACGCTTCCGGCGATCGTCAACGTGCTGGCCGGCTATCTGGCCGGGCGCGCCGTGCAGCGGGGTATCGATCTGTCTCGGACGGTGTGGCTGATGGCGGTCATCGGCGCCGCGCTGATCGTCGCCGGTCTCGCGTGGTCGCCGTGGTTCCCGATCGCGAAGAAGCTGTGGACCGGCTCCTATGTCTTGCTGACGACGGGGATCGATTGCATCGCGCTCGCCGGCGTTATCGCACTGGTGGAGATTGCCGGCATTCGTCGGGGTACGCGCTTCTTCCTCATCCTGGGGCGCAATCCGCTGGCGATCTATCTCTTTTCCGAACTGTTCATAACCGCGATCAATCTGATACCCGCGGGTGGAGACCACGGCCTGTACGGATGGGTCGGGATCGAAATCTTCCAGCGGGTCGCGCCGGGTGCGTTGGGGTCACTGCTCTGCGCGTTCGCTTACACCATGGTGTGTTGGGCGGTCGGCTGGTGGATGGATCGCAAGGGCCTCGTCCTGAAGGCATAATGATAACAAGGAGATGCGCCATGTTCGCAAGTTGCAAGAGAGCGATCGGGGTGGCGCTGCCGTCGACCTGCACGTCGTTGACCGGAAGGGACCGGACCGATGCGTAGAGCAACCGCTGCATCGTTGATCGCTGCGCTTTCGATCACCGCCATGGTATCGGCCTCGGCGGCCAAACCCCCGGCACCGTCCCGCTGGGATGCGCCGGGTGCGCGCAATCCGTTGCTGCCCGGCTATTTCGCCGATCCGTCGATCGTCCGGGACAAGGGCCGCTGGTACATCTTCGCGACGATCGATCCGTGGGGCGACGACCGCCTCGGGCTGTGGACATCGGACGACTTCCGCAATTGGACATTCTCGACACCCGCCTGGCCGACCAAGGCCGCCGCGACCAGCAAGACGTCGGGGGATTCCAAGGTCTGGGCGCCATCGGTGGTCAAGGCGGCGAATGGGCGATGGTACATGTACGTCTCGGTCGGCAGCGAGATCTGGGTCGGCAGCGCCCCCTCCCCGGCGGGTCCGTGGGCGGACGCGAACGACGGCAAGCCGCTGATCCCCGGTGACTTCCGCCCCGGCTACCACATGATCGACGCCGAGGCGTTCATCGACGACGACGGCCAGGCTTACCTGTTCTGGGGATCGGGGCTCAACTGGGTCAACGGGCGGTGCTTCGTCGCGCGCCTCGACAAGACGATGGCCAAGCTTGACGGTGCGCCGAAGGATTGCACGCCAGCGCATTATTTCGAGGCGCCATTCATGGTCAAATCGGGTGGATCGTATCTGCTGACCTACAGTTGGGGCAACACGACGCGCGACACCTATCAGGTGCGATACGCGGTCGGAAAGTCGCCGATGGGACCGTTCACCGAAGCGCCCAACAGTCCGATCCTCGAAACACACGCCGACCGGCAGATCATCAGCCCCGGGCACCACGCCATCTTCCGTTATGGAAATCGACCGTACATTCTCTACCACCGGAATGGCCTGCCCTTTCCCCCCGCCGACAAAACCGTCTTGCGACAGGTTGCGGTCGACGCCCTGACGATCGACGGCGACCGGATCGCGCGCGTGACTCCGACCCATGGCGGCGCCGATCTGCCGGGCCAGGCGGCGCATCGGGCAACCGGCTTGCCGTGGCGCGCAAGCGCGTCGAGCGCCAAAGATGCAGAACACGGCCCTCAGCGGGCGGGTGACGACAATTACGCCACCGCGTGGGTCGCACGCGAGGACGATGCCGCCCCGTGGCTGCAGGCGGATCTCGGAAGGGTCCGGCAGATCCAGGGCAGCAGCGTGCGGCCGTTCTCTCCCGGACGGGCGGTCGATATCAGCGTTGCCACGTCAACGGACGGACGCCGTTGGACGAGGATCGTAGCATCCACTCCAAAACAGGGATCGCCGATCGTCATGCGTCACGTCGCCAAGGCGCGTTATCTGCGTCTTTACGCGAAACAATCGGCGGTGATCGAGTGGACGATCAAGTGATATCCGCGCTCGCGTCGCTGACCCTGTGTGAATGGCAACCGGTCGAGCGCAGTCCTGAGCGCGCCCAGCACGCGATAATGATGTTCGGATGTAACGACGATGATGACGGCATCTTCTTACCGCCTCATCGCAAAAAGCTCTGGTAGCTTGTATTCATACGAAGATATACCGCCGCCGCAGGGTCACACGGCGGCGGTTCCTTTCCGTCAAGGCCGAACGAAGTCTTTGCTTCTGGCGAGCCTCAGCTTGGGTTCTGCTTCCATGAAATAATGCGCGGCATCGCCCTTGGTGCGGATCGCCTGCACCCGCGCCAGCAGCTCCTTTCGCTGACTTTCCGGAAGCAACGCCGCATGCTGCACCATAGCCGAATGCAGGAACCCGGGCAGATTCCCCGCGTCTACTGTCGAATTGGCCGGCGGCGGCGCGACATAGCGAAGGCCGGATTTGGGCGTCGGTGCGGGGTCGGGCAGGACCGTCGGCGTGTCGGTACGCGGCGTGGAAAGCGAGAGCAGCGACAGGAGGTTGTTTGCGGTCTTGTCGCGCTTGGTAAGCGCCTTGATACCGAACAACGGCTCAATCGTGGCAAGTACGGAGCTATGGTCGTACACTTGGCTGTTGACGGTGCCCTTGGGGATAAGCGGCGACACGATCACCGCTGGTACCCGCACACCATATTGTTTGAAATCAAAGCCATATTCATTGTATTTCTTGGGCGAGCCGTCGTCTGGTGCCGGCGCCGGCCCTGGGGCCACGTGATCGAAAAACCCGCCATGCTCATCGTACGTGACAATCAGCAGGCTGGTGTTCCAGTGCGGTGAATTGCGGATCGCCTCATAGGTCTGCTTGATCAGCAGTTCCCCACCCGAGACGGTATCCAGCGGATGCTGGGACGTGCCCCCCTGGAAAGTGACGATATTGCCATAGTCCGGCTCGATGAAGGTGAAGCCACCGGGATAGCTGCTGCTCGCAACGTCGCTCGCAAAATCGGCGTACCAGTCGATACTCCACGGGAAAATGCCCTTCAATCCGCCGAAGATCGTCAGGCTGCCATCGGCGTACAGGCGCCAGCGATTACTGCCGAGCTTGTCGAAGATCGTTCCGTTTGGGAAGGAAAAGCCGCTGACCGTTTCCCAGGTGATGATGTCCGAAGCGGAGGGGCTGTGATCCAGTCCGCCCGACGATGCCGCGGCGACGAAGAACCGGTTGGGCCAGGTCGGCCCGGGCATCGACGAGAACCAATGGTCGCACACCGCAAATTCGGCCGCGAGGGTATTGAGAACAGGCAAGGCGCTGGCCGGGAATCCCTGCATGATCTGCCCTAGATCCGCCGTGGGCGCATTACCCTCCCCCGAACTCGGCGACGAGGCATAATCGGCCACAAATCCGCTCATATTAATCGCCGGATAAGGACCTCCTGAGGGATACGAGGCGCCATTGCCTGCGAGCTGGACAACGACATCCGGAAATTCATGCCCCGGATCGACCGCCATCACGGCGGGGGCTTGATTGCCAAACGGGTAGTTGACGCCCTTGTAGCTGTTAGAGGTGCCTGCGGGTGGAACCGCAATTCCTGGGAGACCCGACGCCCCGAGCATATGGTCAAAGGACCGGTTTTCCAGCATCAGGACGAACACATGTGTGATGTTAGGCAACGTCATTGATGGTCTCCCCTGTGGTTAACTTACCTAAACTTGCGACAAACGGCCTCGGCGTTGGTACGCCTGCACGCGGAGCGGCGAGCTGCCGTTGCCAGTCCGACGGAATGGAGAAGCCGAAGCTCCAGCGATGCGCGCGCGCTAGGTTAGCAACACAGTGCCAGAACACCCCGCTACCGGCGCCTTCGATGCGGAAGAAGCGGGCGATAGGCTGATCCTCCCGCAGCGTGACGATCTCGCCGGTGTCGGGCCGCCGATAGCGGAAGAACTGGTCCCCGCCGCTGTCGATACGGCTGCCGGGATCGATCAGGTACAGGCGCCAGCCAGGCTGGTTCTCGTTGGTATGCCACGCCTGCCAACCGCCCGGCGGGTAGAGGAAGCTGCCGGAAAACCGAACGGTATCGCCCAGCCAACTGCGCAAGAGTTGCAGCAGTTCCAGCTTCGCTTCGAAATAGCGGGCATAGCCGGGTCGGCCTGGATCGGCATCCAGATCGAAGATGGACGCAGTGCGCACCGGCCCGGCGGCTGCATCGGGGTCCGAGAACGGGTCTGCCAGCTTATGTCGGATCGCGGGCCATTGCTCGGGTGCACTCCCCCCGCCCTCGGGCAGCGGCATCGCCGCCTGCAGCGCGCAGACCGCAGCGAGCACGGCATCCCCATTCGGCAGCGCGCCCATCGGCAGTTCGACGGGATCGACCGCAGCGTCGGACTGCCCCGGTTCGATCGGGACCCCCAATGCGGCGGGGGCATGTTGCATTCCGGCGCAGGCGGCGAAAAACTCGCTGGCGGAAAACGCGTGGCCTAGCGATCGTGCCAGATGCACGATTTCCTGGGGTGCCGTTATCGCCCCCAGTTTCAACGCCAGGACAGGTGATGCCTCCACCGCGCGCAGGAAAGCCATGCAGTCACGCTGCGACATAGAGTTCTTCCTTCTCCCAGGGAACAGGATCGTCAGCGGCCTGTATCATTGGCGGATCGAGCAGCAGCGGCGACGGAATGGAAGAAGGACGGCCGAGCCGCAGCAGGTACATCCCGATCCCCGACAGCCCGACCATCAGCCCGGGCGACACATCGATACCGCTTGCTCCTGACAGCCATGCCTTGGAGTGTTCAAACTCCTGCCACATCGAGCGGGCCTGGATCTTTACTTCCATCTGGAGCGCAGGATCGTCGCGCATCAGTGCCGTGCGCAGCAGCAACTCGGCATTGCCGGCGCGGCCGTGGCAGAGCGAATCGTTGCCGAGGCGGTGATAATTCCGGATCGTGGCGCTGAGGGCAGTGAGCGCTTCCTGCAGCATCGCGGAATCGCACCGCCCCAACCGATCCCAACAATCGATACGACTGAGCCCTATGCCTGCCGCACCATTGCACCAGGCATTGGCATAGCGGGGCACACCTGCAACCGACAGGGCGGTCTGTCGCAGGTCCGGCCAATCTCCCTGCTGCGCGTCGAAATGGCGCATCTCATAGCGAAACGCCTGACGCCCCGCTTCCCCGTAGCGTGGATCGCCGGTGGCTTCGCCCAGCTGGATCAACGCCCACCCAATGCCTGCCGCACCATGGGCGAAGCCTGTCAGATGGTCTCGCGCGCCATCGTCTTCCTTTGGCGGCCAGCTGAGCGCGCCGTCCCGGTCAACGGCATGCCGCAGCAGGTGATTGCCGCAGGCCCTTGCGCAGGCAAGCGGCGCACCCGGTCGAACGGCCTCGAGTGCGAGAAGCGCGGGAAGCGCCCCTGCAGCGCCGAACAGAATGTCGAAAGTGCGGTCGGTGCCGATCAACTGCTCAATCTTCCCAACGATCGCTTCGGCTTCGTCGAGCAGGCTGTCGTCCCTCCACAAGGCGTGGAGGTGGACGAGCAGATAGAGCGTACCGCCCAACCCGTAAAAACCGCCGATCCTCGTGCGATCCTGCTGTCGACGGCAATGGGCAAGCGCCAGTTCGGCAGTTTCACGGAACCGGTCGTCAGGCCTTAGTCGATCGATATAGGCGAGGAACAATGCGATACCCGCGCTGCCGTCATACAGGTCCGGGCCGATCGGCATCCGGTACTTGCCTGCCGCGTTGAAACCGAAACCATGCCAGGGCGCATCAGCGTTGGCCGCATCCGCCGTTGTGCAGATCCGATCGGCCAACTGCTGCGCATAGTCGATGGCGCTTTCGGCGAATGCCGAACGCTCCTCGAAGGCGGCGTCCAGGCTCGCCTGGATGTACCGTATCTGCCGGTCGAGATGATCCTCGTCGAGGCTGGCGATCCGGTGCCGTGCCCACTCTAGCGGACTGCACGAAAAGCAGGCGACCCCGGCGGGACAGGTGTCGAGATCCGGCGCGGCAAGATCCCTCCCCTGCGCAGGCAGCAGGAAATACGGTACGTCGCGGCGCCACAGCGCGGCCCGTTCGACGTGGCCGATCCGGCGGGATTCATCCCAGCGGCGGGGGTGTTCCTCGAACGTTGCGAAGACGAGGTCGACTTCCAGCGGGTCCATCAGACATTTTGGATGGTCGATCGAATGGAGCGCGCTGGCATATATCTGGGTTGCGCGGTTGATGAACCGGACACCCAGATCGCCGAGCAGCGCATCGATCACGTCGCCCCCCCGCGCGGGCGCTTCCGCGAACCAGCGATAGGCCGCCGTGAACCCTTGCACGATCGCCGCGACATGATCGCCCGGCTGGACCAGCACGTTTCCCAGAAAGACGCGGTTGTGCGCCTCTACGGTCACGAAGGGCTGGTCGACCTCGCCGACGCCGATCTGTAGTGAGCCGCGACGCGCGTTCACACACGGAACTTTGTGCGGAAAGTGGAAGGACTCGCCACCACCATAGCCGCTGACACGCATCGCGGTACCGGCTTCGCCAGGTCGCAGCGGCCAGTCGAGCAGACCGGTGCGGAATACCGAGTCCGCTAGCGTTCGCTCCCCCGCATCCCGGCCGAAAACGGGAACGCCGAGCATCGTTTCGAGGTCGATGATGAAGGCATTGCCGCCCGCGACATGGATGTTCTCGCAGTGCAGGTCGGTGCCACCGAGAACGTAGAAGATCGCGAGATAGGCGCCAAGCTGGCGGTAGATGCGGTCGACCACCTGGAGGGTGTCGACGTGATTATCCCCGCTAGGCAGGTATTCCACCCAGCCGTAACCCGGCCGCGCAACCACCGCGTAGGTCGCGAAACTGCCTGCCCCGTCAGTCGCCATCGCATCGAGCAGCTGGTGGAAGCGGTTCTCCGCTTCGACGCTGCGCGGCTTGTAGACCAGTCGCCGCAAGCCCTGCGCAGTCGTGAACGTCAGGATCGCGACCGTGCGACCGCGCAGGTGCGGATCGGATTTTCCCAGGATGCAATCGGTCAGGGACAATGGCTCGTCGGTAGACAGAAGTCGGGTGGCGACTTCCGTGGCATCGGCCTTCAGCCGCTCGATCAACTCGATGGCACCTGCGATGATACCCGCTGATAGCTGCGCGAGATGCCGCGCGAGTACCGGGAAGCGCAGAAAGAATTGATGATAGGCGGCCGCATCGGCGAAGCGGGCATGCAGATAGGCCGCGCATTCCACGACGCCGGCGTCCACGGTCGCTATGCCCGTCTTGCTGCAAAATACCTTGATGTCGGTTTCGAGTGCCCAGGTAAGCGCGACGTCCATCCGTTGGAGCAGTTGCTCGACACATTGGCGCACGATCTGCGCATCCACCCGTACCCGGCCGTCGCGCGCGTCCACGAGTGGCGCGAGCCTTGCCGCGATCAGCGCCAGGAAGGGTTGGGCGACACAGTTGGCCAGCGGTTGTCCGGCCTCGGCAAGCGTGGTGGCTGCAGCCGCATCCAGCGGAATTACCAGCGCAAGCGCTTCCCGGTACGTTGGCACCCATTCGGCGTGCAGCGCGAGCAGGTCTGCCCTGGCCCTTGGGCACCGGACGATTGCGGGCCGGGCACGCTGAAAGCGCTCCAGCACTTGGCCGACCCGGTCGGTCAAGGCCGCAACAGGCGTTCCGTCATCCTGAAGGGCCGCGAAATAGGCGGCGCTCAGCTTGGCTGTCATCTTGTCGATGCGCCAGCGTTCCACCGCGGATACGGGAACGGCACAATCTTCGGCATCTTCGGCATCGCGCTTGGCAAAACCAAGGATCTGGCTGCGTTCGTCGAAGTTGCTGGCGGCTAACGCAAGCTCAACCAGCTGCGCCTCCGATATCGGGTGCGTCATAGCTGCTCACCCCTGAAAATTCCGGCTCGGATGTGGACGCAGCCGTGACGGCTGCGTCCACATCCTTTGCCGTGATGCGAACTCTATTTGGTCGTGCCGTCGCAGATCAGCGTGATCGGCCCCTTGCTGCAGGTGCTGACGCAGGCGAGGATTTCGATCGATTCCAAGTCTTCACGCAGCAGATCGCGGAAGGTGGTGTCGGGCGGCAGGATCTTTTCGATCGCGTCGATATCGCCGACGGTCCCGAAGCGATCGGCCATGTCCTGGCGGAATTCGGGGTCGACGACCGTCAGAAACATCGCCGTGTCGGCAGAAAAGTCGTCGAACTGGCGGGTGTTCATACGAAGCATGATCGTTCCTTTCAGAAATAATGGGTGTGCCGTCAGCATGACGGCGGATCCGAAAACCTTTGCCTGGCAATCAGTGCGCGACGACGTCGAGCCGGAAGCCGAGCGCGTATTCAGCGGCCACAAGCTCGCGAACGGCCGTGGCGACGTTGGTGGCGTCCTTCTGCCATTCGAGGATTTTGGCTTCCGCCGGCTGCAGCTTGGCTGCGTTGGTAACCCACCGCGCTTCGAGATAACGCTTCAGGCCTTCCGTGCTGAACTCACGGACAGCACCAACGGCATCGGTGGCCTCGCTGTGCGACTCAGCCACAAGGGCAGCGTCCAGCAGTTCGCGCAGCTTGCCCTTCGCCGGGAGTGCGGAGAGAAGAACCGCCAGCAGCTGGATCTGCCGGATTTCGTCGGTGCCGATCTGGCTTTCGATCGGTGTCGATACAGCAACCATTTTCATCACCCCTTCGAATAATCCCGAAATCTGCATCGGGCGACGAAGGTATGACTCTCATAGAAAACGCCATCAAAGCACGAATGGTCCGCCTCGGACGTAACGGAAGCATGACGATATGGTTTTTGGCAAAGTATCGAGGCGCCAGGCGTTATGACTATGCGAAAGGTATTCGCGAATAAGGCAAATACGCTATCTTTACATAGGCCGCCTAATAGTTCGTTTCGGGCCATAGTCTGGTGACCCGATAGATCATTCGTCAACGTTCCTTGAACGAACGTTCGCTGGCCGCTTCATCCCCTTCCGTCAAACAGTCCGCTTGCGCATTTTGAGCCGACCATCATGCAGCGAACAGCCCCCGTTCCGCTTCAATGCGCCTGCGACTCCCGTCGGCAACGATCCGGGTTGGGCACCTCCGCCACCCCGTTCAGAACGACCGGTTCGACGCTGGCTGACGAAGCGATACAGGGCCTGCCGCAACGCTGCATCGTGCGCTGTGGCGATGCGCCGTTCCGCTTTCGTCGCTGACGGGCTTACTAAATCGACCGCACCGCACGGACCGTGCCGACCGCTTCGGCATGCGCATGCTTTTTCCCAACAGATCGGGGCTTGGCGCCGATTCACAGCGGGCCGTTACGGAGACGGTGGAAACCTCGACGACAAGCGCGCGCCAAATGCAGACGTTCGGTCATCAGAACGCGATCATCACCTTGCCGAGATGCTTGGCCGCCGCGAAATAGCGGACCGCGTCGGGTGCATCATCGAAGGCAAACGTTCGGTCGACGACGGTCGTCGTCCGGCTCGCCACCATTGCGTCAAGCAGATCGACGAACATGGCGCGGCTGCCATTGGCGATCCCGCGGATCGTCACGTTCTTCGTGATGAGCAACAGATAGTCGGGGATTGCCGGCCCCTCCCCCGGGGAAACGCCGACAATGATGATCCGCGCGTTGATCGCCGCGGCTGCGATCGAGTGCCCCAGCGTGTCGACGCCGCCAGTTTCGATCACGATATCGGCCCCCTTGCCCCCGGTCTGCGCGATCACTTCGGCCGCCCAATCCGGTGACGTCCGGTAATTGACCGTGATGTCCGCGCCAAGGGCACGTGCCGTCTCGAGCTTCGCGTCCTGCGACGACGTGATCGCGACGCGCGCGCCCCGGGCCTTGGCGATCTTCAAGGCCGCCAGCGCAACGCTGCCGGTGCCGAGGCAGAGGACGGTGTCGCCAGCCTCGACCCGACAGATTTCGACCAGCGCGTTCCAGGCCGTCAAGCCCGCCGAGGCAAGCCCTGCGACATCCGCATCGGCCAGCGCGTCGGGCACCCGGATCAGCGCGGCGGCGGGGAGAACCACGCGCTCGGCGAGCCAGCCGTCATGCGTGATGCCGATATCGTGCGCAAAGACGTCCGACCCGAACGGGCCGTCCAGCCAGGTCGCGAAATGACCGCAGACGACACGGTCGCCGACCGCAACTTCGGTTACGCTCGCACCGATCGCCACGACCTCGCCGACGCCTTCCGACATCGGGATGCGGCTCTCGGGCTGTCGGGCACCGTAGGTGCCACGCAAGAGCTGAACGTCGCGGCTGATAAGGCCGATAAGACGCGGGGCGACCAGTGCTTCGCCGGGGCCGGCAACCGGCATGGGTCGGGTCGTCGCAACAAGGCCACTGATGCCGTTCTGGGCACCGATCTGGAAGGCTTTCATCGAAATCGTCTCCTGCTGAGCGCGCACGACGGGCGCATTATTAAAAAGCCCTGGGGCCGGGCTTAAAGGCATGGCGGCGCGCGCCGGCTGCGAGTGCCAAGGCCAGCAAGGTCGGTCCCAATACCGCCCAGGCCAGCGACCCTGCGCCCGCATGGTCGAGGATCACCCCGCCGACGATCCCGCCCGTCGCGATCGCCCCGTTCCACACCGTCGTGAGCATCGCATTCGCCAGGTCGACGCCCTCGCCGGCCGCATCGGCGAGCGCGGTCGACAACTGCGTCGCCGCGCCGCCGAACGACAGCCCCCACAGGAGCGTCGCCGCGATCGTCATCGCAGGGGTAGTGGCGAACAGCGCGAAGGCCAGCGACACGACCGCAAACGTCGTAAGGCTGACGAGCACGAGCAGCCGCAGCGCGCGATCGATCAGCACGCCCGTCACCCAGATTCCGACCAGCGCGGCAAGTCCGAACCCCAGCAGCAACAGATCCAGCCTTTCGCGCACGCCTGACAAAGCGGCGACCGGGGCAATATATGTGTAGAGGATGTTATGGCCCGTAATCCATGCGAACAGCGTGACCAGCACGGGACGAACGCCCGGCGTGCGAAACACGTGCGCGATCGACAGCCGTTGTTCGGCAGGCTGACCGGCAAAATCGGGCACGCGCCACAGCACCCAGCCGATCAGGATGAGGGTGGTGATCGCCATCAGCCCGAACGCCATGCGCCAGCCAAGCGTCGTGCCCAGCATAGCCCCCAGCGGTACGCCGATCGACAAGGCGAGCGGCGTACCGACCATCGCGATCGCGAGCGCCTTGCCGCGCAACGGCGCGATGACCATCCGCCTGGCATAGCCCGCGATGATGCCCCACCCCAGTCCCGCCGCGACGCCGCCCATGAACCGCGCGACGAGCGTCAGCGCATAGGACGTGGACACCGCGGTCACGCAGTTGAAGATCAGGAAACCGACGATCGCGACGAGCAACGTCGGTTTGCGCCGCCACCCTTGCGTATAGAGCGTCAACGGGATCGCCGCGAGCAGCGATCCGACCGCATAGACCGTGATCGTCTGTCCTGCGAGCGACTCCGATACGTCGAGCCCGGCGGCCATGTGCGGCAACAGCCCGGCGGGGAGCGTTTCGGTGAGGATCGCGGTAAAGCCGGTCATTGCCAGCGCCAGCAACGCGGAGATCGGCAGCGTCTCGCTCGCGCCGTCGTCGGTCTGGCTAGGTCTTGGGATCACGCTGCACTCACTTCTGGATCGACTGGTCCAGTGCGTTCGACCCTGCGGTGCGGCTTGTCAACGAGTAATGGATTGATTAGTCCACAATCGGGAGCGACGATTTATGGCACGAAGCGGACGACCGCGTGGTTTCGACCGGGATGCGGCGCTCGACGGCGCGATGCACCTGTTCTGGGAGCATGGCTATGAAGGTGCGTCCCTGGCGGTCTTGCGCCACGCGATGGGGGACATCTCGTCGGCAAGTTTCTACGCGGCGTTTGGCTCGAAGGAAGCACTCTATCGCGAAACGCTCGCGCGTTATCTCGACAAGCATGGCGGCATCGTCGGCGCGCTCGACGATGAGACGCTATCGCCACGGTCACGGCTCGAACAGGCCTTGCTGGCGTCGGTTGCGGTGCAGACCGACCCCGCCCATCCGAAGGGCTGCATGTTGACGCTGTCGGCAATGGTCTCGTCCGAGGCTGGCGCGCCTACCCGGGACCTGACCCGTGCCGAGCGGGAGATCACCCGGCAGGCATTGCAGCGATGCATCGCCGCCGGGATGCGCGTCGGCGATCTCGAACCTGCAACAGACATTGCGGGGCTGACGGCGCTCTACGACGGGCTGGTGCTGGGCATCTCGATCCAGGCGCGGGACGGCGTGCCGGCCGATACGCTGCGGGCGGCGATCGGCCACGCGATGGCGGCGTGGGATACACAGTGCCGCGCGTCGTCTCATCCGGAAGCCCCCCGGCGACAGCATTGACAAGAGGATGGCCGATCGATCCTAGGTGACGATCGACAATCCGGGGGGACCAGCCATGAAAACGATGTTCGCGACTTTAGCCGCCGCCACACTGCTGACGCAGGCACCCAGCCCCGCGATCGCGCAGAGCAAGGTTCCGGCGGCGATCCAGTATGAAATCGGGTTCCCCAATGCGGTCCATCACGAGGCGCAGGTGACCGTGACCTGGCGTGACCTCGGGCCGGCGCCGTTGCGCGTCCAGATGGCGCGTTCGTCGCCTGGCCGCTACGCGATCCACGAATTCGCCAAGAACGTCTATGCGCTCTCCGCCAAGGATGGCCGTGGTCGCGCGCTCGCGGTGACGCGGACCGACCCCTATGGCTGGACGGTTGCCGGGCACGACGGGACGGTGACGGTCACCTACACGCTGTTTGGCGATCACGGCGACGGCACCTACGCGCAGATCGACGCGGCCCACGCGCATCTCAACATGCCAGCGACCTTCCTGTGGGCGGTTGGGCAGGAAAAGCGCCCGATCCGCGTCCGGTTCGTGCCGTTCGACGCCAAATGGAAGGTCGCGACCCAGCTTCAGCCGACCGCCGACCGCACTGTCTTCGCCGCACCCGACTTCCAATATTTCATGGACAGCCCGACCGAGCTCTCCGATTTCGATATGCGCGAATGGCAGGTCGGCGACGGGCCGACGCGCGCCACGATCCGCCTCGCGGTCCATCACGACGGCACGCCCGCAGACCTCGATCGCTTCGCCGCCAGCGCCAAGAAGGTCGTTGCGCAACACATCGCAATGTGGGGCGAACATCCCGCTTATGACTTCGGCACCTACACCTTCATCGCCGATTACATGCCGCAGATCAGCGGCGACGGGATGGAGCATCGCAACTCGACGATCATCTCGCAGCCGCGCTCCTTCGCCGCGGCGAATTTCGCACAGATCGGCACGCTTAGCCATGAATTCTTCCACAGCTGGAACGTCGAGCGGATCCGCCCCGCCGAGCTCGAACCGTTCGATTTCACGCGCGCCAACCCGACCCCGTCGCTGTGGCTCGCGGAAGGGTTCACGCAATATTACGGGCCGCTGATGATCCGCCGCGCAGGCGAATCCGCGGTGGACGCGTATCTGCGCGGGGTTGGCTCGACCATCGACG
Organism: Sphingomonas sp. PvP056; assembly: GCF_040549155.1. Lineage (NCBI taxonomy): Bacteria > Pseudomonadati > Pseudomonadota > Alphaproteobacteria > Sphingomonadales > Sphingomonadaceae > Sphingomonas > Sphingomonas sp. PvP056. The sequence continues at coordinate 51,661 of NZ_JBEPST010000005.1, forward strand.
CACTGACCAACGGCACCGCCCGCAGCTATGGCGGCCCGCAGGAAATGAGCCTGCGGGCGCCGTTCGTCGATGCGGCGAAGTCGATCGATGCGACCAATCCCAATATCTTCGTATCTTACTACACTTACGGCGCCGGCCTTGCGCTCGCGCTCGACCTGACGCTGCGCCAGCGCTACCCGGACATCACGCTCGACACGTTCATGCGACACCTGTGGCAGACCTTCGGCAAGACCGAGCGCCCCTATACACGCGCCGACCTGTCGCACGCGCTGGGCGTGGTGACCAAGGACCCGGCCTTCGCAGCGGCCTTCTTCAAGACCTCGATCGATGCGAGCGGGCTTCCCGACTATGCCCCGCTGCTCGACCAGGCCGGGCTGAAACTCCGTCCCGCCAACCCGACCGCCGCGTGGCTTGGCAACGTCCGCTTCAAGACGACCGGCAGCGAAGTCCGCATCGATGGCGCACCCGCGCCGGGCACGCCGCTGTACCGCGCCGGTCTCGACAATGGCGACCAGATCGTCAGCCTGGGCGGGACGCCGATCACCAGCGATGCGGAGGCGGCGGCGGCATTGGCCCGCGCCAGACCCGGCCAGACCGCCGACATCACTTACCGCCAGCGCGGCATCGAGCGCCACGCAACGCTGACCTTCGTCGCCGACCCCACCGTCGAGGTCGTCCGCGCCGAAACCGCAGGGGTCACACCGACCGCCCGACAGCTGGCGTTTCGCACTCAGTGGCTCGGGCCGGATACGGCGGCCAATTAGGCCGGATCTTCAAATGCCTGAGGCAGATCCAGGGATGCCTAGAACATTACCGCATCGACCTATGCGCTCGGGCTGGTGACGACTGCGGTTTGGCGAATAACTGCCGTCCGGTGACAACCCAAAGCGGCCATGCCGTTTTTCACTCAGACCCGGACATTCCTGAAGATCTGTTTCAGCAAAACGACCGAATGCTGCGCTGATCTTTGGTTCTGACGTTTGCCCGGATCGATTAACTGGAGAGTTTACCTTTCCTGTCAATATGTTGCGAACGGTTGAATAGCAGAGTGCGGAAGCACGGTACGCTAGACGTGGGTCTTCGCGGCAACGGCAAATTCGGCAACCGTGCGAACGGGGGATCTTGCGTGAAGAAAGTTCTGATGTCCGGTGCGGCGCTCTGCGTGGTCGCTGTTTTCCCTGCTCAAGCGCAGGATTCCATCTTCGGCAAGCTGTTGAAGCAGGTTTCGCGCGCAACCGGGCCAACGACCGCCGGCGCAGCCGGTCAGCCGCTTCTGCGCCCTTCCGCAACGGTTCAGCCCACGGCGGAGCAGACCGCCAGCCTTCGCGCTGCGTTACTCGTCAAGCAACCGAATACCCAGATTGCGCAAGATGTCCGGGACGCCAATGCGCTGATCGAGCGTTTGGCGCAGACAGGGGCCTGCGCGGTCAACAACAATGCATGAATCATTCAACCGCGAATCCGTCAGTCCGACAAACTGGAACAATGCCTAAGGTTACGTTCCCCGCGACGGCGATCAATATCATGATGGACGGTATTGCCTGGATGTGATCCGTATCACGGATTATGCGAAGCCCGCAGCCAATGCGCTCAGCTTCAAAGTCTACTTTATTTCCCCCCAGTCGCAGCGAGCAACCCATCAGACGTTCGAACTGCTTCGGTCGACCGAGGGGCCCTGGCTCGTAAAGTCCATCGGTTATTCACATTGAGCAAGGCCGCGGTCACCGCCCGACTGGTGGCCGCGGCGCTGGATCGCGCTTGCTCACAAGACACTGTTCAACCGGTCCGGCTCGCCTTGAAACGCGCCGGCTATTCCGTACCGGCGCGATCCGCGCCGGTTGCAGCGAGTCCGATCATGGGATTTCATGACACTGCACGACCTGCTGGTTGCCGGTTCCTTCACACCCTTGGAGCGTGACAGACCATGAGCATCATTCCCCTCATCGCGCTGCTCGCGAGTGCGACCGCGACCGTCCCGCAGCATAGCGTCGATCGCGGGCTTGGTACCGGCACCGGAAGCCTTTGCGTGCTGACGCCGCGGCAGCAGGTAGCGTTCGACGCGTTGTTCAGAACCACGGGCCCCGCCCGCAGCAGGATCACGACCGTCCGTCGCCGCCTGTCCGCCAACAGCGTCGAAACGCGAAAGCGGGCGGACTTTGCGGCTGCACTGCAATGGAATGGCCTGCCCCTGATCGCCGCCGAGCTGGTCGATGTGGCCAATGCCGAGAGCGAGGGGATGCACACACGCTCGCTCGTGTTCCGACTCCCGCTGCGATCCTTGCAGGCTGCGCTTGGCAGGATCGGCCTTAGCGTCCCCGTCGCACCTGGATATGGGCGTATTGAGATGGAGCCGTTTGCGGGCGCGGCGAGGATCGCACGACGCCGGGGCGGCTCCGCGCTGACCTGCGCGTGGGATTTGTAAGAGTGTCCAGCCACGGGGAGCCAGACGCGACGGGGTAATCGCTCTGGTCATCCCGTGATCCGGGCGCTGGTGGCCTTCTGTCGCGAAGGACCACCAACACCCGAACGATCAGGGAAGGTCGGACGTCCGAACGACGACTGTCTTGGGATGCCCGGCCATCAGCGACCAGATCAGTGCTGCAACCCATCCCAGCACCGACCAGCCCAACAGGATGTTCAGCGCAATGATCGGGATCTTGTTGTGATGGTTTCGCACCAGCGCGATGATGGCTGGGACGAAGTACAAGCATAGTACAATGATCACAAACGTCGTCATAACCCACTCCTTCAGTGGGATATATTTCCCGGACTCGATGACAGAGCTATGGCATCAGTATCGGATTGACCACCCCGTAAGCGCGCTGGTGGACCGTTGGTTGACATCCTGCATCACACCGAACCGAAATTGCGAACGGGGACCGCCTTTCGCAAAGCCAGCGGTCAGTTGCACCCGCCGCTCACCCGCAAGACTTGCGTTTCTCGTCGAATATACGAGTGATCTCGAAGCGAGGTCGTAGGCAGAGGCGTATGTGAGCCGTGCGGCACCGGATTCGATCGTCAGCGGTTGCGCGATCCCGAAGCTCACCAGACCACCAAAGGCCTGACGAACTGCCTGGAACCCGACCCGCGACCCGAGGATCGGCGTCGATCCCGTAACCAGGGACAGCGCATCGACCTTGAGCCGGGTGATACCGAGTGACCCATAGCCTTCGAGCGTCCAACCTTCCGCCACGGCGAAGGACCGATGCGCTTCGGCCATCGCAGTCCGCGCGCCCGTCCCCAGCCGCAACGCGCCCATCCCCGTCGCCATGCCCATCACCGTGCCGCTCTCATCGATATAGGAGAACCGCAGGTCGGTGTCGTGGATCAGCCAGCCGATCGTCACCGCCTGTGCACGGCTGATCCCCTGCCTGCCGCTGGATACCGTGACGCCGATCTTGCCGTCCGGCAGGTAGCGATCGATCCCCATATTGGTATCGGCCTGGGGAACATACGCCAGCACGCCATCGGCAAAGGGTGCGAGACCCATGATATCGGACTGGAGGGAATCCGCAGCGTTCCATGCGGCATGAACGCCGACCCCCTGCCCGACGTAGCCGAAGCTGCCTGCGGTGGGTTGGGTTCGCACCTGGTCGTCGGCCGGACCAAACCGCTGCGAGAGGAAGCCCATGCTGCTGGTGAAGCCGCCGAACGACAGCTCGGTATGCTGGTTCATCTGGCGCACCCTTCGGTCGATCGTGCCCCGGGTTCGCACCTCGGGACGAACGACCAGCGCCGCGACCGATCCATGATAATCGCGTCCGAACGCGTCCAGGACGGTGACGTTGGAAAGCGCCGTCTGGATGGCACCGGCGCCCATGGCGCTTGGCACGCCCATGACCGAGCTTTGCACGCTGGTCTGCGACGCACCGTTCGACAGCGTCGGGCTGATGGGTGCCAGCGCTGCGGCAAAGTCCACGAGCCCCATCCCGTAGATATCGTCCGGCCCCGGAGCGCCAAGATCCTTGGTCGTGCTCAGGATGACATTACCGGCTTGCTGGCCAGTGAGTTGCGGCCATTTCGACAGAATATCCGCAGCGAGGGCCGCCACAACCGGTGCGGCCGAACTGGTGCCAGAAAAGACGCCGATCGTGCCATCGACCAACGTCGTGACGTTGGAGCCGACCGCAACGACATAGCGATCTTTCATGATCCCTGCCCTGTTTGAATAAGTCTCAATCTCATAGACCTGCAAAGCGGGGCTGAGCGCGCCAACGAAGAGGATGGCGTTACGGTTGGTCGCGTTGATCCACTGCGCATTATAAGGGTTGGGCGAGCCGTCGTTCCCTGCCGAATTCACCAGAAGCCCGTCGGTAGCACCGAGCTTTGCAACGGCCGCCGACCATTGGGCCGAACCGCCGACCAGCGAGCTGCTCACGACTTTCAGCCTCATGTCCGCCGCATAGCTGATTGCTTCGACGGAATGGCTCAAGATCTCGGTTTTTGTGTCTGCGTTCCAGTCGGACACCCGCAGAACGGCAAGCGTGGCATTTGGCGCATAGCCAACCGTACCCCGTCCATTCACACCAGCCCCGAGAATGTTGGCAACGGGCGTTCCATGATCCGAGTGTTCGTCACCCAGAACGTCGCGCTTGGTTCTCACGCCCCCGCTTTCGATAAAGCCGAAGTCCTTCGAGAGACTACTGATACGGCCGTCCAGCTCGCCATTCACGTTGACGACGCCGTCATCGACGACCCCGACGGTTACCCCCTGCCCCGTGTATGCATGATCAAGCGCATAGAGCGCGTTCATGAATTCGTTCGCACCGTAATTGCGGCGGAACTCGGCTGTATCGTTTGCCGACCGGATCGGCTGCCGGCTGGACGGGGTGATGACATAGCCGTCCGGTGGCGAAACCGGATTTGAATAGATGGGTGTGGGCGTTGGCGTCGGCGTCGGCGTGGGATTTGGAACCGGCGTCGGTGCGGGTGTGGGCGTGGGCGTGGGCGCTGGGGTTGGCGCAGGAGTTGGGGTTGGGGTCGGGGTCGGCGAGGGACTCGGAACCGGCGTCGGTGCGGGTGTGGGAGCAGGCGTCGGCGTCGGGGTTGGTGCTACCGGTGCAGGTGTCGACGATATTGGTCCCGTGCCAGGCGCGGCAACGGGTGGCGCTACGCTGCCCCCTGAAGCAACGCCGCCACCAGCGCCGCCACATGCTGACAGACCGACCAAGGCAAACACGCTTGTCGATGAAATCAGGATCTTCTTCAGCATGTTTGCCCCCGCAAGCTTTCGCGTGGGCGAACAGCTCGGTAGCTGTTCTGCCCGGCCCACTCCGGAAGCAGCGCCGAGTTATCTTTAAAGTATTGATGATTTGTTATAATTCACGACGAGGCGCGGCGTTGCCGCCTCCTCGGAATGGTGTGTCGGCGGATAGGGAATCCCTGATCGACCGGTGCCTGCGCAATCTGAGGGAGTTTGTGCGGTCCACCCTCCACACCCCGGACGGTTGGGCCTCGATCGAGGCCGCAGTCCGTTTCCCCCAAGCGTGGATTACTAAAGCGGCCGCCGGGGCGGCGTGCCGAAACGCGATGACCGCCTCTTGCCGGCGCTTGTCCGGACTGCCTGACACGCCCGACCGGGGACTTGGGCGATCCGGGCATGCGCTGCTGCGACAGGTTTCGTCGGGAGCAAGTGGCCGCTCGCGCGTTATGGCCCTGCCCCCTCGGGGTCTGTTCATTTCCACGGAAGACCAATCCATGTCCACCTCGCCTGCCAGCCCCGTCCTGCAACCCGTCACGATCGGCGACCTGCAGTTGCAAAACCGTATCGTCATGGCGCCGCTCACACGCAGCCGCTCGGACGATGCGGGCATTCCCCCCGCCTTTGCCGCCGACTATTATGCGCAGCGCGCGGATGCCGGCCTGATCATCACCGAGGCCACGAACGTTTCGGCGCAGGCGCGCGGCTATGCGATGACACCCGGGATCTGGTCGGATGCGCAGGTTGCGGCGTGGCGTCCGATCGTCGACGCGGTGCATCGCCGCGGCGGCGTGATCTTCCTGCAACTCTGGCATACGGGCCGCATCTCGCACCCCGATCTGCATGACGGCGCGCTGCCGGTGGCACCGTCCGCGATCGCCGCGGAAGGACAGGCCTTCACCAACGACGGCCTCAAGGACTTCGTCACCCCGCGCGCGCTCGAAACCGACGAGATCCCCGGGATCGTCGACGACTATCGGCGTGCCGCCGAACAGGCGAAGGCAGCAGGATTCGACGGGGTCGAAGTGCACGCCGCGAACAATTACCTGCTCGAGCAGTTCATCCGGGACAGCACCAACCAGCGCACGGACGACTATGGCGGCTCGATCGAGAACCGCCTGCGCTTCCCGCTCGAGGTGGTCCGTGCGGTGGTCGACATCTGGGGCGCCAAGCGCGTCGGCATCCGCATCTCGCCGGCGACGACCGAACCCGGCAAGACACCGCTCGACAGCCAGGTCGGTCGCACCTTCGACACGTTCGTGGACGCGCTGTCCGACCTCGGGCTGCTCTACATCCACGATATCGAGGGCGTCACCCAGCAGACGCGGGACGTACCCGACGGGGTTGACTTCGCGGCGCTGCGTAAGCGCTTCTCGGGCGCGTACATCGCCAACAATCAGTACACGCTGGATCTCGCCGAAAAGATGCTGGCGGAGGGCAATGCCGACCTGTTCAGCTTCGGTCGTCCCTTCCTCGCCAATCCCGATCTCGTCGACCGCCTGCAGACCGGCGCACCGCTTGCCGAAGCGCCCAAGGAATATTGGTATGGCGGTGGCTCGGTCGGCTATTCAGACTGGCCCGGCATGCATGGGAAGATCGACCTCGCCTGACCCGGCATGACGCACGGCGGAATATGACGCCGGGGACGTGGGCAAGGCGACGTTGCCTTTGCTCACGTCCCACCGATTGCGTCAGGGCGCGACCTGCCTGACCGGGCGGATCAGGATTTCCTCCACCAGCACGCGGGGCGGCTGCGCGAACGCATAGACGAGCGCTTGGGCGACGTCCTCCGAGGTCAGTGCGTCGAGGCTCTCGCGCCGCTCGCGCATGGCCTCGCTGACGTTCTGGCCGAATTCGGTCCATACCGCGCCGGGTTCGATCACCGAGACGCGGATACCCTCCCCGCCCAGTTCCTTGCGAAGCGCGTCGTGGAAGCCGACCACCGCGAACTTGGTAGCACTGTAGACCGACCAGGACTCCGTCCCGTAGCGCCCACCGACGCTCGACACCGACGAAATCATCGCGCCCGCCCGGCCCCGCATCAGCGGGATCGCCGCGCGGGTGCAGTGGAGCACGCCGTACAGATTGACGTCGATCATCCGCTTCCAGTCCGCCGGATCGCTGGCATCGAACCGCGCGTTGACGCCGAGACCGGCATTGTTGAACAGCAGGTCGAGCCCGCCAAACCGCCGTTCGACCGTGGCGAACAGTGCGGCCACCGCTGTGGCATCGGCGACGTCGGCGACCAGCGCGAGCGCCGCATCGCCGAGCTCGGCAGCCAGCGCATCGATCCGCTCGCGCCGCCGCGCCACCAGCACCACGCGAACGCCTTCTGCGACGAGCAGGCGCGCCGTCGCTTCGCCGATGCCACTCGACGCCCCGGTAATCACCGCGACCTTGCCCGTCAGATCCTGCATCTTCATCGCCAACCGTCCTTTGCTGTGTCCAGGCGCAGGGGAACGCGCCGCGTCAGGCAACGAGCCGTGTTGGTCAGATATCGTACCAACGGGGTTGCCTGTGAACGCAGCCGGGATCCATGCGTTAGACACCATGCTTCGATTGGCAGAGCATGATTTCATTCCCCTTGCTGCAGGACCCCGACATGGCAGAACCGTTCCTAATTGCCGTGCCGGACGACCGGCTCGCCACCATCCGCGCCAAGGTTGCAGCATTCGACTGGGGCATGATGCCGGACGCCGGCGAATGGCGGTCGGGCGTCGGGTTGGCCGATCTGAAGCGGCTCGTCGACCACTGGCTGACGCGGTACGACTGGCGTGCGCAGGAACGACGGCTCAACACCCTGCCACAGTTCACCACCATGGTTGAGGGCCAGCGCCTCCACTTCATCCACGCGCGCGGCGACGGTTCCCGCCCCCCGCTGCTGCTGCTTCATGGTTGGCCGGGGTCGTTCCTGGAATTCGAGACACTGATCGCGCCGCTCGTCGCCGACGGGCATGACGTCGTCATCCCTTCGCTTCCGGGCTATGCCTTTTCGGGGCGGCCGCTGTCGCCGATCGGACCGCGGCAGACCGCGGACCTCCTGCACGGTCTGATGGTCGAACTGTTCGGAGACGCGCGTTATCTCATTCAGGGAGGGGACTGGGGTGCCGCGATCGGCGGGTGGATGGCGTATCAGCATCCCGAAGCGGTCGCCGGGCTCCATCTGAACATGGTGCTGCTACAGGCAGAGGACGCGGTGCCCTCGCGCCCCGAGGAACGCGACTGGGCCGCACGGCGCGCCGATCTCGCCAAGCAGGAAACGGGATATTCGCTGGAACAGGGCACCCGCCCGCAGACGCTCGGCGTGGCGATGTCGGACAGCCCCGTCGGCATCGCCGCGTGGATCCTCGAGAAGTTCGGCGCCTGGGCCGACGTGCCGCGCGACGCACATAGCCGTCCCGCGCTGTGGCAAGTGTTCGACGAGGACCTGCTGCTCACCAACATCATGCTGTATCTGGTCGAGGGATCGTTCGTGACCTCGACCTGGATTTATCGCGGTCGCATGCTCGAGGACTCGGGTAAGTTCCCGGCCGGGACGCGGATCACCGTGCCGACGGGGGTTGCGGCGTTCCCCGACCCCGTCTTCCCCGCGCCGCCACGCTCGCAGGCGCAGAAAACCTATAACATCGTCCAGTGGACCGAGATGGCCGCCGGCGGCCACTTCGCGGCGTTGGAGCAACCCCAGCTGTTGCTCGCGGACATGCGCCGTTTCTTTGCCTCCAAGGCGGTATCGCGCGATCCTGCGAAGCGCTCGATTGCGCTGCGCTCGGCGGGCGTGATCGCTGCTGCCCTCGCCGCCGCGGCGGTCTACACCCGCGCAACCACCAGCCGGATCGAACGCGACGTGCCCGCGGACGGCAAGTTCATCGACGTGGCCGGCGCCCGGATCCATTATGTCGATCGCGGGACTGGGCCGACGATCGTGATGCTTCACGGGTTGGGCGCCCAACTCCGCAACTTCTCCTACGGCGTCGCGGATGCACTGGCGGACACGTATCGCGTCGTGCTGGTCGACCGCCCCGGGTCCGGCTATTCGGTGCCGACCGGGGAGCAGCCCGGTATCCTCGGCCAGTCGGCGGTGGTCGCGGCGTTCATCGAACAGCTGGCGCTGGATCATCCGCCACTGCTTGTCGGCCACTCCTTGGCGGGGGCCGTTGCGCTGGGGGTTGCCACGCACCATCCGGGTTCGGTCGCGGGACTGGCGTTGCTGGCACCGATGACGCAGCCACCGCAGGCAATGCCCGCTGCGGTTGCAAGCGCGATCGAGAACCACGGCACCACGCGCGCACTGTTCGCCAACATGCTTGGGACGGTGATCAGCCGCACGGCCTTTGGCGTGCGGTGGAGCAAGATCTTCGCGCCGGATCCGGTCCCGGCCGATTTTGCGACGCGCGGTGGTGGCGCGCTCGGCGATCGCCCGGTCGCGGTCAATGCGGCAATGGTCGAACTGGCGAGCGCCGATAGCGACCTTGCTGCAATCGGAAGCCGCTTTGCCGACCTGACGATACCCGTTGCAATGCTCTACGGCCGTGACGATCAGGTAATCGCCCCTGCGATCGACGGCGATCGCGCCGTGGCGGCGATACCGGGCGCGACGATTCACATGACCGACGGAGGGCACATGCTTCCCGTTGCTCACCCCGAGGCCAGCGCTGCGTTCATACGTGTCTGGGCCGAACGCGTTCTGGGCGCGCGCTAGGCGCGCTATCGCGGCGGCTTCGAGAGGGCACCAAGGGACGACGACTACGTACCGGTTCTCAGGAGTGATTGGGGTCGTGGCGCAGCAGTGCCGCCACACCCCCTCGCGGGTCAAAACTTCGCGATGAGCGTCACACCGGCAACCATCAGCACCGCCCCGGTCGCCCGCCACGGGTTCATTGCGTGCTGCGCCACCCCGAACAGCGCGAAGTGATCGATCGCGAGACTTGCGATCAGGTTCGCCGAGATCGTGACGCCGTTCACCGGCCCTGCCCCCAGCTTCTGGATCAACAACAGTCCCGCGAATACAGCGACCGCGCCCGCAACCCCGCCGAGCGGCGCCCACCACGGCATACCGGCGAGGTCACCCGCCGAAGGCAGCGGTCTGGGCATGCAGACGAACAATGCGGTTGCGACGAACAGCACGATCAGGAACGAGACCGCCGTCGCAAGCCACGGATTGACCAGAGATTTATTGAGCGTGCCGTTAATGGCGGCGCCGACCGCCTGCAGGATGCCTGCCACCGCAATGAAGGGGAAAAACCAGGCCGAACCCATTTTACGTCTCCTTGATCAACCGGCTGTGGGACCGTCCCTCACCAATCCGCCCCGTTCCGGTTGGGGCCCCGCTGCGCACCGTCTATGCAGCGTTCTGGCCAGGCACCGATCGCGTGGACGTTGCGCCCCAAAGCGACCGGCGCGGTGCGCTTGGGCGTTGCCTCGGGACCGCGTACGAGCACTTCGATGACATCTGCGCTGCCGCCCGCGGTAACGCGCAGTTGGTGAAGCCCGTCTTCCACGTCGGGAAGCGTCGCAGTCCACATTTCCGCCACGTCCGCGACGCGTACCATCGCGATCTCTGGTCCGTCATCCAGACATACGGTGGCCCGAGCTGTCCCGCCAAAGATCCTGGCGCGGACCGTGAAGCCGCCTTGCGGAACTTGCCGGTCGCAGGCAGGATCGGTGATCAGGCGGCGATCGGCGGGCGTAGTGATCTGGACCAGCGGCCAGACGGCATCGATCGCCTGGAAGCGCCAGCTCGGGACGCCATCGTCGATCGTGACGACCGAGAAGCCGGGCGCGCCTTCCTCGCTCTGGCCGATCGATCGCGTCGCGCCGTAGATCACGCGCCCGTCGTTCAGCAATTCATTGTAATGGGTGTGGCCGGTGTCTACGAAAACAACGCGATGCGCGGCGAACACCCCGGCAACGCCGTCTGGATCGTCGCGGAGATCGCCGGGATAAGCGTGCATGAAGACCACCGCGCGCTCACCCGCCGCACCGGCCATATCCAGCTCGCGTTCGATCCAGCGGCGTTGGGCGGGATCGATGCGGAAGTCGGGACCGCCTTTCCCGGCTGACACGATATCGAGGAAAAGGCAGCTATAGCCACGGATGTGCGCCGCATAAGGGGCGTCGCGGGTGGTGATCGCACGCATCGCATCGAGGTTGCCGGGTTCGAAGTCGTGGTCCCCCGCCAGCACGTGCCACGACCGCCCGAGCCGGGACATCGCATTGGAAATGCCGCGATATTGCGCTTCCGTGCCGTGGTTTGCATTGTCGCCCGGCAACAGCGCGAAGTCGACCGCATCCCCAAGGTGCTGCTCGGCCAGACCAACCAGGGTCTCGAAGCGATGCAATCCCTCCAGGCCATCCGCCTCGTCCACATGCAGGTCGCCAAAGTGAACCCAGCTCAGGCAGGCCGTCATATCGTGATCCTTCCAGCGCCAGACCAGCAGGAATCGGTTGATCGGCGCGATCGTTCCATGACATTTCTGCCACGTTTCCGCCCTGAACCAGCGCGTTCAGCGCGTGTTTAAGCAGGATCGTGCAGCCCCTCGCGGCGCAGCGCGGGCTTATAGGGTCCAGGAAGCCGCGACAGCCCCGGTTCTGCAGACATCCGACCGAACGCGGCTTCACCCATAGGCCGCGGTCGCTGCCCAGGCGGGGATCGCCGCGGCAACCGTGAGCGCATCTGCGCCCGCGGTGATGCCCCGACGAGCCCCGCCATTCTCTCGTTCGGCGCCCCGGTCAGCGCGCGACCGGTGCGCTCATCGAGAAAGGCGCGTTCGCCTTGGCGCTGCCCCAGCGCGTGTTGGGGGTCGGCCCCATCACGAAGCGGAGCGTCCCGCCCGCCTGAAGCGCCGCGCGCGACAACCACGGCTTGTCATGCGGCTTGCCGTTCAGCGTCACCGACTGGATGTAGACGTTCTTCGGCCCGTTGTTGGGGGCCTCGATCGTCAGCACCTTGCCGCCCGGCATGGTCAGGCGGACCGACCGGAACAGCGGGCTGCCGATCGCATATTGGCCGACCGTCGGGGTCACCGGATAAAAGCCCATCGCGGAGAAGACATACCAGGCCGACGTCTGGCCATTGTCTTCGTCGCCCGGATAGCCATCCGGCGTCGCCGAATAGAGCTTTGCCATCACATCGCGGACATGGCCTTGCGTTTTCCACGGCTGGCCGGCCCAGTCGTAGAGATAGGTCATGTGCTGGATCGGCTGATTGCCGTGGGCGTATTGCCCCATGTTGACGATCTGCATCTCGCGCGTCTCGTGGATCACCGATCCGTAATAGCTGTTGTCGAACACCGGCGGCAGCGTGAAGATCGAATCCAGCTTGTCGGTGAACTTGCGATCGCCGCCCTGCAGGTCGATTAGTCCCTGCACGTCCTGCATCGCCGAGAAGCTGTAATGCAGCGCGTTTCCTTCGGTGAAGGCATCCCCCCAGGCGTAGGGGTTGAACGGCTGCATCCAGCTGCCGTCCTTGTTGCGGCCACGCATCCAGCCGGATTGCGCGTCGTAGAGCTTGCGGTAATTCTGCGCCTGCGCGGCGTATTTCTTGGCATCCGCGGTCTTGCCCAGCGCGGCGGCGAGGCGCGATAGCGAGAAGTCGGCGGTGGCATATTCAAGCGTGCGCGCGGCGCTCTCATTGATGCCGACATCATAGGGCACATAGCCGAGCTTGTTGTACCATTCGACGCCTTCGCGGCCGACCGCGGTGACAACCGCGCCCTTCTTGTCCTTCGGTCGCCCTTCCGAGGTCGTCGCGTTCTTGACCATCGCCTCGTACAGCGTCTCGATGTCGAACCCGCGCACGCCTTCCAGATAGGCGTCGGCGATGATGTTGGCGGAGTTGGACCCGATCATCACGTCGCGCTGTCCCGGGCTCATCCATTCGGGAAGCCAGCCGCCTTCCTTATAGGCGTTGGCCAGCCCCTGCATGATCTGACCGTCGAGTTCGGGCCGGACGAGCGCGAAATACGGGAAGACCGCGCGCCAGGTGTCCCAGAACCCGTTGTCGGTATACATCGGCCCATCGTGGACCTTGCCGTCATACGGGCTGTAATGGACCATCGTGCCGCGCGCATCGATCTCGTGGAACTGCCGTGGGAACAGCAGCATTCGGTACATCGCCGAATAGAAGGTGCGCTTGTTGTCGAGATCGGGATCGCTCACCCGGATGATCCCGAGTTCCTTCTCCCACGCGGCCTTCGCCTTGGCCTCGGTCGCCGCAAAGCTGTCGCGACCGATCTCGCTGTCGAGATTGCGCTGCGCCTGGTCGGCGCTGATGAAGGACGAGGCGACCTTGACGCCGACCTGCTCGCCGTCGCGCGTCCTGAAGCTGACGACCGCGCCGACATGGCCGCCCTCGCGCGTGGTGTCCGCGCCGATCTGCCAATTGTCGTCCCAGGTGCGGCTGACGCTGAAGTCGTGGTCGAACTGCGCGACGAAGTAATTGTGGAAATTGTCGGGCACGCCGCCGTGGTTGTTGCGGACATAGCCGGTGATCCGCCGGTTCGCCGCGTCGATCTTGACCATCGACCCGCCCGCCAGCCCGTCCAGCAGGATGTGCGCGTCGTCGCTCTTGGGGAAGGTGAAGCGGAATTGCGCGGCGCGGTTGGTCGGCGTCACCTCGGCGGTGACGTCATAGTCCGCCAGATAGACCTTGTAGTTGTAAGGGTGGCTGGTCTCCGCCTTGTGGCTGTACCAGCTCGCGCGCTCGTCTTCCTTGATCTTGAGCGGGCCGGTTTCCGCGAACAGCGAGAAGGCCGCATAGTCGTTCATCCACGGGCTCGGCTGGTGCGTCTGCTTCAATCCGTTAATCTTGAAATCATGGTACATATAGCCCCAGCCGCTGCCGGGCTTGCCGGTCACCGGGGTCCAGAAGTTCATCCCCCACGGCACCGCGACCGCGGGATAGGTGTTGCCGTAGGACAGTTCGTGGGTGGAATCGGTGCCCATCAGCGGGTTGACCAGATCGACCAGCGATTCCGCGGCTTCTCCCCGCTTCTGCGCCATCGCGGGCGAAACGAGCAGCGGCGCTGGCAGACCGAGGCCGGTGACGGCGAGCAGCGCAAGGCTACGCCCGGCGGTTGCTGCAAGAAGGGTCTTCACGTCAGGTCTCCCGGAGAATGCGGTTCGCGGCGGACGGATGCGGCGGACGGCGTCCGCCATCCGGTCATTTCCGCCGTACGATCGGACGCAGGGGTGCGCCGCTGTTGGTGAGCACGACCGGCTTGATAGAGCCGTCCGCGGCAAAGGTCATGCGATCGATCGCGATCTGGCGATGTTCGCCCTTGTCGTCGCCGAGCGGGCGGCGGTGGTAGACGATGTACCATTCGTCGGTGCCGGGCACGTTGACCACTGAATGATGCCCTGCCCCGCGCGCGATCCGCGCATCCTCCGCGAGGATCGTGCCCTTGGGGGTAAACGGCCCGGTCGGGCTCTTTCCCGTCGCATAGGCGACGCGATAGTCCGATCCGGTCCACGCGCCCTCGGACCACATCAGATAATAGACGCCCTTGCGCTTGATGACGAACGAGCCCTCGACATAGCCCGGCGGGGTGATGTCCTTATAGGTCGTGCCGTCCGCGAAGGGCCGCACGCTGCGCAAGTCGTCGCTCAGGCGGACGATATTGCACTGTCTCCAGCCGCCGTAATAGAGATACACCTGACCGTCATCGTCGCGATAGACGAACGGGTCGATCGGCTGCGCCTTGTTGTGGAACGCCCCGATCAGCGGCTTGCCGATCGCATCCTTGAACGGCCCGCCAGGCTTGTCCGCGACCGCTACGCCGATCCCGCCCTGCTGCGCGTCGCTCTGAATGTCGTTCGCGCCGAAGAACAGGTAGTAGCGGCCCTTGTGTTCGATCGCGGAGGGCGCCCACACCGCATAGCCCGCCCACGCCACGTCGGCGACGTCGAGCACATGGCTGTGCTTGGTCCAATGAACCAGATCGGGCGAGGAAAAAGCGTTGAAGAAGGTCTGCTGGAGATAGGACGGCCGCACCGTATGCTGTCGGCGCAGCTTGACCTGCTCGGGCGTGAAGGATGGCGAAACGTCGGGCTTCCCCGCGTCGTCGGAATAGGTCGGGTAGATCCAGTAGCGGTCGCCGAACACCCGGATCTCGGGGTCGGCATACCAGCCCGGAACGATCGGATTGCGCGCCGCGGCCGGCGTGGCGACCGCCAACACCGCCAGTGCGGTCATTCCCAGCCGGTTCATCGACACATCATCCTTGCTCCCGGATCAATAAAGGGCGCGGCACCGCCTGGGGAAGCGGTGCCGCGCGACGTACTCGAGGAGGGGTACGTCGCCTCAGAAAGTCCACTGCACGCCGCTGTAGAAGCGACGTCCGGTGTACTGGCTGGAGTAATAGCGCGCAGTCGTGTCGTTGCCGAGATGTGCGCGCTGTTCGGACTTGGTCAAGTTGATCACCGAAGCGGTCAACGAGATATGATCGGTAAGGTTATATTGCGCGTTCAGATCGACCTGCTCGTATGGATCCGAATAGACGTTCAGCCCGGAAACGATCCCGCCGACCTGCTCGCCCTTGCGATTGTACGACGCGCGCAGCAGCACGCCATGCTTTTCGTAGAAGACCGAGGCATTCCACTGCGTCTTGGCGCTGCCGACCAGCGGCGACGTCCCGATCTTGGTACCGTTGAGCGACACGTCCGCGGTCGACGTATGGTTGTAGGTGAAGTTCACCTGCGCCCCGAGCCCGAAGTCCAGCGTGTGCTGGGCGTAAAGCTCGACACCCTCCGATACCGCGCTCGCGCCGTTCGCCTGGGTGGAATATTGCCGCACCAGGACTTGCTGGCCCTGCACATTCTGGGTCAGGTCGAGCACCAGCGGGACCACGAAGTTCTTCACGTCCTTGCGGAACAGCGCCGCGCCAATCACCGATCCGCGGTGAAAATACCATTCCGCACCAAGGTCATAAGCCCAGGCCGAGAAGGGTTTCAGGCCGAAGTTGCCGCCGTTGCCGGACCAGCCCGCGACTTCGCCGAACTGGTTGCGGTCATACGTATAAGCATCGGAGTTGAAGGTGAGCGAACGTGCCGCCGCCAGATCGTTGAATGCCGGGCGCGCCACGACCTTCGAAACCGCACCGCGAAGCAGCACGTTGCTGGTCACGTCCCACGAGATGTTGAAGCTCGGCAGGACGTCCGTGTAGCTCTTGGATTCGTTGTTCGGGCTGAATTCACGGACTTCGCGCTGGCTTTGCGGCAGCACCTGGCAATTGCCGTCGGCGCCGATCGGGGGCGGGCTGAACGGACCGCCGGGTCCGTCGCGGCAATAATCGATCTCACGATAGATCGTGTCGGTCGACGTGCCCGACTGCTTGGTATTGGCGACGCGCACGCCGATGTTCCCGCGCACCGGCCCGGCCTTGAAGTTCGCCTCGACATAACCAGCCCAGATCCGTTCCTTTATCTGGTACAGGTTCTGTGGCTGCGGCACGGTGACCGCGTTGCCATAAGTCTTGTTCAGATAGCCGAGATAGTTGTCGAGGTTGATGCCGGGGAAGGACGTCGCGGTGAACCCGCCCGGAATGTTGCTGATCGGATTGCTATAGAAAAACGAAGGCTGCGCCACCGCGCCCTGCGCCGTATCCTGGAACCGCAACAGGGTTGCCGGATCGGCATACCAGTTGAGTTCGCCCGTCTGCCGCGTGATCTTGCCGTCGCGCCATTTCGCGCCGACCTGGATTGCGTCGAGAACGCCGCCGAACTTGCGCGTGACGTCGACCTGTCCGTATTTCTGTTCGATCGAACTGTTGGTGAAGCCTGACCCGGTCGACCCGGTATCGATCTGTGCGACGCCGTTCATCAGGTTCTGCTGGAGTTCCGGCGAGAACGCCATGGCCAGGCCACTGCCGCTATAATCGTACGAGCTCAGGAAGTTGCCGTTCTGCGTCACCGTGCCGGTCAGGCGCGGTTTGGCAGCGACCTGGAATTGCTGCGACGGTCCGCCGGTCGATCGCGTCTTGCCCGCGATGAACGACACCGAAAGGCGGTCCTGCGACCAATCGCCGTGCAGATCGAACGTGTTCGAAACGTCCTTTTCCTTGGAGTAGATGCCCGCGATCTGCGGCGTTTCCATGGTGCAGATCGGCGTCTGCGTCAGGCATCCCGTCCCGGCGTTCGGCACCTGGAACGTCGCGGATTGCAGGACCGTGTTGCTCTTGTCGAACTTCGCCGCGGTGAAGAAATTGTCATACCCCCATTCGGGGATCTTGACCACGTTCGTGCGGGTTTCGCTGTTGAGCTGGAAGCGGAAATAATTGGCGGTCAGCCGCAAATTGTCCATCGGCTTCCATTCGAGCGTCGCCTGCGCGCCGATCCGCTCACGCTCCGATACGAGGATCGATTCATTGACCGACTGGGGCGCCCAATAGCCGTTGTAATGCTGGCCGGACTGAGTCGTCTCCCCACGATCCTGCGACCAATAAGAGACGGCGGCATCGTTCGCGATCGGGCGGCCATTGACGTCGGTCGCCTTGATTCCGTCGCGTCCGCCGTCAGTCCACCACTGCCAACTCTCGGTTGAGCCGTTCATCTCGCGGTTGGTGCGCTTCTGGTACGTCCCGCCAAGCAAAAGGCCGAGCGTGCCGGACGCATTATGCCATGACAGCTGGCCGGACACTTGCGGTTCGACCTTTTCGGTGACGTCTGCGATCGTACCTTCCGCCGAAACGAACCCCGACCACGGCTTCAGGTCGAGCGGACGGCGCGTGTGCAGGATGATCGTGCCGCCGACACCACCTTCATCGAGCCGCGCCTCGGGCGATTTGTAGACATCGATGCTGCCGATCATGTTCGACGGCAGCAGCAGATAGTTGAACGACCGCGATGGGTCTCCCGTATCCGCGCCGGCGATGAAATTGCCGTTGAGTTCGGTCAGCGTCAGGTCGGATTGCAGGCCACGAATGCTGACCCGGCTGCCCTCGCCGCCGTCGCGCTCGATGACCACACCCGGCACGCGCTGGAGCGAATCGGCGACGTTCTTGTCGGGGAACTTGCCGACGTCTTCTGCGGTGATGACGTCGATGAAGGCATTGGCGTCGCGCTTACGCGCAAGGCTGGTTTCGATCGAGCGGCGATAGCCCGTGACGACGATATCATCAGCCGTGACCCTGACCTCTTGACCGGGGGCGGTGGTTGCCTCCGCTGCGGGTGCTGGGCCCTGGTCAGCTGGCGCGGTCGGTTGTTGCGCGTTCGTAACCGGCGGCGTTGCTGTTTGCGCCTGTGCTGCCCCGCCGCAAATGACGGCCACGCTTGCCGATGCCAACAGCTGTCGCAGCAGCCGCGCTTGAATCGACGAAGATCCGTAAATCCGTGCCATCCCCAAATCCCTCCCCATGCCGAACACACGTCCGGTACCATTGTTTTTTATAGGTCTGGGTTTCTCCCCGACGTTGGCAAAATCAGAAAATTAAATTAATTTGTCAATTAAAAGATTGCCGGAACATTTGTTTTTGTTGCTGATTAGCGTGAGTGATCGTCGCGCAACCAATGGTAGCGCGATCATCGCGAGTGATGGCTGCGGACGAGTGATCGGTCCGCGCACGACTTCGACATGACAACACGCGACCGCTGGCGGTCGTCGCCAATCGTCACGGCTTTCGCTCACTCATATCGGACGGCAATATTGCCACCCGGCCGCTCTATGGATGTGAGAGGGCGGTTAGCCGGTACACGCCCGCCCCCACCTTCCCGGGTCAGATTCAGCCTAGCCGCCAGTATCGTTGGCAAGCGCACTACCGATCCTCACAGCGTCCACCCCTCACGGTACTGACGATCCAGGAATTGATTGGCCTCGGGGAGATTGGTGACTTGCCCCGTCTGCCCGTCGTACCGGATCGGCTGGCCGGCGCGCATCGCAACCATGCCGAGCAGCATCGTCTCGTTGAGCGTCACCGCATCTGCAAACGGAGAGGATGCTTTTGCTTCCCCACGGATGGCCGCGATCCAGTTCATCTCATGCCCGTCACGTCCGCCAGCGATCCGCGGCAGTGATTGCGGGATCGCCGCGGCGCGCTCGGCGGCACCGTCGCCAAACACGATGGGCTTCTCGCCGTACGTTTCGTGCATCAGCATGCCCTTCTCCCCGATGTACAGGACACCGCCGCCAGGGGTCATCGTCACGCCCGTCGGCAAGCCCGGCGGGGTCGGCGGCATCAGCCCGCCGTCATACCAGGTCACGCGAAGCGGTCCGCCCGGCGCATCGGCAAAGTCGAAATAGGTCACCCCCGCCAGCGGATAGCTGCCGAGCTCGACCGGCGGCTTGTCGTCCCATAGATCGGTGTCGCCGCCCCAGATCGAATGCCGGTTTTCGACCGCCGTCGGCACGCCCAGCGAGAGCGCCCAGACCGGAAAATCGAGGAGATGCGCGCCCATGTCGCCCAACGCACCGACGCCGAACGGCACCCAGCCGCGCCAGTTGAAATGCGCGTAATCGGGGTTGTAGCCCCATCCGACCGTCGCCGGCCCCAGCCAGACGTCCCAGTCGAGGCTCGCCGGCTTCGCGACGGGCGCAGGGCGGGCGATCCCTTGCGGCCAGACCGGGCGATTGGTCCACGCGTGCACCTCGCGCACGCGCCCGATCGCATTCCCGCGGATCAGCTCGACCACGCGGCGACCGTCGTCGCTCGAATGGCCCTGATTGCCCATCTGCGTGACCAATTTGGGCTTTGACGCGGCGAGATCCCGCAGCACCCGCCCCTCTCGCACGGTATAGGTCAATGGCTTCTGGACGTAGACGTGCAGGCCGCGCTCCATTGCCATCTTCGCGGCAACGGCATGATGGTGATCGGGGGTCGCGATGAGCACCGCGTCGATATCGCGCTGTCGATCGAACATGCGCCGATAGTCGTTGTAATGGGTGGCGCGGTCGTAGGCGGCGCGCAGCGTGGTCATCGTCGGCTTGGTTGCGCCGGCCTTGGTCACGAAAGCACTTGCGACATGATCGAAATCGACATCGGCGATGGCCACGATGTTCTGGCTGGTGAGCTGGCGCATGTTGTTCGCGCCCATGCCGCCCCCACCGATCACGGCGACGTTCACCCGGTCGCTCGGTTTCAACCGTCGTGCGCCCGCGACCGCCGGAAGAGCGAGTGCCGCGGCGGCGCCCAGCATCGTGCGCCGCGAGATGGTGGTGGGTTTCACATTGCTCTCCTGTTCTGAATTTGCGCGCGCGCCCTCATTCGGCCTTCTGCGCCCGCGCCGCCCATTTGGACCAGACCGCCGGTGTCGCGAGCATCTTCATGTACACGCCGCCCACGACGGCGCGTGCCTGGAACCCGATCTGTGCGCCATCGGTCGTTTCATACCAATCACTTAACGGCACCCTGCTGGGCGTTTCAAGCATGTAACGATGCACCGGCGCGATCAGCTGTGCGAACGCTGCAGGATCATCGGAGAGGGTCGCGCTCCACGTGATCCAGTCCAGCTTCGTATAGGTCTTGCGACTGTCGAGCGGCACGCCGTACTTTTGCTGCTTCTTGAGATAGAAGGCGACTTCCTGGCGCAACAGCGCCTTGGGGAAAACGTTGCGGCCAAGCACCTTGTCCCATGCGAGATTGTACTTCTGGCTCCACGTGCCAGGTCGATCAAAGGCGAGCTTGGTATGGTCACCGTCCTGCGCCATCGCCACCCACTTCACCGCCATTTGCCGTGACAGCGTGCGATAGCGGGCAGCTTCGTCCTTCTTCCCCAGCAGGCGGGCGAGTTCGGCATAGCTGTCCAGCGCGCTGATCGCCTTGATCGACAGGTTGGTGTTGTGCGCCAGATGGCCGGCGAAATCATCGGTGCTCAGCTGGTTCTCGGGGTCGAGCCCCTTTTCGCGGAGATACGTCGCCCAGCGTTGCAACAGCGGCCAATATTGCGCGGCGAAATCGGCATTGCCCCGGATCTTCGCCAATGCGCCGATCATCAGCAGCATGTTGCCGCTTTCCTCGACCGGCATCTGGTCGTCCTCGGTCCGCTCCCCGCCCCCGTAGACCTGGCCGTTGGCTTGCGGATACGTCCCGATGTCATGCGGGGCGAAGGGAAACCGCCAGCGCGGCATCGAGGCATAGTCGAGGATCGGGCGAAGCTGCGCTTCCAGCAGCGTGGGGTTGAACAGCAGGAAGAACGGCGACGTCGGATAGGTGATGTCGACCGTGGCGATGCAGCCGTTGCTGAAATTCTCCTTGGAGAAATACAGCGGACGGCCATCGATATTGGCGACCAGCTTGTGCGCGGCGAGCGTCTGGCGATAGGCGACGACCGCAATCTCCGCATAGGGGCGACCACCGACCCGCTCCAGATCGGCGATGAGGTCGCGATCGAACGCCTCGCCCCGCTTGCGTAACGCTGGTTCGTCCGCCTCCGCCTTGAGCAACAGGTCGGCCATCGTCATCCCGTTGCGACGCCAGTAGGCGGGCAGCCGCCGCTTGAAATATCCGATCGCGTCGATGTCGTCATAGGCGAGCATCGCCCGCCGCGTGTCCGCCGCCGCGCCGACATCGCCGAAGTCCGCCAGCATCGCCATCGCGGGACGATCCTGATGTGCGAGGCGCGGCATCGCCATGTCGTCCGCGATTGGCATCTTGCCGGTCTTTAGCAAAATGTCCCGCGCTCGCTCGCCGAGCGTCGCGGTGGTGGTCCCGGCCTGGCGCGGCACGGCCAGTTGCGCCCAGCCCCAGTCGATCCGCAGATTGTCGCCGACCTTCTGCAACACCTGCTGCGTGTTCGTGCCGATGTGCTGTACGGTCATGTCGCCGACGCGGCTCGTGCCCCAGACGACGCTCTGCTGATCATTGTCCACCGCCAGTTGCGCACCGGCGTCGAAGTACAGCTGGACTGCGTGACGGCCACCATCGGTCGCGCGGACCGTCCAAGTCAGATAGGTGACCGGTCGCGACAGCACATCAAGATCGTCGGGTAGCGCGGGGGTGAAGAACGTCGCGGTCAACCGCACGCCGCCGCCCTCATAGTCATAGGTGGTCCGCGTCGGCGTCAGCGCGCGCGATGTCTGCCGCATCGCGTCACCGGCCCCGCCCCGCCCCATGAAGCGGAGCGCCTTGCCATCGACGCGCAGCCAACCGGTCATCGGCTGGTCCGTCCCCGTCCAGTGCCGGGTCGGTTGCTCGGTCGTCGTGTCTGCGAAGCTCCAGATGCTGAAATAGGGGTCGTGCGCGATCAACGGCGTTGCGGGGGTGCGGGTCGTGACGGGTTCCTGCGCGCCGAGCGGTGGCGCGAACACCGCGCCGCCCAGCAGGGCAACGGTCATCGCACGCAGCGCGATCGACTGGATGGCGGACGTCTTCGGTATGGCGTCCTTCATCAGATCACCGCGCGGAGCAAATGGGGTTTGGTACTTGCCAGATGCACCATCAGTTCGCCGAACAAACCGTTTGCCCACGCAAACCACGGTCGCGTGAATTTGCTCGGATCGTCCTTGTGGAAGGTTTCGTGGATGAACCCGGTCCCGGCATCGGTGTCGCGGATCACCTTCAAGCATGCGCGAATCTGGGTGTCGTCGTTGCTCGAGAAGGCGCGTACGATCGTCGCCATTGGCCAGATCAGGTCGAAGCCTGCATGCGGCCCGCCAAGCCCTTCGCCAGCCTTGCCGCGGACGAACCACGGATTGCGATCGCTCCACGCAGCCGCCTCGGTCCGCCGCCAGATCGGATCGTCCGCGGGGGCGCACCCCAGGAACGACAGACCCGACAGCGAAAGCTCGCAGCAATCGTCGAGGAAGAGCGCGTTGCCGAAGCCGTCGACTTCGAACGCCCACACTTCGCTTCCGTCCGCCAACCGCATCCGGCCATGCGCCGCAAGAGCGGCCTCGATCTCGCCGGCGAGCGTTGCCGCTTCCCGCGCAAGGTCTGCGTCACCGCGCGCACCCTGCGCCACTTCGGCCAGTTCGCGTAGGGTCTTGGCGGCAAAGATGTTGGCGGGGATCAAGAAGGGAAGGATCGTGGCATCGTCCGAAGGGCGAAAGCTCGAGTGGATCAGACCGACCTTGCGGGTCGGATTGCCGACGCCCCACAGCTGCGTCTCGGTCGGCTGGATATCGCGACGCTGGAAGCGGTACGGCCCGGCATCGGTCGTGCGTTGTTGCTCGCGGAAGGTGCGGATGATCGCGCGCGCGGACTGCGCCCATTCGGCGGTAAAGGGCGTACGATCGCCGGTCGCCCGCCAATAGCTCGAGGCAAGCCGGAGGACGTAACATAGCGAGTCCACCTCCCATTTCCGCTCCGCCACACCCGGCTTCATCGTCGTCTGGTCATGCGCGGACGACGGCAGGTCGGACCGAGCGGCCGGGTCCTGCAGGAACGCATTCGCATAGGGATCGATCAGCACGCATCGCGCCTGACGCGCGATCAGACCGCGAAACAGCGCGGTCAGCGGCTTGTCGCGCTTTGCCAGATGGAGGAACGGCCTGAGCTGCGCCGAGGAATCGCGCAGCCAGAGACACGGTATGTCCCCGGTAATGACAAAGGCGTCGTCTGCGGTCACCGACAGTACGGTGGTATCGAGCGTGTTGGGATAGCAATTCTCGAACATCCAAGCGAGCTTGGGGTCCGCGATCATCCGTCCGACCCGGCTGATCTCGCGCTCGACCGCGGGACTGTGATATTTCCGATCGGCCGGCTTGGGGCGTTGGGAGACGTACATCGACCCGGCCGCTGCGGCAGGGTGCACGGCCAGCGCGGCAGTGGCGAACAGCATCGTTCTGCGGTCGATCAGCACGTCAGATCGCCGTCCAACGCGATTGTCCGAAAGAATGCGCGCATATCCCCTCCTCCATTTCGGTCGACGCAAGCCAACCGTCTCGTTCGAGGCCGCGCCCGTTGCAGGCTGCGGCCAAAGACCATCCGATGCGACCAGACAGGCAGCATCTGACCACACTCTGTCGCCCCGACTATGCATCGTCAAGCAATCTTAAACTTACTTGTTTTTTTAATTGCAGCCTCCCGACCCCGGTGTCACATGACGTGGATAGCGAGAAGACTATGGGCCGG
Organism: Sphingomonas sp. PvP056; assembly: GCF_040549155.1. Classification (NCBI taxonomy): domain Bacteria; kingdom Pseudomonadati; phylum Pseudomonadota; class Alphaproteobacteria; order Sphingomonadales; family Sphingomonadaceae; genus Sphingomonas; species Sphingomonas sp. PvP056. The sequence continues at coordinate 75,862 of NZ_JBEPST010000005.1, forward strand.
CCGGAGCGCTTGCCGAAACAGGGAGAGTTCCATGCCCGTCACCCGACGCGATGTGTTGGCCGCCGCCGGCGCAATGACGATTTCGACGATCGCACCACGACCCGCGCTTGCCGCTTCGTTCGTCAGCCGACGGCCCCCCGTGCGGGATCGGAAGTTTCTCAGCCGGGCCGTGGAGAGCGAATTGTCGCGGATCAAGGCGCGCATCGCCGACCCGGAAATCGCGTGGATCTTCGAGAATTGCTACCCCAACACGCTCGACACGACGGTGTTCGCAGGGTCAATCGACGGCAGGCCGGACACGTTCGTCATCACCGGCGACATCGACGCGATGTGGTTGCGCGACAGTTCGGTACAGGTCGAACCATATACCCACCTGATGCGCAATGACCCTGCGCTCCGCACGATGGTGCATGGCCTGATCCAGCGGCAGGCACGCTGCATCCTGATCGACCCTTACGCCAATGCCTTCGTTCGTGACCCCAACGCCAAATCGAACCTGGATTCCGCGACACTCGATGCGACCGAGATGAAACCCGGCGTCGCGCAGCGCAAATGGGAAATCGACTCGCTTTGCTACCCGATGCGGCTCGCGCATGATTACTGGCAGGTCACGCGGGACAAGACGCCGTTCGACGCCATCTGGGCCAAGTCCGCCAAGCTGATCGTCAGCACCTTTCGCGAGCAGCAACGCAAAACCGGCCCTGGCCCGTACACCTATCAACGGCTGACCAAGATCCCGACCGACAGCCTGATGCTCGACGGATATGGCCCCCCTTCGCGCAAGGTCGGGCTGATCCATTCGATGTTCCGACCGTCCGACGACGCCTGCGTGTACCCGTTCCTCGTTCCCGCAAACCTGTTTGCCGTATCGAGCCTCCGCCAGGTCGCCCGCGTCCATCGCGAAGCGCGCGGCGACACTGCGGCAGCGACCGATGCGGAGGCGCTGGCGAACGAAGTCGAGGCTGCTCTGCGCGCGCATGCGATCGTACCCGACGGACAGGGCGGAAAGGTCTGGGCGTATGAGGTGGACGGATTCGGCAACTGGCTGTTCGCCGACGATGCCGGGATTCCCAGCCTGTACGGACTGCCGCTGATCGAAGCCGCGGACGCGCGGGATCCGCTGTATCAGCGCACCGCAGCGCTCGTCTGGAGTCCGCGCAATCCGTTCTTCGTGCAGGGCAAGGCCGCCAGCGGCATCGGCAGTCCGCACATGGGATTGGACAAGGTCTGGCCGATGGCGATCATCGCGCGCGCGATGGTATCGACGGATGAAGGCGTGATCCGCGCGTGCCTGCGCGACCTGAAGGCGACGCACGCGGGCACGGGCTTCATGCACGAATCCTTCGACAAGGACGATCCGGCCAAATTCACACGTCCGTGGTTCGCCTGGGTCAACGGCATGTTCGGCATGATGATCGCCGATCTGGCGAAGACGCATCCCAAGCTGCTGGAGGAGCGGTATTAGGCCGGGCGTTACTCGGTCGGCGACTGGAAGACGAGATCGTTGAACGGGAGGATCGCCGCGCCGAGCGCAGGCGCGTCTGCGGCGAGTTGCGCGGTCAGGACCGGAACCGTCGGGACGATCTGGTCGTCGATGCTGCTGACCCGTCGCGCAACCGCTTCCGCCAGCTCGTCGATGAGCGGCAACGGCAGCCTGCCCCCGATCACGATCGCGCCAGGATCGATCAGGCAGTTGATCGTGCCGATCGGTTGCGCGAGCGCGTCGGCGGCGCGTTCGATCCACGCCCTGACCAATTCGAGGACAACGGGCCCGCTGGTCATCAGGTCGGTCGGCGCGATGTTGGCGAAGTCCCGCGCGACGAGGTCCGCGCGCAAGGCAGAAAGCGACGCGATCGACTGAAGCGACTTTCCGTCGCCGTCGTTCAGAAAGCCGATGCGTCCGGCGCGGCCGGTCGCGCCCTGATAATAGCTTCCATCCACGACCATCCCGCCGCCGAGGCCGGCGGAGAGCAGGATGTAGAAGAAGCTGCGGTGGATCAGCCCGCTGCCGAACCGCGCCTCGCCGATCGCCGCCGCCGCCGCATCGTTTTCGATGAGGATCGGCCATGGCCCCAGTTCGGTGAACAAGGCGGGGAGATCCACCGTGTCCCATTGCGCATAGTCCGCAGGGCGACCGGGCAAATCGACCCGGCCCAACCCGCCGGGAAGCGCAACGCCGAGGCCGATGATCCGATCGGGCAGCACCAGTTTCTGCGCAAGCAGTTCGGCGACCCTGTCGCGGAGGAACGCGAGAACCTGCTCCGGCGACGCGTAATCGGTTTCCTGCGTGTAGCGTGCGCGGACTGCACCGGTCAGATCCAGCGCGACGATGCTGACGTGATCGCGATCGACGTTGACCCCGAGACTGAAGCAGCCATCCGGATCGACCGCCAGCCTTATCGCGGGCATCCCTCGAACGCCAGTCCGTCGACCCTTCTCGAAGATGAAGTTCCGGTCAAAGAGCCTCTGCGTGATGTTGGCGATCGCGGCGGCCGACAGGCCGGTCTGTTTGGCGAGTTCCAACCGCGTGCATTCGCCCGCGCGCTGGATCGCCTCCAGCACGATTCGCTCGTTTCGCGCGCCCGCACGCGCCGGGTTCGTCCCGTGGAGCGCCGGTCCCTGCTGTTGCGTGCTGTCGTCGATCATCAGCGGCCTTCGCATGCCAAAGCCTATCCTTCAATGCCGGCGGAACGGCGAGAGCCTCGCCTGATTACTCCACCCTTCCGCAAGCGTGAAGGTTCGGCGACCCGGCTCCCCCCTGCCCGGGACATACCGACGGGATGTTTCCTCTAATAATCTAGAAAGTTTCTTTTTAATTGACGGCGAACTTTCATTGGGGGAAAGCTGCGTGAAATCAGGGTGCCTAACGCAACGCAACGCGGCGACGGGACCGGCACCAGGATCGCACGATTAGGGAGGAGGTTCGTCCGACGTAGGCGCCCCCCGTTTGAAAGGAGAGGCGCAGATGGGCACTGGAGCAGCACGTACGACCCTGATGTCTGTCGTCGTCGCCGTGTCGCTATCCGGCTTGCTGTTCGGCTTCGACACTGCGGTCATCTCGGGCGTGACGGATGCGCTTCGCCTGCAATATGATCTGTCGGCCGCCGCGCTTGGCATAACGGTTTCCTCCGCGCTGGTCGGCACCATGTTCGGTGCGGCCGCAGCCGGCGTTTTCGGCGATCGTCGTGGCGCACGATCCGGCCTGCGCTGGGCCGCTGCCCTGTACCTGATCTCGGGGCTCGGCTGTGCGCTGGCGTGGGGATGGTTTCCGCTGCTCGCCTTCCGGATCATGGCCGGGATCGCGATCGGCGCGTCATCCGTGCTCGCGCCGATCTATCTCGCCGAGATCGCGCCCGCTGCTCGCCGCGGCGCGATCGTCGGCGGCTTTCAGGTCAGCATCGTGATCGGGATCCTGCTCGCCTATGTCTGCAATGCCGCGATCGATGCCGCGATGACCGACCCCGCGATCGCATGGCGGTGGAAGCTCAGCTGTACCGCGCTGCCCGCAGCGATCTTCCAGTTTCTGATGATCCGGGTGCCCGACAGCCCACGCTGGCTGATCGTTCGAGGCCGCTCCGACGAAGCCGCAGCAGCGTCGCTCAGCCTTTATGGGCATGCGCCGATGCGGGAGGAAAGCGTTCCCGCCGCTACGGGCAGCAAGGTTTCGCTTGCTTCACTCTGGACGCAAGCGCGCCGCCCGATGATCCTCGCGATCCTCATCGGTGCACTCAACCAGCTCACCGGGATCAACGCGATCCTTTATTATCTGAACGACATCTTCGCCGCGGCCGGCTTCGCGCAGGTGTCGGCGAACCTTCAAGCGATCGCGGTCGGGGTGGCGAACCTCGTCTTCACCATCGTCGGCATGATGCTGATCGACCGGGTCGGGCGCAGACCACTGCTTCTGGTCGGCGGGGCTGCGATGGCCGTCCTGCTGACGATCGCGACCGCGATCATGCTCGGGATTCTGCCGAAATATCTGATGGTCGGTGTCCTCGTCTGCTTCATCGCGGCGTTCGCGACGTCGCAGGGCGCGGTGATCTGGGTCTATATGAGCGAGATCTTCCCCGCGCGCTTCCGCGCCGCGGGACAGGCGCTGGGTGCCGGAACGGTGTGGCTGTTCGACGCGCTGGTATCAGCGGTCTTTCCGGTCGCCGCCGCCATGTCACCCGCAATTCCGTTCGCCTTCTTCGCGGTCTGCATGGTGGTGCAATGCATCCTCGTCTTCCGCCTGTTTCCCGAGACGAAGGAAGCCTCGCTCGAAGAAATCGAACGTCGGATGCACCACGCAAGCCCCGGCCTCGTGGCATGAACCGCTATCTGGCGATCGACATCGGCGGCTCCCACATCGCGTACGCGCTGGTGCGCGGCGGCGTGGTGGAGCGCCGCGCCGAGATCGCGGTCCCGGTGACCCCGACCCTGGAAACGCTGCTGCCCGAACTCGAGCGCATCCTTGCCGACCTGCGCGCGGGGCACGCGGTAGCGGGGGTGGCGGTGGCCTTTCCGGGGCTGATCGATCCGCGCTCGGGGCACGTCGTCTCCACGCCGGCCGGCAAATATGAGGATGCGGTCGGGTTCGACTTTGCCGGTTGGTCGAAAGCGCATCTCGACCTTCCGATCATGCTCGAAGTCGATGGTCGCATGGCGCTGCTCGGCGAACGGACCTACGGCGCGCTGATCGGTCGGGACGATGCCGTTCTGCTGGGTCTCGGAACCGGGATCGGATCCGCGGCGCTGATGGGGGGGACGATCGTGCGCGGCCGGACCGGCCACGCTTCGGTGCTCGCGGGGCATATGACGATCGACACCGATGGGCCGCTGTGCCGGTGCGGCAATATCGGATGTGCCGAAGCGATCGCGTCGACCTGGGCCTTGCCCCGTCTCATCGCGACCTTGCCCGAGCGAGGCCGGCTTCATGCGCTGGACGAGCCCGACCTCAAGACGGTGCTCGACCTGGCGCGCGCGGGGGACGAAGGCGCGCGCGCCATTCGTGCGATCTGCCTGAACGCCTGGGCGACCGTCGCGCTCAATCTCGTCACCGCATACGATGCTTCGTACGTGCTCGTGACCGGCGGCGCGGCGGCGGCGGCGGAAGTCGTGCCCTTCATCCAGGACCATGTCCGCCACCACGTCTGGTGCCTCGGCGCGCCACCGGTCGTGGTGCGGGGCGCGCTCGGGTCCGACGCGGCGTTGCTCGCCGCCACCCCGCTCTGGGAGGATCGCCATGACCCGCTATGACAAGCAGCCTGTCGTTCAGGTCGACGACCAGCCCGCACCGTGCGCGGTGGGATGGTCCGAGATCATCCCCCTCCTCCCCGACACGGGCGATCTCTGCATCGAATGTTATCCGGGTGCGCCGGTGGCCGACGTCATCGCTGCGATGCGCGCGGCCTATCCCGACGCGCTGGTCGTCGACACGGCATCTCTGTTCAAAGCCCCCGAGGTGATCGATGCGGCGGTTGCGACACACCTCGGCAGCGATCCGGTCTTCGCACGGTTCGAGACCATCGGGATCGATGCCTTTCTAGATCATGCCTTTCTCGAGACCTGGCGATCCACCCGCGCGACGGATTCGCGGACGATCGTGGTCGGCCCGGGCGCCGCGACGATCCTGCCGTCCCACGATGCGGCGATCTACGTCTCGATGGCACGGTGGGAATTGCAGCAGCGCCAGCGCCGTGGGCAGATCGCCAATCTCGGCAGCCGCAATGCCGGAACCCGTGCTGCCGATTTGTATCGCCGCGCCTTCTTCGTCGATTGGCGCGTCGGAGACGAGATCAAGTACGAGCTGCTGCCAGCCACGCAGTTCGTCATCGAGATGAACGGTCCCGACCCCCGGATGGTCAGCACCGCAACCTACTTTCGCGCGCTCGATCTCGCGGTCCGCCGCCCCATTCGGGTCGTGCCGTTCTTCGACGCCGGGCCGTGGGGCGGCCAGTGGATGCGCGCGCAGTTCGACCTGCCTGACGGGCCGCTCAATTACGCCTGGTGCTTCGATTGCGTGCCAGAGGAGAACAGCCTGCTGCTTGGCTTCGGTGATCGCCGGTTCGAGATTCCGGCGCTCGATCTCGTCCGGCTCAGACCGGAGAAGTTGCTGGGGCCCGCCATCGTCGCACATTTCGGTGCGGAGTTCCCGATCCGGTTCGACATGCTGGACACGATGGGGGGCGGGAACCTGTCGCTGCAGGTCCATCCGCAGCAGGACTATGCACGCGATGCCTTCAACCTGCGCTACACACAGGACGAAAGCTATTACATGCTCGATGCAGGCGACGATGCGGTCGTCTATCTCGGGCTGACCGACGCCGCCGATCCTGCCGTGTTCGCCGAAACCTTCACCGCGGCGCAGAACGGCGGCCCTCCCCCCGACGTCGACGCGTTCGTCAACCGGATCCCCGCACGGAAGCACGACCACTTCCTGATCCCTGCCGGGACCATCCATTGCTCGGGCAGCAATGCAATGGTGCTGGAGATCAGCGCGACCCCGTACATCTTCACCTTCAAGCTGTGGGATTGGGAGCGGCTTGGTCTCGACGGTCGACCACGACCGATCCACCTCGAGCACGGTCTCGCGAATATCGACTGGTCGCGGCGCGAGGATTTCACGCGCGACGAACTCGTCAATCAGGTCACCACGGTCGCCGAAGGAAGCGACTGGACGCGGGAGCGGACCGGGTTGCACCGGCTCGAATTCATCGAGACCGAGCGGATCTGGTTCGCGTCCAGCGTCGATCTTCAAACCGACCGGAACCTCAACGTCCTCAACCTCGTCGCGGGCACCGCCGCGGTCGTGGAAAGCCCGTCCGGGGCCTTTGCGCCGTACGAAGTTCATTACGCCGAAACCTTCATCATCCCCGCCGAAATCGGCGCTTACCGGTTGCGGTCGCTCGACGGGGGCGACGCCCGCTGCGCCGTGATGCGGGCGTACGTCCGCCCGCACGACTGAATCACTGACATTACAAAATGATAATCTACCCAGGGAGAGACCATATGAAAGCACTCGACCGACTGGTCGTTTCGACCATCGCGCTTGCCGCAGCGTCGCTATGGAGCAGCGGCAGCGCCGCGCAGACGACACCCGCAACGCCGCCGCAGCCCGCAGCGCAAAGCGATGCGACGCCCGCGGAAGCCGGTCCACCAGCCGCCGCCGACGGCGCGGTCGCCGCGGAACCCGCATCCGGGGACATCGTCGTCACCGGGTTGCGCCGCAGCCTTCAGTCGGCCCAGACGTTGAAACGCGATTCCGACCAGATCGTCGATGCGGTCGTCGCCGAGGATATCGGCAAGCTGCCCGACAACAACGCATCGGAGGCGCTGGCGCGCATCACCGGCGTGCAGGTCAACCGCAGCAGTGACGAAGCCGGCAGCGTGCAGGTCCGCGGCCTCCCCAACCTCACCACCACCTTCAACGGGCGGGAGATGTTCACCGCCGAGCAACGCAACGTCGCGCTGCAGGATTTCCCGGCGGGCGCGCTTGCGGGGCTGGAGGTCTACAAGACGACGAGCGCGGACCAGATCGAGGGCGGCATCGCTGGTCTGATCAACGTGCGGTCACGGCGTCCGTTCGATTTCGCCGGGTTCCAGATCGCGGGCGCCGTGCGCGGCACGTACGGCGATCAGGCGAAGACGTTCGATCCCAATTTCAACGTGCTCGTCACCGATCGCTGGGACACCGGCATCGGGCAGATCGGCGCGCTCATCAACGTGTCGTACACCCAGCTGCATTACCAGACGTCGTCGCGCTACATCAACGGCAACATCGTCGCGCCCAACGCCGCGCAACCCGTCGCGGGATCGCGCGACTTCGTCCTCCCCGAGTCCGCTGGCGTCTATTACGATCGCGGCAAGCGCTGGCGGCCGTCCGTCAACGGCACGCTGCAATGGCGTCCGAGCGAACGGCTCGAATTCTACATCGACGGCCTGTTCCAGGGCGCGCGGACCGACGTTGCCAATGATTTCGCCGGGCTCAACCTGGTCAACGACAATCCCGCGCTGAGCAACATCGTCCGCAACCCCGACGCGCCGGGCACGCTCACCAGCGTCACGGCGACCCCCGACTTCGCGAACGGCAGGAACATCGACTTCTCGCGCAGCACGCGCGCGGGTCGCACCAATGCGTATCAGGGCGCGATCGGCGGATCGTGGAAGAGCGATCGCGCGACGATCACGACCGACTTCGCCTATACGGACTCGAAAGCCGAATATACCGACTACAACTTCGATTACGCGCCCGCGCAGGCGCAGGCCGCGTCGATCGTGTTCGACATCGGCGGCAAGGACGGCGGACCAGCGCTGGGCCTGCCCGGTTTCGATGCGAACAACGGTGGCAACTATATCCTGCGCGGCATCTACGATCGACGTTCGCTCGCCACCGGCAAGGGGATCCAGTGGCGCACCGACCTCAAACTGCAGACCGAACTGCCGGTCATCAAGCAGATCGACGTCGGGTTCCGGTTTACGGATCGCGACGCCCGGCTGCGGAGCGGGGGGCGCTATGCAACGCTGCGGCCGCTCGCCTTGCCGCTGACCGCAGTTCCGGGAGGCGACACGGGGCAGCCGATCGACGTCGGCTTCCGTGGCGGTCAGGCACCACCGCTCAGCCAGTGGTACGCGCCCACCCGAAGCGGCATCGTCGACAACATCGACGCCCTGCGGGATCTCGCCCGCTCCGGCCTCGCGCAGATCGGGACGCCCGCCGCCCTGGCCGAACTGGCGCAATGGGGATCGGAGATCCCGGCGTTCGTCCAGAACGAGCAGCTCGACGCGGTCGAGCGGTCCTACGCCTTCTACGGTCAGTTCCACTATGGCTTCGACGTCGGCACCGTCCCGATCGACGGCGTGATCGGCACGCGCGTGGTCAACACCAAGGCCAATCTGACCGGCAATGCATTGGTCGGCGGCACGCTGGTCACCACGACATCGCGGCAGAACTATCTCGACGTGCTGCCGAGCGCCTCGTTCCGCGCCAAGTTCTCGGACAAGCTGCAATTGCGCCTGTCCGCGACGGAAACCCGGACCCGCCCGGAATATGGCCAGCTCAACCCGGCGATCACGATCGGCAACCCCAACGGCACCCCGCCGATCACCGGCAACAGCGGCAACATCAATCTCCAGCCGATCCTGTCCAAGAATTACGACGCGTCGCTCGAATGGTACTTCACCAAGACCGGCTCGCTGACCGGCGCGATCTTTCGGCGGGATGTGAAGGGCTTCATCACCAATCTCAACGTTCCCACGGTGGTCGAACCTTACGGCCAGATCGTCGTCAACCGGCCGGAGAATGGCGGCAGCGGCAGGCTGCAGGGTGTCGAGGTTGCGTTCCAGACCTTCTTCGATTTCCTGCCCGGCTGGCTCAGCGGGTTCGGGACGCAGCTCAACGGCACCTATATTGACGCATCGCAGGCGCTGCCGGTGTCGCTCGGCACGACCGGCCAGAACAGCGACATACCGGGCGTCTCCAAGTGGAGCTACAACGCGGTCGGCATTTACGAAAAGGGTCCGGTTTCCGCACGGCTGGCGTATAACTGGCGGTCGCGGGTGACGAACTTCTTCGCCACCGACCAGCTCGGGCAACTGATCGGCGCGGAGTTCAACCGCCCGATCGAACGGCTCGATTTCTCGCTGTCGGTCGCCGCGATCGAAGCCGTCACGCTGACGTTCGACGTCAGCAACATCACCGGGTCGCCCTATCGCGCCTTGCGCGCGGTTCCGGGGCTTGAGAATGCCAATTACCCACGCGATGTCCGGTACGAAAGCCGCGTCTTCGCGGTGGGCGCACGGTTCCGTTTCTGATGACGGGGCAAAGCGTATCGCGCCGGACCCTGCTCGGCATGGCGGCGGGTCTATCGGCCGCCGTCGTCGCCGATGCGGCGGTCGGTCAACGTGGTCGCGGCAATTCCGGGGCCACGCTTGACCGGGCACTCGACTGGCATGCCGCGCTCGAGCGATGCTTCGCCGTGGCGGATGGAACCGGCCTGTACCGGGAATACCATCCGCCGGAGCCGCGCGACGAGCGCTATTCAACGGAATGGCCCTTCTCCCAGGCACATATCGCCTTGCTCGACCTGGCGATGATCCCCGGCGCGACGGGGCGGCGGTTCGCGCCTGCGCTGGCGAAGGTCCGTGCCGCACAGGCGCGTTACTGGTCGAAGACGTCGACGACGGGGCGCGCCGGGCATCTGGCCAAGGTGCTGCCGCCGCTCGGTCATGGGGACGACCTCTATTACGACGACAATGAATGGGTCGGGCTGGCCGAAATCCAGCACCATCTGTTTCGACGCGATCCGGTGTCACTCCACAACGCCCGCGATATCTTCGAGCTGATCCGGTCAGGGTGGTCAACCGACACGACCCTGCCCTCGCCCGGCGGCGTGCGCTGGACGCAGAAGAGCGACAATGGTGACCGCAATACCGTGTCCAACATGCCGGCCGCAGAGATGGGCGTTCGGCTGTACATGCTGACCGGGGATCGCAGCTATCTCGACGATGCCTTGCGCTATTATCACTGGACCAACGCCACGCTGCAACGGCCGGACGGCTTGTACGCCGACCACCTCAAGACGAACGGTTCGATAGAGAAACGCGTCTGGAGCTACAATCAGGGCGTGCCGGTCGGCAACAACGTCCTGCTCTGGCGCGCAACGCGCGACGCGCAGTATCTCGCGACGGCCAGACGCATCGCCGACGCCAGCCATGCGCATCTCGTCGTCGGCAATCGCGTCGACGATCAACCCCCGCCGTTCAACGCGATCTATTTCAAGAACCTGCTACTGCTTGAAAGCGAAACCGGCGAGCATCGGTATCGCGACGCCATGCGCGGCTATGCCGACCGGATGTGGCGCGTGCGCCGCGACGGGGATGGACTCGTGCGCTTTCCCGGGCGGCGTGCAGAACTGATCGATACCGCCGCGATGGTTCAGATCGAAGCGGTGCTCCAATGGCGCGTGCGAGACTGGGCGCTGCTGTACTGAGCAACGATCCGCCGACGCGATTGCCGGTCCGCCGCCCTGGGCTATGCGGGCGGCGGTGTCAGTCCCATCCGGTCGAGCGCATGCGCATAATGCGCTAGCGCTTCGCGCGTTGGTCCGGGGTAAGCGCCGGGGGTGGGCTGGTCGCCGACATACCCCATGTCCGCCTTGCCCTCCGGCAGGCTGTAGAAGCCGAGCACGAACAGCCGGCGCAGCGTGTCCATGAACGCGACCGGAGCCACCATCCTGGCGACCGGCACGGGGACGCTGAGAGCGTCGAGCAGCATGGCCTGCTGCTGCGCCGCGATATCGACGAACGCCCGGTTATGCAGCGTGCGGCTTTGCGCGTCGAGCCAGAGCAGGCCGCCAACCACCTTCGCGCGATCTGCGCGCTGCTGCGGATAGGGTGCGCTGATCCATTCGTCGATGAACGCCCCGACGCCGAGCGCCCCCGCCCCCGGCGATGCCGCGTCCTGCGGCAGTATCAGGTCGCCCAGTACATCCACCGTCTTGCGCTGCGCGGCATCCAGCGTCAGCGGCCAGGGGACTTTGGGGCTCGCCAGATCGGGATCGCGGCCATAGCCCGGCGCCGGCGGCGGTGGTGGAGTGTCGGGCCAGTCGGCGATGCCATCGAACGGCGGCACGGCACCCGCGGCGTCGTCCACACCCTCGGCCATCGCCGGGCTCGTCCAGTGCGCGAGCGGCAACGCCGCCGCGGCCATCATCCATTGCAGCGTGGTGCGGCGTGACGGCGTCATGCGAAAGCCCCCGATTTCAGGCGCCGGGCAAGCTGCTCGGACGCACGCAACGCCAGCGCGAGGATCGTGAGCGTCGGGTTCTTGTGCGCGCCGGACGCGAAGACCGCACCATCCATCAGCACGAGATTGTCGACGTCCCAGGTCTGGCCATAGCCGTCGACCACCGACGATCGTTTGTCGGCCCCCATCCGGGCAGTGCCCAGTTCGTGGATGATCTCGCCCCCCGCGGTCATGATTTTCTCGGGCGGCACGTCGGGGTCGAGGATCGTGCCCCCCATCCGCTTGAACACGGCATGCGCGGTGCGGCGACCGTGGGCGACCTGGTTCACCTCATTCTGCGACCAGCGAAAGGCGAACCGTAGTACCGGGATGCCGAACCGGTCCTTCACGACCGGGTCCGCCTCGCAGAAACTGTCCGTGTTGGGGATCATTTCACCCCGCAGCGTCAACTGGATCGTCGCGCCCGAGGCGCTTCGGACCGCTGTCTTCAGCGCCGATCCCCAGACGCGCGGCACGGCATCCGCCGGCGGGATGCCGAACCGGCCGCCGATCTCGAAATGATACCCCCGCGCGAAGTCGAGCTCGCCGCGTTTCTGCTGCTGGTAGAGCCAGAAGGGGATATAGATGTGCTGGCCGCCGATGCCGTCCTCATTGTAGCGCGGACGATCGGCGAGCGCCGGAATATAGGCGCGGAAGGATGCACCGGTGGAATCGGTCAGGTTGCGGCCCAGCTCCCCGGAAGAATTGGCCAGCCCGCGCCCGCCTTCCCCCGAATTGAGCAGCAACCGGGTCGTTTCGCCCGTGCCGGCCGCCAGCACAACGGTGCGGGCGTTCATCGTGTGCCGCAGCCCGGTCCTGCGATCGACATATTCGACCCCGGCGGCGCGATCGGGACGCGCCATCGTCACGCGCGACACCATCGCGTCGGTGACGATCGTCAGCCGCCCGGTCGCCTTCGCCATCGGCAGCAGCGACGTCGTCGTCTGGAACATCGCGCCGATCGTGCAGCCGCGCGTACAAGGCGTCGCGTTGAGGCAGGCACTGCGCGGCGCGACCGCGTCCGGCATGTCGCGCGTCAGCACCGCAGTATGCGCGGCACGCACCGGGATCCCCAGATCCTCGGCGGCAGCCTTGATCAGCATCTCCGGAATGCGGGGATGCGGCGGCGGCATCAGGCAACCCGGCGGGGAATCGGGGTGGTTCTCGAGCCCGAGCGGACCACCGTTGACGCCGACCATGCGTTCGACACGATCGTAGAACGGCGCCACATCGTCATAACCGATCGGCCAGTCGACCCCGAGGCCGTCGCGCGAGAACGGCTTGAAGTCATACGGCCCGAACCGCGGCACGTGCCGACCCCAGTGGTTGGTCCGTCCGCCCAGCATGCGCGGGCGGTACCAGCGGAAATCGGAGCCCTCGCGCTGCGTGTATGGCTCACCGTCGACCTGCCACCCGCCGCCGACCGTCGCGTCGAAATAGCCGAACGGCTTGTCGGGCGTGGCGGCACCGCGCAACGGCGCGTCGCTTTCGGGCGCGAACATGTTGACCTCGGCCTGCGGATCATAGTCGCGTCCTGCCTCGAGCAGGATGCACCGTAGCCCCGCTTTGGTCAGGCTGTAGGCGGCCATGCCTCCTGCCGCCCCCGATCCGACGATGACGACGTCCGCCTGCGCATCCGACGCAGGCTTCGCGTCGCGTATCACTTCGGCGCTTCCACCGCACTTGCCCCGATCACCCGCAGCTTGACGTTGCGGAACGCCACCGGTTCGCCGTGATCCTGCAAGGCGATCAAGCCGCTGGGAAACGTTCCGAAGAACGGCATCTTGGCGAACTTCGACGCCGCAACGCGGCTGCGCCAGGCATCGTCGCCGTAGGACACATCGGCGGTGGGTTTGCCGTTGAGCCATTGCCGGATCCGACCATGCTCGACGAGCAACCGCGCGTGGTTCCAGCTTCCGGCGGGCCGCGAGACGCCTGCTGGCGGCACCGTCAGATCGTAGAGTGCGCCTGCATGGTGCGAGGGGATCTTGCCGTCGGGATGCCCGGCGTCGTCGAGGATCTGCATCTCCAGCCCGGTCTCGTAGATTTGCCGGGTCTGCGGCACGTTGCGCGCGAGATAGAGAACGCCACTATTGCCGCCACGCTCGACTTTCCAGTCGAGCGTCAGCTCGAACGCGCCATAGCTGTTGGCGCTCACCAGATCGCCGCCGCTCATCCGCCCGCTGGTCGCGGTGAGTTCCAGCGTGCCGTCACGGACGACCCAAGACGGCGACGGTGCGCCGCCATCGAACGACCGCCAGCCGTCGAGATCGCGGCCGTTGAACAACAATTGCCACCCCGCCGCCCGTTCCCGCGCAGTCATCGTGTTGGGTGCCGCCTCTCGCGCAAGCGCAATCGTCGGTGCCATCGACACTACGGCCAGGCAGAGGATCGCCTTTGTCATCGTCACCATCAGGTCTCTCCAGTCGGCGCCCCTCTTCGAAGAGGAGCGATCTCGGTTCATCTGCGCCTGTACCCATCATTCAACAGAAACAGGCTTCCGTGAAGAGGCCTATCGCAGACCGAAGACTGAGGCGTTGCTGCGCGCGTCGCGAACACTCTGCGGAACGCCGCCGCGCGGCATGCCAAAGACGAATCATGCCGCGGCCAATAAAAGCTCTGTCCACAATCCCGATCATCGCCATAGGGTATCGGTACAGGGCAAGCGTCGAGTAAAGGCTCGCAAACGGGGGTTATCATGGCAGGAATTCCAATTTCGGGCGGGCGCGCCCTGTCGATGCTCGCGTTGATCGCGGGCATGGTTGCGGCACCTGCGCTGGCGCAATCGAGCGCGGTGCCACCGACCGCACCAGGGGCCGCTGCCGGCGACGCAGTGGGCGACGCGGTTGGCGACGCGGTGGGCGACATCGTCGTCACCGCCCGCCGCCGTGAAGAACGGCTCCAGACCACGCCCGTTTCCGCGACCGTCCTGTCACGCGACAACCTTGTGCAGCAGAACATCCGCACGTTCCAGGATCTGCGCGGGGCGGTGTCCAACCTCGAACTGGTGCCGCTGCTGTCGGGCGGCACGAGCTTCACGATTCGTGGGATCGGGCAGACCTTCAACCAGGTCAATTCCGACACCAAGGCGGGTTTCTACGTCGATGAGATGTACGTCAGCCGGCAGGAAGGCAATGATCTCTATTTCTACGACATTGCCTCGCTGCAGGTGCTGAAAGGACCGCAGGGCACGCTGTTCGGCAAGAACACGACCGCGGGCGCGGTGCTGCTGACGACGCAGCGCCCGACCGACAAGTTCGAGGGCTATGCACAGGTCCGCGCGGGCAGCCTGCGGCGGATCGATACCGAGGGTGCGCTCAACGTACCGCTGACCGACGGCATCTCCGCGCGCGCGAGCTTCCGGACGCAAAGCGTCCGCGGCTATATCACGCACGAACTGGACGATGGTCGCAGCGGCAACGTCAACAACCAGTCCGGACGCCTCCAACTGCGCGTCGACAGAGGCGGCCCACTCACGATCGACCTGCTCGGCGAATATAACCGGTCGAAGACCGATGGCGGCGCGACCATTCCGGTCGGCTGCCTTTCCACCGCCGGCTATATCCAGAATTACGATGCGCTCCACACCACGCCTTATTGTTCGGCCTATCCCGTTCTGGGGAAGCCCTATGCGGTCTACGGCGGTGCGACGCTGCTCGCGCCCACCAGCGCGGCGGTGACTGACATCGCACGCGGCGGCGATGCTGGCGGCATATCGCGCTACGGCGGCCGCGGCCCGTTCAACGACACCGACGCGACGACGCTCAACGCGCGGATCGGCTATGATCTCGGCGGTGGCCTGACGTTGCATTCGGTGACCGCCTACCGTCGTTCGCAAGCAAGCTTCTACACGCCGGTCAACAATGCCCCCAACGACATCTATGCGGAATATGACGACACCCGCAGCACGCAGTTTACGCAGGAGCTGACGATCGGCGGCACCGTGCTCGACGATCGCCTGACGTTCCTGGTGGGGGCCTTCTACTTCCAGCAGAAGACCGACTTCCTGCAGGACACCGGCCCCGACTGGATCGACCCGCTCGGCTATGTCTACGACGCGTCGCTGAATTATCGCAGCTACGCCGCCTTCGCGCAGGCATCGTACAAGATCACGCCGCGGCTCGAACTCACGCTCGGCGGACGCTATACCTATGACCGCAAGACCGGGTCCAGCTATGTCTTCTTCGCCGGACGCGAAAACACCTTCCTCTCCAATGGCGTGCCGACCCAGTGCGGCTATTTCAACGGCGATTTCCTGGGTGGCATCGCCAATTGCGGCGGCGCGCCGTTCACCGCGCGCGACACCAACGATTGGGACGGCTTCGACCCGAAAGTGCAGCTCGGCTATCGCTGGTCCGACACGGTCTTCACCTATCTGACCGCCGCGCACGGGTATAATTCCGGCGGGTTCAACCAGCAGTTGGGCAGTCCCTCGGCCGATGGACGCTTCCCGTCGTTCTACGATCCCGAAAAGCTCTGGTCGTATGAAGGGGGGATCAAGCTCGACCTGCTCGACCGGCGAGCGGTCATCAACCTGTCGGGCTTCTATCAGAAGTACACCGACATCCAGGCGGGCGTGAACGTGCTGGTCGGCAACGTCTCGACGCGGCAGGTGCAAAGTGCGGCCTCCGCGCACGAAGCGGGGTTCGAGGGGGAGTTCGTGTTGCGTCCGGTGCGGCACCTGACCGTCCGCGGGAACGTCTCGTACCTGACGCAAGCCTATGACAGCATCCGGCCGAACGCCGTGACCCTGACGCTGGACACGCCGGTCAACTCCGCCCCGAAATACACCTACAGCGCAGCGATCGCCTATGACTTCCAGATCCGCGGCGGCACGGTGACGCCGAGCATCGACGTCCGCGGCGTCGGCGAGAAGCCTGCCTGTCAGGATGGCGCGGACTATGTCTGCCGGCTGCCAGCCTATGCACTGGCCGGGTTCCGGGTCGATTATGTACCGCGCGCGGGTGGTCCGTGGCGGATCGGGGTGTATGGCACCAACGTATTCGACACGGTGACCCAATTGGCGCGGACCGGCTATTTCGGCGGGTTCGGGATCGATCGCGTCACGCCGGGACGGCCGCAGGAGTTCGGCGTCGAGACGTCGGTGCGGTTCTAGGCGGGCTCGGGGGCAGGAAGGCGGCTGCGGAGATCCGCCCCGGCGCGCTGCTCCTGCCGCTCGGCGTTCACTCGGCGAGGACACCGGTCGTCTGCAGCACGATCCCCGCGACCGACGCCGCGCCAAGCGTCGCGAAGATCCCGAACTTCAGCCGGAACATCGCGACGATCGCGGCGAGCGCGATGCCGAGCGCCCAGGGATCGAGGCTCGCCACCACGGGCAGGTCGAGCCGCACCGGCCCAACCGCAAACGGCCGGACACTGCGGAACAACGTGTGGATCGCGAACCACACCGCCAGGTTGAGCACCACGCCGACCACCGCCGCGGTAATCGCGGACAACGCACCCGATAACGCCACGTTGCCGCGCATCCGCTCGATGAACGGAGCGCCCAGGAAAATCCACAGGAAGCACGGCACGAACGTCACCCAGGTCGCGAGCAACCCGCCCAGCGTCCCCGCCAGCAGCGGCGACAGCATCCCGGGGTGACGATACGCGCCGAGGAACCCGACGAACTGGAGCACCATGATCAGCGGCCCCGGCGTCGTCTCTGCCATGCCCAGCCCGTCGAGCATCTCGCGCGCAGTGAGCCAGTGATAGTGCTCGACCGCCTGCTGCGCGACATACGCAAGCACCGCATAGGCACCGCCGAAGGTGACGACCGCCATGGTCGAGAAGAAAGTCGCGATCTGGGTGAAGACGTTGCCTTGCCCAAGCAGCACCAGCAACGCCGCGACCGGTGCCAGCCACAGCACGAGCCACACCGCGGCCTGCTGCATCGACTGGCGGATCGTGGGGCTGGCGTGCGCGGGCAGACTTTCGCCGAGCAGCGTGTCGGCATCCGCGACGACCGTGCCCTTGTCGGACGCATGGCCCCCGCCGATCCGGAAGGCGGGCATATCAGCGCGCCCGCCCAAATAGCCGACCAGCCCCGCGCCTAGCACGATCAGCGGGAACGGCACGCCGAGAAAGAAGATCAGCCCGAACGCCGCCGCCGCCAGGCCACGCATTACGCCGTTCCGCAGCGCACGGCTCCCGATCCGCACCACCGCTTGTAGCACGACCGCGAGCACCGCGCATTTCAGCCCGAAGAACAGCCCCGCGACCAAACCGACCTGCCCGTACAGTACGTAGATCCAGCTCAGCGCCATGATCGATACCGCCCCCGGCAGCACGAACAGCGTTCCCGCGACGATCCCGCCGCGGGTCCGGTGCAGCAGCCAGCCGATATAGGTGGCCAGTTGCTGCGCCTCCGGCCCCGGCAGCAGCATGCAATAATTGAGCGCGTGGAGAAAACGCTGCTCGCCGATCCAGCGTTTCTCCTCGACCAGGATGCGGTGCATCACCGCGATCTGCCCGGCGGGTCCGCCGAACGACAGCGCCGCGATCCGCAGCCACACCCAGAAGGCTTGCCGCAGCGTCACCGGCGCGGGCCGCGCGATCGGTGCGACTGTGTCGCCGGTGATCGTGCTCATGCCGACACCTTCGGACGCGCCGCCTTCGGGGTGTGGGACACCCAGTCGTGCGTTTCGCCGGTCGCATCGCGGCACCAGCGATACAGCGCATCGTAGAGCAGCATTCCGGCATCGAGTTGCGCGAGATCGTTCGCAAACATCCGCGACAGGCCGAGCGAGAGCGCGACCAGCCCCGCCGCCTCGGGGGCAAGGTCGGGCCGCGCGGTATCCGCGCCACGCACGATCACAGCGAGCTGCGCGAGACCCGGGACAGCGGCAAGCCCGAACCGCGCCACCATTGTGTCGAACGTGCAATGCGCGCCGACGTGGCTCCACACCACGCCCTCCCCCGCAACATCGAACGCAGCCGCGCCGAACCGCTCCGCCACGCGCGTCACCTCCCCCGGGCTGACGAACAGGAACACCGCATCCGGATCGACAAAGCGACGGATCAGCCAAGGACAGGCGATGCGATCGACCTTCGGTCGCGCACGCGTCACCCACACCGTCCGCCCCTGCGCGTCGCGCGGCGGAAGCACCGCTTCAGGCACCATCGGCAGCCCCGCAGCGGCCCAGCCGAGCGTCCCGCCGTCCAGCATCTCCGCCGAGACGCGCTCATGCCGCAACCATGCGGTGACCCCCTCGCCGGCTGCGCCGCACTGCGCGTCGACGATCACCGCAGACCGACCGGCTAGTCCGCCCGACCAGGCGGCGATGTGGGTGTGGTCCCGACGCACGGACCCCGGCACCAGGCGCGGGTCGCTTGCGATTTCCTGATCGGTGCGGACGTCGACGATCGCGGGGCCATGCGGCAGCCCGATCAGGCGCGCCAATTTTTCGGGGGTGATTGAATTAATCGCGGGCATGAAGCGTCCTCCGGTGCAGCAGGGACGCGATGCTTCGGCTGTCGCCTCATGGGGAGATCGCTGGCCCCATCGCCATATTGAGCAATCCGCCGGTCGTGTTGTCAACTACTCGATCGGGGCCAACCGCCTTGGTAGCAGCAAATCCCACAAATAGCTGAGCTTAGCCGATCGATAGAAGAAGCAAGCTTCAATTCATATCACATTGGTGGACAATGCTGCTCCTGATGGAGAAAGCCGATGTCGCACCCCTGCCTTTCTCGCCGCCGCCTGTCGGAGGCCCGGTCATGACTAAACGCGCGATCGAATGGCCGACGCTGCTCGTCACGCTGACCATCTACGCCGGGTGGCTTGCCGCGACGTATTTCCACGCCGTCATTCCTGATCCGCTGCTTGTGCTAACGGGCGGATGGCTGATCGCCTGGCATGGCTCGCTTCAGCACGAGACGATCCATGGGCACCCGACGCGCTCTCTACGGATCAATGCAGCGATCGGTTTTCCGCCGCTCGCCCTGTGGTTGCCCTACGCACTCTACAGCCGCAGCCATGCTGCGCATCATCGCAGTCCATCGATCACCGACCCGCGGCACGATCCAGAATCACGCTATGTCGCAAGCCGGTCCAGCGTTTCGCTATGGTTGGCGCGGGTGCAGGCGCCGCTGCTCGGTCGCCTGCTGCTGGGACCACCGATCGCGATCCTGTCGCTCGGCGTGGAAGAAATCCGCCGTCTGCGCGACAAACCCCTGGCGGTGGCGCGGGACTGGCTGCCGCATCTGGCGGCAGTCGCCATCGTGCTTGGCTGGCTGCACTGGACGCAATTCGGGCTTGGACGCTACGTCGTGATGTTCGTATATCCCGGCATGGCGTTGACCTTGCTGCGATCCTTTGTGGAACATCGGGCTGACCTCCAAGCACCCGGCCGGGCTGCGACGGTCGAGCGCGGGGGCGTGCTGGGGCTTCTGTATCTCAACAACAACCTCCACGCCGCGCATCATGACCGGCCGGATCTCGCCTGGTATCGACTGCCCGCCTATCATGCGGCACACCGCGCCAGGCTCGCGCCCGATCATCGCACGACGTATCGCGGATATGGTGCGATCCTGCGCCGGTTCGCGATCCGGCACCACGATGTCCTCACCCACCCCGACTATCCGGGCGAGCCGTCGTGAGTGGCGCCGTGGCTTCGCTCGGCATGTACGATCACCCGGCGCAGCACGCGGCCAATGACCAGCTCTGGACGGCGCTGGCGGCACGGCTCCGCGCGCATGGGATCGACGCGCCCGACCGGCTCGACCGAACGCGGACGGTGGAGGCGATCTGGCGGGATCCGAAGCTGCTGTTCGGCCAGACGTGCGGCTATCCGCTCGTGACGGACGCCGCGCTTGCGCTGCACGTCATCGGGATCCCGGCTTATGACGCACCCGATTGCGCACACGGCCGGCACGTCTCCTATCTCGTCGCACGGCGGAGCGACGACGGTTCGCTCGCGACGTTCCGCAACCGCCGCGCCGCCATCAACGCGCGCAACTCCAACACCGGGCATAATCTGTTCAGGGCGACGGTCGCACCCCTTGCGCAAGACGGGCGGTTCTTCGGCGATGTCATTGAGACAGGCTCGCATCGCGCGAGCGTCGAAACCGTTGGCGCGGGCGCAGCCGATATCGCCGCGATCGACGCCGTCAGCTTCGCGGCGCTGCGTCGCTTCGATCCCGATGCGGTTTCAGGACTGCGCGTTATCGGCGTGACCGCCGACACCCCCGCGCTGCCGTTCGTGACGGCCCGTTCGACGCCCGAGGAAACGATCGTCGCGCTGCGGGAGGCGCTCGCCGACGTCATCGCCGACCCCGCGCTGGTCGAGGCACGGGCGAAAGTGTTTCTGGCGGATGTCATCCTCAGCGGGCCGGAACCCTACGCCCGCGTTCGCGCGCTCGAATGTGCGGCGGTCGAAGCGGGCTATCCCGTCCTGCGATAAAGCCACCCACCGGAAGCCTCGAAAACGCCGGGCGCGTAGCAAATCGCAAGAACGATCAGCAACATGCATTATCTTGGCCCCCCAAAACCCAATACCCCATTGGATTGGTAGGAGTTTGAGCCATCATGCCCCGATGGGTGAGCGCAGAACGCTTACCCGATCGAATGACGAATGGGGGCAGAATGCTATTATCCACACGATCCGGCCTGATGGTTCTAGCCCTGGTGGCGGCACCTTATCCGGCCTTCGCCCAGACCGAAGCCGAGCAAGCCCCGTCAAACGCAGCAACCGCGATACCCGATGATCAGTCCGGCGACATCGTCGTCACGGCGCTGCGGCGCCAGTCGACGGTGCAGACGACACCCATCGCCATTTCAGCGCTCGGCGAAGGGCAGTTGGCGAAACTGGGTGCGACGACGATCGCCGATATCATCCGCCAGGTCCCCGGATTGCAATTGACCGAAAGTGACTCAGGACGGACCCGTGTCTCGATCCGTGGTGTTCAGGCGGCGGGCGAAAGCACCGTCGGACTGTATTACGGCGAGACCCCGCTGACGGGACCTTCCGGAACGAATTCCGACCCGGCGGGCAATACGCCCAATCTCAATCTCTTCGACGTCGAGCGGGTCGAGGTTTTGCGCGGCCCGCAAGGGACGCTGTACGGGTCCGGATCGATGGGCGGCACCTTGCGCGTTTTGTTCAACCAGCCCGATGCCCGCAAATACGAAGGTACGGTCGAGGCACAAGCCACCACCACACAGAATGGTGGTCTAGGGTATTTCGTGAAGGGCGCGCTCAACGTCCCGATCGTCGCCGACAAGCTTGCGCTGCGCGTCGTCGGCTACCGCGAGCGGCAAGGCGGCTATGTCGATTATACGCTGCTCGATCGCAAGAACACCAACCGGGCAACGCTCGAGGGTGGCCGTGTCATGCTCGGCTTCACGCCAAGCAGTGCTGTTTCGATCACGGCGACCGCGCTGCTCCAGAACCAGGACATCGACGGCACCGCGCAATATAATTCGGTCCTCGGTCCGTTCCGCACCGATTTTCAGATTTTCCAGCCGTGGCATGACAAGCTGCAACTCTACAACGGCGTCGGACGGTTCGACCTGGGCTTCGCCACGCTGACGACCAGTGCGTCGTGGTATCGGTGGGACGTGGAGAGCACCAACGACAACAATGCCGCCTTCGCCAGTGTCGTCTCGAGAGCCCGCTGGTGCCCGCTCTACACGCGGGTCGCGCTCGGCGTTCCGACGACGACCTGCACGCCCGCGCAGCGCACCGCCTATCAGGCCTATGCCCGCTCGAAGGCTCCGTTCGGTGCCTATCAACCGCGCTATGTCCGCAATTTTATTCAGGAAGCGCGGCTCGGATCCAACGGCAAGGGCCCGTTCAACTACACCGTCGGCCTGTTCCACGAAGACCGCTTCGACCGCGTCGATACCTTGCCGTTCGCAGGCGATCCGGTGACGGGCGGGCAACGCGATCCGGTCGACAATCTGGGTGGCCGCAACATCCTGACCAGCGTGCAGCAGACCGCGTTCTTCGGCGAAGTCGGCTACCGTGTGCTGTCCCCGCTGACCCTCACGGTCGGCTTGCGCCATTTCGACTATACCAAGGTCGTCGGCGGCGAATATCTCGGGTACAATTTCACCAACGGCCAGGAACCCCGACCGTATGAAGAGACCAAGGCCAACGCAAAGGGCTGGGTCAAGAAGTTCAACGCCGAACTTCGGGCGACCCGCGACGTGCTGTTCTACGCCAATGCGGCGCAGGGTTTCCGCCCGGGGGGCGCGAACAACATCCCCAATCTCCCCGCACAATATCTCGTCTACCGCCCGGACTCGCTGTGGAACTACGAGCTTGGCGCAAAGACATCGTGGTTCGATCGCAGGGCCACGCTGAACGTCGCGATATATCGGACCGACTGGGACGAGGTGCAGACCTCGGTTTCGACGCTCCAGCAAGGCGGCGGCAACTTTAACTTCATCTACAATCTGGCGGGCGTCCGGGTCGAGGGCATCGAAGCGGAAGCGAGCGTTCGTCCGATCCGCCACCTCAGCATCAACGGCAGCGTCAATTACAACAACGCCCGGCTGACGTCCGATCAAGTCGATTCGACCGGCTTCATCAATGCGCCGGGGCGCGACGGCGACACGCTGGCTTATATCCCGAAGACGACCGCCTCGGCGGGGATCGAATATACCCCGCCCCTCTCAGACCGGCTGACGGGTCTGGCAAGGTTCGACTGGACCTATACCGGTCGGATGAACACCGAACTCCGAACGACCAACGCCTTTTACCGCGAGATCGGCAACTTCAGCATCTTCAACGCCCGGATCGGTTTCGATACGCAGGACGGGTTCGCTCTGTCGGTGTTCGCGAACAATCTGTTCAACACATACGGCCTCAATCGCGTCGCGTCGGCCACCGGGGTTCCGGATTATTATGTCAGCTCGCGCCCGCGAACCCTCGGCGTCAATGCGCGCAAGAGCTTCTGACCTGCCCTGATCGAGATTGGCAGGCTTGCCATCTCGCTCCACACTTGCCCCCATATCGAACAGGACGACACACCATGAAGCCTCTCCTATCCGCCCTGCTGGCGACCGCCTCCGTGATGCTCCCCGTGGCCTCGGCCGCGCAGGCCCCCGCGCAACGGGCGGACCGGGCCGCCTTCCGCGCGCTCTACAAGGAACTGGTAGAAACCAACACGACGTCCTCGGTCGGCGACTGCACCAAGGCGGCGCAGCAGGTCCAGACCCGGCTGAGCGCGGCGGGCTTCGCGGCGCAGGACCTCGTGCTCTACGTGCCGGACGGACGCCCCCGCGATGGCGGCCTGGTGGTGACCTGGGCCGGATCGAACGCGAAGGAGTCGGCCTTGCTGTTGCTCGCGCACATCGACGTGGTCGAAGCGAAGCGCGAGGATTGGGTCCGAGATCCCTTCGTCCTCGTCGAGGAAGGCGGCTATTTCTACGGTCGCGGCAGCAGCGACGACAAGGCGCAGGCCGCGATCTTTTCGGACACGCTGATTCGCTGGAAGCAATCCGGGTTCAAGCCGCGCCGCACGGTGAAGCTCGCGCTCACTTGCGGCGAGGAAGGAACGAACGAGCGCGTGCTCAACGGCGCGGGTTGGCTGGTGGATCATCGGCCCGAGCTGATGAAAGCGGGCTTCGCGTTCAACGAAGGCGGCGGCGGGCGGACCGCGCCCGACGGCGGCCCAGAAACGCTCGGTGTCCAGGTATCGCAGAAGTCGCCGCGCAACTTCGTGCTCGAGGTTACCAATCGGGGTGGCCATAGTTCGCAACCGCAACCCGACAATGCGATCTATCGCCTCGCTGCCGCGCTGACCAAGGTCAGCACGCTGCAATTCCCGGTCCATCTCAACCCCGTGTCACAAGCCTATCTGGCGCAGGCCGGCGCGTTGCGGAAGGACTCCACCGGCGCCGCGATGGTCCAACTGGCAAGGCAACCCGGTGATGCCAAGGCGGCGGAAACCGTCTCGGCGGACCTGAGCCTCAACCCGCTGCTGCGTACGACGTGCGTCGCCACGCTGATCGAGGGCGGGCATGCGGCAAACGCCTTGCCGCAGCGCGTGACGGCGTCCGTCAACTGCCGGATCGTGCCGGGTGAAACAGCCGCAGAGACCAAGGCAGCGATCGAACAGGTGATCGCTGATCCGCAGGTCAAAGTGTCGCCGAGCAAGATTCAGGAGCGCCCGGTCGCGGTGACCCCGCCGCTCGACCCCGCGATCCTAAAGCCGATCGCCGCGATTGGGGCGAAACACTTTCCGGGCATTCCGGTGATCCCCACGCAATCGGCAGGCGCGACCGATGCGACATATCTCAGCAAGCTGAATATTCCGACGTATGGCATTCCCGGGCTTTGGAACGATCCGGCCACGGCCGGCACGCATGGGCTGAATGAACGAATTTCGACGGACGCGCTCTACCGCGGGCGGGACTACATCTATGATCTCGTGACCCATTTCGCATCACACTGACGAACGCCCCGAAACCCCGGGCGGATCGGCATAGAAGCCTGAAATCCGCTCGGGGCCAAACGGTCAGCGCCCGGCTCGCGCGGCATCGGCGCGGATTGATCCGGTTCGCGTTCTGAAGCCGCCTGTTCGTTCCCGACGGGCTGAGCTCCCGCCCGAGCCATTCACCAGACGACCAAAACGCCGCAGGTGATGGGTTGACGATAGATGCGGCATGCGCTTCCTGTGCGGCCAGGTGAATTTGCGAGGACATGATGGCGGACCCAATCGATCGACGTTCGCTGCTCGCGGGCGCTGCCCTGGGCGGCGTGGCCATTGCCAGCACCGAAGCGAGGGCGCAGCGCGGTACCGCGGCCGCCAGTCCGGAAATCTATGAACTGCGGACCTACAGTCTGGTCAATGGCCCGATGAGAGCGCGTCTGGACACCTATCTGAAGGACGCCTTCATCCCGGCCGCGCGCCGCGCAGGATGTGGGCCGGTGGGCGTGTTCACGGTCGCGATCGGCCCCGGGGCCCCGGCCGTCCGGGTGCTCGTTCCGCATCCCTCGATTGTCGACTTCCTCGCCTTGCCCGACCGGCTGGCTGCCGACGCGCGGCATACAGCCGCTGCCGCGACGTTTGCCAATGCCACGCCGGAAAGCCCGGCCTATGCCTCGCTCGACGTCAAGCTGATGCGCGGGTTCCCGCACTTTCCTCGTGTCGAGGTTCCCGACGCTGCGGAGGGCAACAAGGCCCGCATCTTCGAGCTGAGGACCTATATGAGCCATAGCCACAAGGCCGGGGCGACCAAGATCGCGATGTTCGATACCGGCGGAGAGATCGACCTCTTCCGCCGAACCGGCCTCAAGCCCGTCTTCTTTGCGCAGGACCTGACCGGACCCACCCTGCCCAGCCTGACCTACCTGCTGACCTTCCCGGACCTCGCAACGCGCGAGCGGAACTGGCGTACGTTCGGCTCGGATCCAGCATGGCAGCGGTTGATCGCGACGCCGGGGCTTACCGACCCCGAGATCACCACGGGCATCGACAACCAGATCCTGAGCCCGACGCCCTATTCGCAGATCTAGACGGTCGAGCGTGCCGCGGTCGGGGCACGCGCGATCAACTCGGCCATCGCGGCGTTGCCCTGCCCGGCCGCGATGCTCGCCGGGGTGTTGCCGGCGGCATCGATCACGTCGGTCGCTGCGCCGGCAGCCAGCAGCATCTCGGCTATTTCTGTATGGCCGAACATGACCGCGTTCATCACCGCGGTCTGCCCCGCCAGATTGCGCTGGTTGACATCGACGCCGGCATCCACAAGCAGGCGCGCGATGCCGGCATAGCCCTTGAACGCCACGCCCATCAACGCGGTATTCCCGCGTGCGCCGTCCCCCGCCGCGGCATCCGCGCCATGGTCGAGCAACACCGACGTGGCGGTGGCGTGTCCGTTATAGCTGGCGAGGATCAGCGGCGTGTATCCCTTGGCATCGCGTGCGTCGATCTCCGCCCCCGCTTGCAGAAGCGCCGGGATCACGTCGTCGCGCCCTAGCCGTGCTGCCTCGTGGAGCAGTTCCTGTAGTCGCTCGCGCGGCGGCAGGGGGCGCGGATCGGCGGTGGTTTGGGGCTCGGACACGGCATTTCCTGACAAGATGAGCCTCCCGAACGAGCCGATCGCGCTACTGGCTCCCACCGACGGGAAGAAAGATCCGCGCGCGACTGCGGCAAGGCTGATACGGGCGCTCAATCCTCCGCCCAGAGCCTGAGCAGATTGGACTGTGTCTTTGCGAGAAGATCCATCTCCGGGGTCTTGCCGAGCCGTTCGTACAGGCCGTGCCGCGCCGTCTCCAGATCGAACAGCAGTTCCCGCGCAGCAGCATCGCGCACGAGGCTGCGGACCCAGGTCACCGCCGCCAGCCGCTCGCCCGCCACCACCGGCGCAACCCGGTGCAGCGACGTCGTCGGATAGATGACCGCAGAGCCTGCGGCGAGCTTGACGTCCTGCTCCCCCGCCGCAGATTCGATGACCAACGCGCCGCCGTCATAAGCGTCGGGTTCGGACAGGAAGACCGTAACCGACACGTCCGTCCGCATCCCGCCCATGATCGCATCGTCGACATGGCTGCCATATTCCATGCCCGGCGCGTAGTGGCTGAACAGCGGTGGCCGGACGACATGCGGCCGCGTCGCCATCTTGAACAGGCGGTTGTCCAGCAGCCGGTCGATCACGCATTGCTGCATCTCCGCCAGCAACGGATCGGCCCGATCGACCTGCTCGTTGCGTTTGACCGTGCGTGCTTCCCGGCCAGCCGTCTGACGGCCGTCTACATAGCGAACCTCACCAAGCTTATCTCGTAACCATCGGAGATTGTTGGCGTCTAGAACGTTGGCGATCATCAGCAGCATGGGAAATCCTTGGTTCCGACGTGGAGCGCACAGGCCCCTTAACGGTTTCACGCCCAACGGCGAAAACGGGACAAAAAGCATATGCGTACGAAATTGTGGGTTGGTGTCGGCGCGTTCGTCGTGGCGCAATCGGGTCAGGCCGTTCTCACCGAGGCAGCCGCCATGCCGCTGTCCGCCGCCGCCGATCAGCGTGGCGAAGGGGGCGAAAACGAACGTGGCGAGGGTGAAGGTGAAGGCGAACGTCATGTCGTGCGGCGCACGAACGGGCAGCATCTCGTGAAGAACCCGCGGCGCGCGCGGGCCGCACAGCAGCATCGCGGACAGCGCGGCGAAGGCGAGAGCGAAGGGGGCGAGAACGAACGTGGCGAGGGTGAAGGCGAACGCTAACAGGGCCGGGCACGAGCGCGCCGGACTAACTCTTGCGACAGACAGCCGGTACGGTCATCGTTGAGCACCCACAAACCGGCAGCAGCGCGCTCCGGTCGCATTCGCACACAGACCGAGGAACTCCTTCATGCCAGCGACCTCCCGCATCGCGATCGTCGGCGCTGGCCATGTCGGAGCCACCACCGCCTATGCGCTGATGCTCCGCGGCCTGATCGCCGAGATCGTGCTGATCGACCAGTCGATCGACCACGCCATCGCCGAGGCCACAGATATCGCCGATGCCAGTGCGGTCGCGCGACCGGTCCGCATCTGGGGCGGTGATTATACCGATGTCGCGGATGCCGGCATTCTCGTGATCACCGCGGGTGCATCGACCAAGGATGGCGAAGCCCGTACCGCTGTCGCTGCCAAAAGCGCCAAGATCGTCCGCGACTGCGTGCGGCAGGCGATGGATGCCGGGTTCGACGGTGTCCTCGTCGTGGCCTCCAACCCCGCCGACGCGATGGCGCAAGTCGCCCAGCAGGAATCGGGCCTGCCGCCGGAACGTGTAATCGGGACCGGCACGCTGCTCGACAGCAACCGCTTCCGGAAGCGCGTGGCGGATGAACTCGGCATCGCACCCGGGGCGGTCGAGGCGCAGGTTCTGGGCGAACACGGCGACAGCGAAGTCGTCGCCTATTCGACGGTTCGGATCGGCGGCATGGAGCTCGACGCGTTCCTGGCTGGACAAGCGTTCGACCGGGCGCAGATCGCGCACGATGTGATGCGCGCGGGCTACACGATCAGCAAAGGCAAGGGCTACACCTCCTTCGGCGTCGCCTCAGCGATCGTTCGCATTTGCGAGGCCGTCGTGCGCGACGAGCGGGTCGCCCTGCCCGTCTCCACGCTGCTCACCGGCGAATATGACATCGACGGTGTCTATCTCAGCCTCCCCTGCCTGATCGGCGCGGGCGGCATATCGCGCGTCCTCACGCCGATGCTCTCGGATCAGGAGCAGACCGCGCTGCTCGCATCGGCCGAGGTGCTGCGGGACACTCTGCGCCATGCCGAAGGAAGCGACTGAAAGCCGATCGCGGCAGAGCGTCGGCTTCGATCGGCATCGGCCCAAGTCGCTCACGCCGGGCAGCAATCTCCCTCAACTCGTCAGGCGCTCGGCGAGAAAATCGACGAACGCGCGCACGCGCGCAGGCGTGTTCGCCCCGCCGACGAACACCGCATGGATCAGTTCGACATCGCCGGGGTTCAGTTCCTCGAGCACGGGAACAAGCCGACCGGCGGCGACGTCATCGACGACGCTGAACGCCCCGACGCGGGCGATGCCGACCCCGGCGGCGGCCAACTGCCCCAGCGTTTCGCCGTTATTGGCCTCGATCGACCCTTTCACGGTCAGCGCGACATCCTGACCGTCGACGCGAAACGGCCAGACTGGCTCGACGCGGCGAAAATTGAAGTTGAGGCAGTTGTGCCGGTGCAGGTCTTCGGGGCGAACCGGCGTGCCGCACCGCGCCAGATAGTCGGGCGCCGCGACGATCATCCGGCGGCTTTCGCCAAGCTTGCGCGCGGTCAACATGCTGTCGCCCAGCGGTCCGAACCGGATCGCGACGTCCGCCTGCCCAGCCGCCACGTCGACGATCGTGTCGGTCAGCGCGAAGTCGATCAGGATATTGGGATACGCCTGCGCGAATGCGCCCAGCAGCGGCACGACGCGCAATCGCCCATGCGACAGCGCCGCGCTGATCCGCAGACGCCCGCGCGGCGCACCCTGGTCGGCGATCTGCTGCTCGGCGTCGTCGAGATCGGCGAGGATCCGGCGTGCGGTCTGCAAATAAGCCTGCCCCTCCGCAGTCGGGGTCAAGGCGCGGGTCGACCGCAGCAACAACCGAACGCCAAGCCGCGCCTCGATCCGGTCGATCGACCGGGCAACCGCGGATGGCGTCAGCCCCAGCACACGTCCTGCACCGGAGAAGCTGCCTTCACGCATCACCGCCGCGAACACTTCGAGCGCCCGGGCACGATCCGCCCCCATCCCCGTCTTTGCGTCCATGTCAAAAATCCTTCGCGTCACCGACCTCTAATAACGCGTCCACCGCCAGTCCATCTATGCCTCAACAGAACAGTCGGGGACACGGAAATGGATTATCGTCAATTGGGGTCATCAGGGCTGCGTGTGCCCGCGCTCGTCGCAGGATCGCCACAATGAAGCTCAATCCCGGCCTGCTGGCCCTCGCCGTCGGTGCCTTCGGCATCGGCGTCACCGAATTTGCCCCGATGGGCCTGTTGCCCGTCATCGCAGGCGATCTCGGCGTATCGATCCCGACCGCGGGCCTTCTGATCAGCGCCTATGCGCTGGGCGTCGTGCTCGGCGCGCCGCTGATGACGCTGACGACCGGGCGGGTACCACGGCGAACATTGCTGATCGCGCTGGCCGGCATCTTCACCGTCGGCAATCTGCTGGCGGCGGTGTCGACCGGCTACGGCATGTTGATGGCCGCGCGGATCCTGACGTCGCTCAACCACGGCGCCTTCTTCGGCGTCGGCTCGATCGTCGCCGCCAGCCTTGTGCCGGCCGAACGCCGCGCAGGCGCGGTCGCGGCGATGTTCATGGGGCTGACGATCGCCAATGTCGTCGGCGTGCCGCTCGCAACCTGGGCGGGCGACCATCTCGGGTGGCGGTCGTCCTTCTGGGGAATCTCCGCGCTGGGGATCGCGACGATGGCAGCATTGCGCCTGACCCTACCCGCACTGCCCGCGCCGACGGGCGGCAATGCGATGGCCGAACTGCGCGTGTTGACCCGGGGGCCTGTCCTCGGTGCGCTCGGCCTGACCGCGGTGGGCGCAAGTGCGATGTTCACCGTCTTCACCTACATCACGCCGATCCTGCGCGAGGCGACGCAGGCCTCGCTCGGCTACGTCACCGCGATGCTGGTGACCTACGGCGTGGGTCTTACGCTGGGTAACTGGCTCGGTGGGCGGTTTGCCGATCGCTCGGTCGACCGGACGCTGATCGTGACGCTGGCGGCCCTCGCCGCGATCCTCGTCGCGTTTGCAATGCTGATGTCCTTCGCGGTCCCGACCGCAATCCTGATCTTCCTGTGGGGCGTCGCCAGCTTCGCGCTCGTCCCGCCGCTGCAGATCCGCGTGATGCAAGCCGCGGCGGACGCGCCCAACCTTGCCTCGGCGATGAACATCGGGGCGTTCAACCTTGGCAACGCGATCGGCGCGGCGGTTGGTGGTGCGGTCATTGCGGGCGGGCTGGGCTATCCCGCCGTGGCACTGGCGGGCGCGGTGGCATCGGCGCTTGGCCTGGTTGCGGTAATCGCCAGCGCCAAGGGGAAAACGGTACCCACCCACGCCGTGGCACAGGAATGTCGATAACGATCTGCGCGTGATGTAGTAACGGCCCCGGATCCGCCGCCTCCCCCGGTGGCACAGGCACGGAATCGATCGAAGCATGGCGCGCAAACATTCGAAACACGGCGGGTATGACGATGCGCAGCAGGACGAGGATGCGCCGGTCGAGATAGCGCCCTGCTGGTTGTGCGGTCGTCCCACGGGCAAGACGATCGTCTGGCATCATCCCGTCCCCAAGAGCCGCGGCGGTCGCGACGTCGTGCCGATGCACCCGATCTGCCAGCAAACGGTGACGGCCAATTTCACCAACGCCGAACTTGAGCGGCACGGCATGAACGTCGAGGGGCTTCTGGCCGAGCCGGCGGTGCGCAAGTTCGTCGACTGGGTCGCGAAGAAGGAACCCGATTTCACCGCGGGAAACACTAAGAAGCAGCGCTGACCCTGCCGGCCTTCCCGACGATCACGGTGGCGCTACAGCATCGCTTCCACCGCATCGCGCAGTGCGGCAACCACCGCCGCGATCGCTTTGGCGTTGGGATGGACCTTGTCGGCCAGGACCATGTCCGGATGCCCCAGCACACCGGGCGGAAAGAACGGCCGCACCGTCGCGCCATAATCAGCAGCCAGTTCGGCATGAATGCCGAGATACGCCGCGGCCCGGTCCCGCAGGATGGCCGGGGGCGCGACCGTCGTCAGCAGCACCGGGATCCCGCAATCTTGCAAGCGCAGCAACGTTTGCGCGAGGTGCGCCCGGGTACGCGCGGCAGGGACTTGCCGCAAGACGTCGTTGGGCCCGACCTGCACGATCGCCAGGTCGGGTCGCTGCGTAAGACCCGACAGGATCGCGGGCAGGCGTCGCTCGACGTCTGCAGTCGTGCTTCCCGATACGCCGGCGTTCAGCACGCGCGCACCCGGAAAACGGATCTGCAACGCCGCCTCCAGTTGTGCGGTAAAACTGTCCGTTGCGGCGAGGCCATAGCCGGCAACGAGACTGTCGCCGAGCGCGAGAATAAAGCGGGGTGTTGTCATCGAGCCATGTGAGATGGGACGTTGCGGTTCGAATGTAAGATGCCCACGAGATCGTCGGCATCGTCTGCCAACATGCGGGCCCGACGGGGGCAGTCGCGACGTCGCCGCCATTGCCACATCGTCAAAGTTTATTGCTCCGATGTCTCGAGCCGGACCTTTACCGCGCGGCGGGAGTATCGCCTCTATCGACACGGTTGCACAGAAAGAGGCCAGCGGATGATCGCAGCGGACGTTTTCACCACCCTGGACATAGAACTCAAACCGGATCCATCACGCACCGTCATTCGCCCGTTCAGTTTCGAATACCCGTCCGCCTTCGAACAACAGCCGACCCGTCTGCAGGAAGTTGCGGCGCGCGTGATGGCCCTGGAGCCTGCCACGCGGGATCGCATGCTGCAGTTGCTGACCGCCTCGATGTCTGCGCGTCATCGCAACGTCGACGATGGCTTCCTCCGTCGCTTCGCCGAGGTGAAGGACAAGCTCGGCGACGTGCAGGTCGAGGAGGAGCGCGACCAGCTGTTGCTGGGGGCCTATTACAGCCAGGAATATGCGTTCGAGTCCGCCGCGCTGTTCAACCCGAGCATCGTCACCTTGCCCGATCAGGATCCGAACGATGACAGCGTGCGCTTCATCGTGTCGCTGCGCGGCGTTGGCGAGGGTCATATCTCGTCGGTGACGTTCCGGACCGGAACCTGGGACGGGGGCACCAACCTCGTCGTCGATCCGCCCAGCGAACAGGGTGTTCCGCCGCGGATCGAGAGCGACAACGACGGCTGGGTGCGGATGCGCGCCGACGACAGCGAGGACATTTCCGAAACCGTGATCTTCCCGATCCTCCCGAGCCAGCGGCAGGGCGTCGAGGATCTCCGGCTCGTGCGCTTCACCGATCATGACGGGGTAGAAAGCGTCATCGGAACGTACACCGCCTATGACGGCAGTTCTGCGCGCGCCGAGCTTCTGCGCGGCATCGACCAGCGCACCTTCGAGATGCGCGCGCTGACGGGGGAAATGTCCGGCTACAAGGGCATGGCGCTTTTCCCGCGTCGGATCGACGGTCGCTTCGCGATGATCGGCCGGCAGGACAGCGTCAACATGTGGCTGCTCTACTCGGACGATCTCTACAATTGGGACGAGGGGACCCGGATCATGGGCCCCAAATACCCGTGGGAGTTCGTCCAGATCGGCAATTGTGGATCGCCGATAGAGATCGATGAGGGCTGGCTCGTCTTCACGCATGGCGTCGGCATGGTTCGCGGCTATTGCGTGGGTGCATGCCTGCTCGACAAGAATGACCCGTCGAAGGTGCTGGCCCGCACCCCTTCGCCGCTGCTGTTCCCCTCCGCCGAGCAACGCGGCGGCTATGTCCCGAACGTGACGTACAGCTGTGGGGCGCTGCTCCACGGGCGGCGGATCCTGTTGCCCTATGCGATCGGCGACGAATACAGCGCCTTCGCGACGGGCAGCGTCGATGACCTGCTGAGCGTGATGGAACCGTGACCCGGTGAATATCGGTTGCAGGGGCACATCGCTGCGTTTTCAGCGGCGGGGCCCCTGCACCCCGTCAACAACCCTGTCGTGTGCGTTCGGTAATCACCGCGCCGCCACGGGATCGCCGTAGAAGATGCCCCGCCCGTCCGTGCCCAGATAGACCCGCCCCTCACGTCTGGGGTCCCCCGAAACGACGCGGTAGCGTCCGCCCCAGCGATGCGCGTCATCGTCGATCCGCGACCACATCTTTCCCGTATCGACCGACCGCCACACGCCACGGATACCGTCCAGCGTTCCAACCGCAAAGACCGCGTTCTTTCCCAGTCCGAACAGTTCGACCTGCAACGCACCGCTGGCCGGTGCGAAGCTGACACCGCCATCCGTACTGCGAAACAGCCGCTCGCCCGCCTGCAACCACAATATGCCCGAACGGCCGGGGTCGACCACGAGCGCGCTCTGCGCCTCGCGGCCGCGGCGGCCCGCAGGGGGCAGGTCGGCGGGCAGCCCCCCGCTCGCCACGGGGGCAAAGCTGGCGGCGGCGTCGCGGGAAACGAGGATCCGCCCACGCGCGATATCGACCGCATAGAAGATACGCGGATCACGCTTGTCGGCGACGGCGCGGGTCTTGCCGGGCAGCCCGCGCACCACCGTCCAGCTTTTGCCGCGATCCCGCGACACCTGCGGCACCGGGGTTCCCACCACCATCGTCGCGCCATCGGCGGAAACGGTGATCGGCCAATCGCCGTTGAGATCCTCGCGCCTGGCCGGATCGCCCATCGGCGGCAGCGTCAACGCCGTCCACGTCCGGCCGCCATCCTCGGACCGCCCCATCGATGCGTCCCGCGGGCGATCGAGGTACAGGCTCCCGCTGCGGACGATCACATTGGGGGCAAGCCCGGCGTAATCGATCGTGTTGGTGTTGGACATGTACGGGTTGATGAAGGTCGGTTGCGGCGAAGCCGTCAGATCGTCGTGGACGAACCCGGCAAGGTCGCCGAAGCCCGAAATCAACGGCGCGCCACCGGTCGGCGAGACCAGCGTGATGATCGCGGTCTGCTCGATCCCCTTGGTCCAGGGTGCCCAGCCCACATCCGCCTTGCCCAGCGAGCGGGTTGCGTAAACGGTCGCGCCGGTCGTGTAGGCGATATGTCCCGGATCGAACGGATCGATCGCGAGGCCCGAGATCCAGTGCCCGAAATCGGCGCCCTTGCCTTCGTGCAGCAGGAAGGGCGTCTCGGACACGTCGCGCCGACTGCGCGCGCCGACATCGTCCCAGTGACCGCCGTCGTCGCGACTGACCCACAGCGAGTCGCCGTGGCGGTAGCGGTCAACCGTACTGACCGCGACGGTATTGGGCGCCATGGCCGAGACCGCGACGCCAAGGAACGCACCCTCCGCGCCGGTCTCGCGCCATGCCGCAGGCGTCACGTCCCGGCCGGTTCCATCGGGGGCATAGCGCCATACCGCCCCGGTCCTGATCCCGCTCGGCCCGAGCCCGCTGGCGTAACCGACCCACAACACACCACGGGAATCGATCACGCCCTTCGCCGCGAGCAGCGCAGGCCCCGGCGCGGCCACCCACGTCGTGCCGCCATCGTCCGAGCGAAAGAGATGCACCTCCCCCGGGTCGGCGACACCCGCCCAGATCCGGCGCGATCCCGTGCCCCCGCCGCCGCTCGTCGCGTCGATCGCAACGAAGGCGACGCCGCCATGCGTCCTTCGCAACGCGGGCCGTCCGAGCCCCGCAACCGGAAAGGTCGTCACCTTGCGCCAGGTCGCGCCCGCATCGTCACTGCGCCAAAGCCCGTCATGCCGCGAGCCGAAGAACAGGCGCTGCGGATCGTTGGGATCGACCGCGAGCCGCTCACCGAGCCCACGGCCATCCTCGTTACCCCCCATCGCGAATGGCACGGGGGTGACCCGCCACGTTTGTCCGCGATCCGCCGACCGCAGGATCGCGGCGGGTTGCCCGGCGTTCATGCCCGCGGCCATGGTGACGATGT
Source organism: Sphingomonas sp. PvP056 (assembly GCF_040549155.1). Lineage (NCBI taxonomy): Bacteria > Pseudomonadati > Pseudomonadota > Alphaproteobacteria > Sphingomonadales > Sphingomonadaceae > Sphingomonas > Sphingomonas sp. PvP056. Next base: position 111,667 of record NZ_JBEPST010000005.1, read on the forward strand.
CGGGATTGCGCGGATCGGGCGCGATGCTCTCGATCCCCATATAGCTCGGCGTCGCATTGCCGTCCTGCAGCGGGACCCAGCGCTGTACCTTCGCCTCCCAGCGATAGGCACCACCCATATCGGTGCGAAGATACGCCAGGCCGCGCTCTGCCGGACTGAACACGATGTTGGGCGCATAGCCCCCTGCCCCGACCTTCACGTTCGTCCAGCGATAGGGCACCGTCCGGTGCGGCCCGGCTGAAACCAACTGCCAACCCGAACCCGCCAGCGTGATCGCCACCGCCGCGGCCAGCGCCCGCAACCCTGCCGCCGACGTCATTCGGATCATGCCGGTTCCCGCAGAGGCGCTGCGCAATGCTGCGCGATGAACTGGTCCTGCGTCGGCATCGCAGCGGCGGTCTTGTCGATCATGTCGCGGACATGCGCCATGAACCGCACCGTCTCGTCCGCGGGCAGTGTCGCCGCCAACGGGTCGAACGACCGCGGCTGGATCCCCTGGCCAAGCAGGACCGCGATCCAGCTGTCGGGCGTGAACAGGTCGCGATGCTCACGGAACACGCGACCCTTGCCGGACCACAGCGCCAGCTTGGCCTCGAGCGACGCCGGCAGCGTCATCGTCCGGCAATGGTCCCAGAACGGCGAATCCGCGCGCGTGGTCGCGTGGTAATGGAGGATGATGAAGTCGCGGATCTGCGCATACTCGCGCAGCATCACGCGATTATATTCGTCGATCTCGACCGCAGCGAACCCGTCATCCGGGAAGAGGCTCATCAACCGCGCGATGCCCGACTGGATCAGGTGGATGCTAGTCGATTCGAGCGGTTCGAGGAAGCCGCCCGCCAGCCCGATCGCGACGCAGTTCTTCTCCCACAGCCGATCGCGCCGACCGGCCACGAACCGCAGCGGACGCGGCTCGCCCAGTGGCGCGCCATCCAGCCCGGCGAGCAGCGCCGACCGTGCGGCATCGTCATCGAGATGCGCGCTCGAATAGACATAGCCGTTGCCGACACGGTGCTGGAGCGGAATGCGCCAGCGCCATCCCGCGGCGTCGGCGGTCGCGCGCGTGTACGGCATCGGCGGAGCGTTGCGGGCACTCGGCACGGCCCAGGCCCGGTCGCACGGCAGCCATTGCTGCCAGCTTGTAAACGGCACCCCAAGGGCGTCCCCAACCAGCAGCGAGCGAAACCCGCTACAGTCGATAAACAGTTGTCCATCGATCCGTCCGCCATCCGCGAGCCGCACCGCATCGACAAAACCGGTGTCCGCATCCCTGTCCACCGCGACCACCCGCCCTTCGACGCGGACGACCCCATCACGCTCGGCCAGATCGCGCAGGAAGGCGGCATAAAGCGTGGCATCGAAATGGAACGCATAGGACAATGTCGACAGGACCGATTGCGGATTGGTGCTCGGTCGGGTGAACCGTCCGCGTCGGGCCGCCACCTCGGCCAGGCAATAAGCGCCGATCGGCCCCGGATCGGGCGCACCCGACGCCCGCTGACGCAGCCAGAGATGATGGAAAGCCACGCCTGCAACATCGCGGCCGTGCGTCCCGAACGGGTTGAGATAGGAGTCCCCAGGCTGCGCCCAGTCGCGAAACTCGATGCCGAGCTTGAAGGTCGCGGCGGTTGCGCGGATGAACGCGTCCTCGTCGATCCCGAGCATCGCGTTGAAGTCGAGCAGCGACGGGATCGTGGCCTCGCCGACGCCGACCGTGCCGATCTCCTCGGACTCGACCAGCGTGACCGACACGCCCCCCGCAACGAGCCGGGACAGTGCCGCAGCGGTCATCCACCCCGCAGTACCGCCGCCCACGATCACGACCTTGGTGATCCGCGAAGGCTCCGCCGTCACGCTGCTACCCGTGCGCCGAAGCGGTGCGTCTGCGCAAAGGTGACGAGATCGCGGTTCGACGGAAGATTGGCGATCGCAAAGTCGGCCTGCCGCCGCACTTCGGCGAACGCGCGCCGCGCGTCCTCATGATAGCGCAGCGCCCCCGCCTTCGCGCTCAGGTCGGTCTTCCAGCCCATGCCGTACAGGACGTACTGCCAGCTCGCGTCGGTGAAGATGTCGATCTGCCCGTCGATGTCGAGCTCGTTGGGCGGGCGGAAGCGCCACCGGTCGAGCATTTCGAGCAGGCTGTCAGGAACCGAGGCATCGTCGACATTGTCACGCCAGAACGCGCTGTCGCGCCGCTGCGAGATGCAATAATGCAGCTTGATGAAATCCAGCGCGCGTTCGTAGCGGCGCAGCATGTTCGCGTTGAACTGGCGCGCGGACGTCTCATAGTCGCCGCCCCAGGGGAACAGGTTGGCGATCATCCCCGCCGACACTTCGGCGAACGCGATGCCGGTCGCCTCGAGCGGCTCGAAGAACCCGCTCGACAGCCCGACCGCAACGCAATTCTTGACCCAATTGACCTCGCGATACCCCGCATCGAACTTGAAATGCCGCACCTCGGCATCCGCCCCGGCAGTCCCCAAATACCCGCGCAACACCCGCTCGGCGGCCTCGTCGTCGCTATGGTCGGAGGAATAAACGTGCCCGATGCCGCGCCGGCGATCGAGCCCGATGTCCCAGATCCACCCCGATGCCTGCGCGGTCGAAATGGTATAGGAAGCGATCGGATCGTTCGGCCGCGCATAGGGCAGTTGCGCGGCGATCGCACGGTTGCAGAACAGCACGTCGCGGCACGACTTGAACGGCACGCCCATCGCCTTGCCGATCAGTTCGGCGCGAAAGCCCGTGCAATCCACATACAGGTCGGCGTCGAGCACGCCATTCTGCTCGGTGCGCACACCGGCGATCGATCCGTCCTCGGCGAGCAGCACTTCGCCGACGGTATCGGTCAGGTGCCGGACACCGTTCCTGATCCCCTGCTCGCGCAACAGCCCGGCAAGCGCGATCGCGTCGAAATGAAAGGCGTAGTTGAGCGGCGCGACATAATCCGGGTTGGTCGGCAGCTTGGGCGCGCGGTGCTTGTCCGCCGCCTTTTTCTGCGGGTTGGAGACCTCATCCCAATTCTCCGGGCCGCCAAGCCCGAGCAGCCAGTATGGCAACAGGTCGAGCCCGTCGCTCGCGTCCGCGACCTGGAACGGGTGTGAGTAATGATCGGTCGCGCCCTGCCCCGGCGTGTGACGCCAGTGCGCGAATTTCGCGCCCTGCTTGAACGTGGCCCCGCACCGACGGACGAGCTCCGCCTCGTCGATGCCGATCGTCTCCAGCGTGCGACGGATCGTCGGGAACGTCCCCTCCCCGACGCCGAGAACACTGATGTCGCGGGACTCGACCAGCGTGATCGAAACCCCGCCCGCAAGATCGGCACCCAGCCGTTTCGCGAGATAGCCTGCGGTCAGCCACCCGGCGGTGCCGCCGCCCACAATCAGGATCCGCTTGCGCATCGCGCCCTCCGCTTGAGTGCCGGCCGACATCAGGTCGGCCGGCACCCCATCATCGTCAGAAGGCCAGGTTGATGCCAGTGCTCAGGCGGCGATCTGCCTGGAACCAGCTACGACCCACCAGCTTGCCACCGGGATAGCCGCCCATCAGCGTCCGCTGCGTCGAGGCGGTCAGGTTGGTCGCCTGCACGCCGAACGACAACTGATCGTTCACCTTAAACCGCACACCCGCGTCGATCGAACCATAGTTACCGCCGTAGATCGGCAAGGCGATCTGCGTGGTCGTATCGTTGCCGCCATCCTGATTGTTCACGACGCCGGGTGCAGTGTAATAGCTGTAGGTGCCGTTGGTGCCGTTGCTGTTGGTCGACAGCAGATATTGCGAGCGCCACGAATAGGCGACGCGCAACGAGACCGGGTTACGCTCATACAACAACGTCGCATTCAGATTGTGCTTCGACAGCCCAACCAGCGGCGCATCGTTGCGGATCGCACCGGTGATGTCGCGGTAGACGTCGCCCGGATTGCTGCTCTTGATGAAGGTGTAATTACCCTCGAACCCGAACCCGGCAAGCGCGCCGGGCAGCATATCGAGGAAGAAGCGGCCGCCGACCTCGACACCCTTGACGTTCGCCGCCTTGGTCGAGTTGGTATAGTCGGTCGCGGACGCCGTGACGTTCTCGGTGCTGCCGTCGGTGAACTGGACCGTGACCTGCCGGTTGGTCAGCGCATAGATGGGCAGGTTGGTGAGCCGCTTGTAGAACGGGGCGATGTGGAACGACGTCCCCACGCGTCCGTAATATTCAAGCGAGATGTCGAAATTGTTCGACAGCGTCGGCTTGAGCAACGGGTTGCCGGTGTCTGCGGTAAAGTTGTTGAACGTCCCGATGCCGCCGGGAGTCTGGCTCGGGGTCGTCGCCACGCCGATCGAACCCGATGCGCGCAGTGCGTTGAAGGTCGGCAGATCCATCGTGATGTTGTAGCCGCCGCGGACCTTGATCTTGTCGGTCGGCGAATATTCGAGATTGACCGACGGCAGGACCCGCGTGAAGTCCGCCTTTCCGCCACGGGCGAGGAACGTGTTCGCCAGCGTCCGCTGGACGCCGTTCTGGATGAACACCGTCCCGCCATTCTGCTGGATGAACCCGCTGCCCTCATTCTCGATGTGCACGACCCGCACGCCGACGTTGCCCGAGATGCCGCGTGCGCCATCCTGCGGTCCGAAACGGACCAGCGCATAGCCCGCGATATTCTGGGTCTTGTTGTCGACCTGATCGCCCGGCAGGACGAAGCCGGGCTGACGGATGGCCAGCGTGCCGTCCGCGTTGAACTGGCCGCCATAGCCTGTGCTCGGCAATGGACCCGACGCCGAACAGTCGAACTCGCGCCCGGTGCAGAAGCCCGCCGGGGGTGCCGTCACCAGCCCGGTGCGGTTGACGTTGAACCGCGACGCAAGGTTTTCCGATGCGAACATCAGGTTACCCGGCGACGCTGCGTTCCCGCGGAAGAAGTCCTTGAACGCATGGGTGGCAACGTCACCCGCTGCGGCGTTGGCGTAGGTCAGCTGCGGATCGCCGTTCCAGCCACGGCCAAGCGCCGTCCAGTTATAGCCGTTCGAAAGATCGCGCTCGGTCCGCTTGGCGTAACGCCCGCCGACCTTGACCGACCGGAAGAAGCTGTCGTCGAACTTGTATTCGGCGTCGAGCTGGGCTGCGTCGAGCCGCCCCTTGTTGCGTTCGTTGTGCGGCATGGAGGCCGTCCAGAAATACTTTGACGGATCGGCGAACCCCGCCTGCGCCTCCGGACCGACGCTGATCTGGGGCAGATCCCCCCGCAGGTCGATGCCATAGCTCTGACCGAAACCGATATCGCGGAAGATGTCGATACGATCATAGACCTGACTGGAATCAACCCGCTGGAGCGAGCCCTTGATTGACAACGGACCATCCTTCGGCGCCCAGGCGAACGACAGCGAGTAATCGCGCGTCACCGTGTTGCTCTGGACGAAACCCTTGTTACCGCTGCTGTTGACCGCCTGCCCCGTCGGCTGGAAGTTGCCGTCCGCGCTGACATTGCGGTTGAACAGCGCGTTCGTGCTGGTCAGCAGGCCATTGCTGTCGAACGTGCTGCTCGCCGGATCGACCGCGAGCGTCTGCGAATCGAGCTGGGTGCCATAGTCGCTCGACTGGCTCTTGTAGCGTGACTGGAAGAAGCTGCCGGTGAAGGTCAGCGATTCCGCGGGCTGCCACTGCGCAGCGCCATAGATGCCGTAGCGTTTGTACTGGAACGCCTCGTCGCCGTAGGCGAAGCCGCTGGGAACGTACCGATCGTTGCCATCGCTGAGCCGGGTCTTGAAATAGGGGCTGGTGCGGATGAACTGCGACAGCGAGCTGAACTGACTGAACGCCACGTCGCCGAGCAGCCCGATCCGCCCGATCGGCGTCTCGAACGAATCGGTCACCAGGATCGAGCCCGACGGATCGACCTTGTTCGCCATGTCGCCAACCGCGAGTTCGCCCGTGCCCGCGACATGGAACTTGCCGTTGAAGTCGAACGGCATCTTGGTGCGCAGATCGATCTGGCCGCCGGTGCCGCCTTCGATCAGATCCGCCGTGGACGCCTTGTAGACATCGACCGCCGACATCAGTTCCGGCGTCACGTCGCTCCACAGGATCGCACGACCGTTGTTCGCGCTGAAGATCTCGCGCCCGTTGAGCCGCGATGCCACGCCGGTCAGGCCACGCACCTGGACGCCCGAACCCTGGACCGAATAGTGATCGGGATCGCCAAGCGCCGCGAAACGCACGATCGACACGCCCGAGACGCGCTGCAGCACTTCGGTGATCGAGTTGTCGGGCAACTTGCCGGCATCATCGGCAACGATCGAATCGACGATCGTCTCGCTGCGGCGCTTGCGCTGGTCTGCGGCTTGGAGCGCGGCGCGGCGTCCGGTGACGACGATATCGCCCGTGGTTTCTGCGGGTGCGGGCTCACCGACTTCCTGCGCAGGCGCTGCGGCCTGAGTCGTGTTCGGCGCGATCGCCTGCGTTTCGGCTTGTGCCCAGGCACTTGCGCTGGTCCCGGCGGCAAGCAACGCCGCCATCGACACGCCCGCGCGCATCGCGAGCACGCCGCGCGACTGCCGGCCAAGATTGAGTGTGAACGCCTTCATATATCCCCCCTGCGCGCCGCCCCCCACAGGGCGGTGCAATCGTCAAGATTGGCGCACCTTATAAAAGTGCTTCCATCAGCGGCTGTTAGCGGTACCGCATTTATAGGACAACACCGTTTTCATATTTGCGCCAGCAATGTCACGGACCTGTTGTCAAATTGTCGCACGGGTTGCGCGTCATCCGGCGCATCCGTCGGGGCGAAATGGATGGGCATATTGCCGAACGACGCCGGAAGCGGTGATATACCGGTCGGGGTGATACCGGCGTAACAATCAGGACCGCGAACCGCGGGGGGGAGAGTATGATGTCAGCCAGTCTTTCGACGTTCACCATTGCGCTGCTGCTGCAATCGGCAGCGATGCCGCCCGCGGTACCGCTCTCGGCGGTAGCGCACCCGGAACTCTGGCCAACCGCCAGCGCCCGCCCGCTTCGTGACCCGAAGGTCGAGGCGCGGATCGAGGCGATCCTCAAACGCATGTCGGTCGCGGACAAGGTCGGCCAGCTGATCCAGGTCGACATCGCCAGCATCGACCCGTCGGACCTGCGCACCTACAAGCTCGGTTCGATCCTCAACGGCGGCAATTCGGGCCCCCGCGGCAACGACCTTGCGCCACCCGTCGAATGGCTGAAGCTCGCCGACGAATTCTACGACGCCTCGATGGCGCGCAGCGACGGTCGCCCCGCGATCCCCGTCATCTGGGGGACCGACGCGGTCCACGGCAACAACAACATCCCCGGCGCGACGCTTTTCCCGCACAACATCGGCCTCGGCGCAGCGCGCGACCGCGACCTGATGCGCGACATCGGCCACGTCACCGCAATCGAGACAGCCGCCGCCGGGATCGACTGGACCTTCGCACCAACCCTCGCCGTCGTCCGGGACGATCGCTGGGGCCGCACTTACGAAAGCTATTCCGAAGAACCGACGATCCAGGCGGATTACGCGGGCGCGGTGATCGAGGGCGTACAGGGCAAGGTCGGCACGAAGGAATTCCTCGCCCCCGACCACGTCATCGCCACGACCAAGCATTTCCTCGGCGACGGCGGCACGGGCGGGCGCGATCAGGGTGATGCGCGTATCCCCGAAACCGAACTGCGCGACGTGCATCTCGGCGGCTATCCCGCGGCGATCGAGGCGGGCACGCAATCGGTCATGGCGAGCTTCTCGAGCTGGAACGGTGCGAAGATGCACGGCAACAAGAGCTTGCTGACCGGTGTGCTCAAGGATCGCCTCCACTTCGACGGGTTCGTGGTCGGCGACTGGAACGGCCACGGCCAGGTCGAGGGCTGTTCGAACGAGAGTTGCGCCGCCGCGATCAATGCCGGGCTCGACATGTTCATGTATTCGGGCAGCGGGTGGAAAACGCTCTACGACAACACGCTGAAGCAGGCGCAGAGCGGCGAGATTTCCGCGGCACGGCTGGACGACGCGGTCCGCCGCATCCTGCGCGTCAAGATCCGCGCGGGCACGTTCGACCGCGGTCGTCCCTCGTCGCGGGCACTGGCGGGCAAGATGGCGCTGATCGGCGCGGCGGATCACCGCGCGATCGCACGCCGGGCGGTCCAGGAATCGCTCGTGCTGCTGAAGAACGACGGCGGCCTGCTGCCATTGAAGCCTTCCGCCAACATTCTGGTGGCGGGCGGCGGCGCGGACAACATCGCGCAACAGGCCGGCGGCTGGTCGCTGACATGGCAGGGCACAGGCACGACCAACGCGAACTTCCCCAATGCCGAGACGATCTGGTCGGGGATCAGCACGGCGATCAAGGCCGCGGGCGGCACCGCCACGCTGTCCGAAGACGGCAGCTATAGCAGGAAGCCCGATGCGGCGATCGTCGTGTTCGGCGAACAGCCCTACGCCGAATTCAAGGGCGACCGACCCAATCTCGATTACAGTCCCGAGGACAAGTCGGATCTCGAACTGCTGCGCAAGCTGAAGGCGGCGGGCGTGCCGGTGGTTGCGGTGTTCCTGTCGGGACGGCCGCTGTGGGTGAATGCCGAACTCAACGCCTCGGACGCATTCGTCGCGGCGTTCCTGCCGGGGAGCGAGGGCGGCGGCGTCGCCGACGTGCTGTTCCGCAAGCAAGACGGCGGCATCGCGCACGACTTCCGCGGGAAACTCAGTTTTTCCTGGCCCAAGCGCCCCGACCAGTTCGTCCTCAACCGTTCCGATCCGGGCTACGACCCGCTGTTCGCCTTCGGCTATGGCCTCAGCTACGCCAAGCCCGGCGTCGTGCCCAAGCTCGACGAAACGCGCCCAACCGGCATGGCCGCGTCGTCGAACGGCACCATCTTCGGCAAGGGACGCGTCCCCGAGGGCTGGTCGCTGACACTGGTCGAACAGGGGCAGTCTAAGGTCCGCCTGCTTGGCGCAACCGGAACGACCACTTCCAGGCGCCTCACCGCGTCCGCGGTCGACCGCCGCCGTCAGGAGGATGCGCGTGCGTTCGTCTGGGCGGGTGGCGCTGCGGACGCGCGGGTCGAGACGTCCGGACCGCTCGACCTGACCCGCGAGAGCAACGGGGAACTGAGCCTGGTCGTTGACGTCCGCGTCGATCGCGCGGGCAGCGCGCCCGTCTCCCTCGGCATGGTCAGCAACGACGGCAAGGTCGTGACCGTCCCGATCACCGGCGCGCTGGCGGCGGGCAAGGCGGGCGCGTGGCAACAGGTGATGGTCCCGCTGCAGTGCTTCGCCAAGCGCGGGGCCGACATGGCGCAAGTCACCGCACCGTTCGTGATCGCGACCGATGGCAAGCTCGCGCTGTCGATCTCCGACGTGAAGATCGATTCGGCACCCGTCCCGATGACCCAGTGCGGCGGATGAGCCGGATCCTGTCGGGCGCAACGGCCCTGCTGCTGACGACGGCCGCCGCCCCGGCCCCGCCCGTACCGCCGCCCGCCCCGATCCGGATCGGTCAGGCCGGGTTCGAGACCAGCGGCACCAAGATCGCGATCCTGGCCGCCGCCGAGACCACGCCGCTGGCGTGGACGCTGACCGACGCGCGCGGCAAGATCGTGGCGTCGGGCAAGACGATCCCGTTCGGCCCCGACGCCGCGTCCGGCGAAAGCGTCCACCGGATCGACTTCGGCGCGTTCCGCCGCTCGGGCAACGGCTACCGTCTTCACGTCGGCCCCAAAGCCAGCCATCCGTTCGCCATCAACACTCGTCCGTTCGGGCCGCTCGCACTGACGGCCATGGCGTTCTTCTATCAGCAGCGCAGCGCGGTCCCGATCCTGCCCGACTACGTCGAGCGCCCCGACCTCGCCCGCCCCGCCGGTCATCCGTCCGACACCGCCACCTGTTTCGCCGGACGCGACCAGAAGGGCGTCCAATGGCCCGGGTGCGATTATACGCTCGATGCGACCGGCGGCTGGTATGACGCGGGCGACCACGGCAAATATGTTGTGAACGGCGGCGTCTCGACATGGACGTTGCTCGACCTGCACGAACGGCTTGCCGCGTGGGGCGATGCCACGGCCTTCGCGGATGGCCGCCTTGCGCTACCCGAACGCGGCAATGGCATCGACGATCTGCTCGACGAGGCGCGCGTCGAAGTCGGCTTCCTCCTGTCGATGCAGATCCCCGACGGCACCCGCTTGGCGATCGCGCCGGATGCAGGGCGTCCGGGCAAGCCGATCACGCGGTTCGAGACGATCGATGCTGGCGGCCTCGTCCACACCAAGATCGCCGACGAGACCTGGACCAGGATACCGACCGCGCCCGCCGAGGATCGGCAGACCCGGTTCCTGTACCCGCCATCGACCGCCGCAACGCTCAACATGGTCGGCGTCGCGGCGCACTGCGCGCGGATCTGGCGGACGGTCGATCCGGCTTTCGCCACCCGCTGCCTGACCGCGGCACGACGGGGATGGGCGGCGGCGCTGCGCCATCCCGATCTACTGACGAGTTCCGACTTCACCGGCAGCGGTGGATATGGCGACCGGGACGTGCGCGACGAATTCAGCTTCGCGGCGGCGCAGCTTTACGCAACGACGCGCGAGCCCGTGTTCCTCGAACGATTGCGCAAGGACGGGATCTTCACCGACCCCGGCACGGATATCAGTTGGGGATCGCTAAAGCTTGCGGGCGCGCTGACACTCGCAACGCTCCCCACGGGGCTGCCCGACACCGACGCCGCGACGCTCCGCAACCGCATCACCACGCTTGCCGACGGGTTCGTCGCCGAGACCGGGCGCAGCGGGTATGGCATCCCGTTCAGCGGCACACGGTATCCCTGGGGCTCGAACAGCACGATCCTCAACCGCGCGATCGTGCTTGGCGTGGCATGGCAGATCGACCGGAAGCCTGCGTACCGCGACGCCGTGGTTGCAAGCCTCGACTACATCCTCGGCCGCAATCCGCTCGATCGGTCCTATGTGACGGGCGTCGGCGTTCGCCCGATGCAGCATCCGCACCACCGGTTCTGGGCGGCCGCGGCGGACGCGCGGTTCCCGGCACCACCCAGCGGTGTCCTGTCGGGTGGGCCCAATTCCGGCGCGGCGAACGATGCCGGTCCGCTGAAGGGCTGTGCGCCGCAAACTTGCTGGGTCGATGACTACCGTGCCTTCACGGTCAACGAGGTGGCGATCAACTGGAACGCCCCCCTCGTCTGGACGGCTGCGTTCGTCGACGCGACGCGCAAATGATAGACCCGGGTCGATGCCGGTGCAGTCAGACGCCACGTCGAATCATGCCATTCCCAGCCCCCTCGACGGATCGTCATGCGGCGGTTTCGTTTTGCGCAGTCGTGATTGGAAGGACCGCAGTTGCGCCAAAACATGGGCGACGTCACATATTCTGCGAATGCTGCAGCGCAGCAATACTTCGTGAGGTTGCCATGTTTTCCCTGATCGCTCTCTACATCCAGTATCGCAAGGCGCAGTCCGCCGACACTGCAGCCCTCCGGGCGACCGCGAACCAGAGCGGGCCAGCCAATGACGCAGCCGATATCGGGATTGCGAGAGCCGCGTAAATCCGCGAGAGACCGGGCCGGACAACGGGGTTCACTATCCCTTTCGTTGCCGACCCTAACGAACGAGGCTTTTCCCGTGGTAGCGACCGTCATTACCCCCAGCGGCCCCGGCGCGATGGAAGCAGGCCTCGTGCTCGATGAGGACGGCCAGCGTTTCGTCGTGCTGACGTTCAAGGAACCCAAGGGCGAACCGACGCTGGTCACCTTCACTGTTCCGATCTTCCAGAATTACGTCGAGCACCTCGTCCGCACGGCGAAGGCAGCCGACGAAGAAGCCAATTGGGGCATCCCGGGCTGAGAGTCGCATCGCGAGCGACGGTCACCCGTACCTTCGGCCTCGCAGCACCGAATGACGCCGTCGCGTTCCTGCGAGGGCGGGCAAAACCGGATTTTGCGCCGGTATCCGCCCTCCATACGGGCTAATTAGGACGATTCAGCGACAAGAACGTGAACTCGTCCCTTGGCACGCCCGCGCATTGCCCATACAGCGGTGGAAATTCACCCGCATCACACCACGAGCTAACGACCATGCAGATTACCGTTCGCGACAACAACGTCGACCAGGCGCTTCGTGCGCTCAAGAAGAAAATGCAGCGGGAAGGTATCTTCCGCGAGATGAAGCAGCGTCGCCACTACGAGAAGCCGTCCGAGAAGCGCGCGCGTGAGCGGGCTGCTGCCATCGGTCGCGCCCGCAAGGCCGATCGCAAGCGCGCGGAACGCGACGCCTGATTCTCTGGCGGGGTGCGGAACGCCCTCCCCGCCAGTCAATTTGTTTCCGGTGAACCTGACATCAGCACCGCGCTCCGCGGCGCTGATGTTTTGCGTGTGCGCTAGCGACTCGACGTTAGTCGCATCGTTCCGTCGCTGTGGATCGTGGTGAGGCCGCGATAATCGCGGATTTGCGGATGTTCCGTCGGGACGGGATGCGCATGGGTGGCGGTGATCACGACCACCGGTGCTCCCGCGGCGCGACCGGCCGCGATCCCCGCTGGTGCGTCCTCGAACACGGCGCACTGCGTCACGTCCTTCCCCAGTCGGCGTGCTGCCTCGATGTAGCAATCGGGGGCGGGTTTGCCGTTGGCGATGTCCTCGGCGGTGATGAACAGGGGCGGCGCGGTCAGACCGGCGGCCGCCAGACGCGCCTCTGCCAGCACGCGGGTGGCGGACGTGACGATCGCCCAGCCGTCTTCCGGCAGCCCCGCCACGAATTCGGCCGCTCCCTCGATCGCGCGAACCCCGTCGAGGTCGATCGCCTCCTCGCGCGCGATCCACGCGGCTTCCGCGCGCGGATCGATTCCCGGAATGCCGAGCCGGGTGATCGTCTCGATCGTCTGTACCCCGTGAATGGTGGGGAGAATCACCACCGGATCGAGATCATGCGCGCGAAGCCAGCGCGACCAGACGCGCTCGGCGGATCCGATCGAGGTGAGCAGCGTCCCGTCCATGTCGAACAGACAGGCCTGGAACGAACGGTCCGCATACGGGACAAGCGATTGGGAATACTGATTGGTCATGGCGCGTGCGTTTCAGGAAAACCGCGCCCGATGCAAGAGCGCGCGCGACCGCTGGGCAGCGGTTCACGACGAACATCTGCCCCACCGTCCGCCAGATCGTTACCTATCAGGCGTGCTGACATTCGCTCTGACAATCCCTCGCTATGTCCCTGAGATCTAGAGCAACCACCGGATCGGTAACCGCTCGGCCACCGCGATGACGGCGTGATCGACGGCCGTCATGCCGGGTTCGCGGTCATGCAGGATCGTGGTCTCCCCCCGGACTTCGCGCCATTGCAGGCGGTCGCCGTCCGCCAGCACGACTTCATACGCTGCCTGAGGAATGGCCTCGTCAAACGTGTCCGCGATCCGCGCGGCGAGTTCGGGACTGTCGATCACGAAGCCGAGCTCGGTGTTAAGGTCGATCGACCGCGGATCGAGGTTGAACGACCCGATGAACAACCGCGCACGATCGACCGCGAAAGTCTTCGCATGAAGCGTCGATGCCCCCGACCGCAGTGCGGCAACGCGTCCCGTGCCCGATCCCCGCAGCGTACTCCCGATCCCGAGCCGACTGCCCTGCCGACGCGCCTTGTGATCGGGAAGATCGCGCGCGGTGCCGCACAGTTCGAACAGCCGCACCCCCGCTTGCAACAGCGCGGTACGCGATGGCGCATAGCCCGCGTGAACCAGCGCGACGTCGGTCGCGGCGAAACTGTTGGTGAGCACACGGATCGACACGCCGTCCCGTGCGAGCGCGCAAAGCTGCTCCGTCACCGCGTCGCCGGGAACGAAATAGCCCGCCACCAATAGGAGTTCGCGGTCCGGCGCGCCGATCGCCGCGTTGAGCTTGCCCGCCAGCAACGCCTCGCGCGGCGCTGCGTCCAGTGCCTTGGCCGGATCGTCGCTGATCATCCGCACGGGTGCCCAGGTCAATTTGAGGCTTCCGTCGATCAGGTCGCGGATCAGCGGCAGCGCGCGAAGCCGCTCGACGAACGCCCTCGCCCCCGGGTCGCGCTCGACCAGCGACGCTTTGGTGGTCAACTGATCGAGCTTGGCGTCGCCGACCCGCGGCAGGATCTGCGCGGCGGGATAGGCCGAGGCGCTGTTCCAATAACGCGCGAAGTCGTCCTCGACCGCTTCGACGATCGGGCCAATCGCGAGTACGTCGAGATCGGCGAACAGCCCACCGTCGCCCGCGCCGAAATATTCGTCGCCGACGTTCCGTCCCCCGACGATCGTCGCGGCACCGTCGGCGGTGAAGCTCTTGTTGTGCATCCGGCGATTGAGCCGTTTGAAATCAGCAAGGTAGCCGATCGCTTTGGGAAAACGGATGCGGAACGGATTGAACAGCCGCACCGCGATATTGGGATGCCGATCCAGCGCCGACAAAATGGTGTCGAGCCCGGCAATGCCATTGTCGTCGAGCAGCAACCGCACCTTCACGCCACGCTCTGCGGCCTGATGAACCGCCTCGAGCATCAGCGTGCCCGTCCGGTCGCCGTGCCAGATGTAATATTGCAGGTCGAGCGTCCGCTCCGCCTGCCGCGCCAACAGGACGCGCGCGGCAAAGGCATCGTGCGCGTCGGACAGAAGCTGCAGGCCCGTCAGATCGGGGTGCCGCGCCGCCGCTTCCGCCGCCGCCCGACCGAGTGTGGTGTCCCGGCCGCCCCGCGTTGCTGGCTCAGCCTCCGGCTTGCGGTCCGGGAGCCGGCTCAGCAACCGCAAGCCCCCCACAAGCGCCGTCGCCCCGGCGAGCGCGATCAGGACAGCACGCGCCCTGCCCGCCGTACGCGGGCGTTTAGCTTTCGACGTTGCCATGCCCGTCCTTAGGCGCGCTGTCGTCACCGTCCACCGACCCGGGCGCGAGGCCAAGCCGCTGCTCGGTCAGGATGCTCCATCCGGTGAGGAACAGCGCACCGACGATCGGGCCAACGACGATGCCGCTCAAACCGACCAGCTCGATCCCACCCAGCGTCGTGACCAGCACGAGCCAGTCGGGGATTCCCGTATCGCGGCCCACCAGGATCGGGCGCAGGATGTTGTCGGCAACCCCGATCACGACGACGCCCGACGCCACCACGACCGCAGCTTGCCAGAGGGCGCCGGTGGCAAACAAATAGATTGCGACCGGTCCCCAGATGATCGCCGGCCCAACCGCCGGAAGCAACGCGGCGATCGCCATCAGCACGCCCCACAGCAAGGCGGCGGGCAGCCCGACGATCCAGAACGTCACCGCCCCCAACGCACCCTGCACCAGCGCCACGACGACCGACCCCTTGATCGTCGCCCGCGCAACCGTCACGAACTTGTCGGCCAGCCGGACCGCCGCATCATGCTCGATCGGGCACGCGCGGATGATCGCCGGCCCGAGACGCTCGCCGTCGCGCAGCAGAAAGAAGGTGACGTACAGACCCACGCCGAACGCCAGCAGAAACGCTGCGGCATTCGCGCCGATCGAGAAGGCGCGGCTCGCCAGCATGCTGGCGCTGTTGCTGATCGCTTCCGAAATTTGCGCCTGCGCCCGTTCAAAGCTGCCGAACCCGCTGCTGTCGAGCAATTGCTGCAAGCGGCCCGGCAACGCGTCATGGATCTGTTCGAAATAGGACGCGAAGTTGATCTGCCCCGACCGGATCTGGCTGTACACGCCGGCAGCCTGGTCTACGACCATGCTGCCGACGATCAGCGCCGGGATGACTACCGCGACCGTGATGATCAGCAGCGTGACCAGCGCCGCGCGATTACGCCGGTCCGGCCAGCGCGCGAGCAGGCGCTGGAACAGCGGCTGGAACAGGATCGCCGCCAGCGCCGACCACAGCAATGCGCCGAGGAAGGTGTTGACGACCAGCCCCAGTCCGATCGTGATCAGGACGACGAAGAGGATGAGCCCGCCGTTTTCTAGGCGCTGCCGTTCGATAGCGATGGTCTGATCCTTTGACTTCATGCGTTTCGGTACGGCCCCGCGCCGTAATCACTCATATTCGTTGCGGGGGTGCAACTCTCAAGTGCCCGGATAGCTCCGTACGAAACGCTCATCCGTATGGCGGATGGTCGCGCAAGCGCGCCCGCCCGCCGCGTTTTGCCCGAACCGCCTGCCGCAATCAGCGCGCGGCGTCGAACCGCACACGGACAGCGCGCCCATCGTACTGGACGACTTTCGCCGCTGCGGGCACCGTGTTTGCGCGCCCGGAGCGGTCCATCACGATCACCTTCAGGCTCCGCTGACGCACCATGCCGGGGAAAGTCCCTCGCCGCGCGCCGACCGTCAGCGTCCGCTTGGCATCGTTCCAACGCAAATCATACCGCGCCGACTGACCCTTCTCGTAAGCATAGGTCTCGTTATCGTCCTCGTAGAGCGTAAAGGTCCCGTCCGCCCCCGGATAGACCCGGATCTCATAGGGCGCATCCGGTCGCTCGGTCGCATATTGCAGCACCGGCCCCATCGGGACGATCGACCCTGCGCGGACATACAGCGGGATCACATCGAGCGGGGCCGCACGCGCGACGGTCTCGCCACCACGGTAACGCTGGTTGGTCCAGAAATCATACCAGTCGCTCCCGCGCGGCAAATACGTCCGCATCGTCAGATCGCGCGGCGCGCTGAGCGCGACCGCATCCCGCTTCAGCTCGCTCGGGGTGCGCCAGACGAAGCGGAACACCCGCCCGCCCTCCGGGTGGAAGAACTCGAGCCGCACCGGCAGCCGTTCGCCCTTCCGAAGCGTATGCCGCACCACCCGGGTGCGGGTCGCGCTGCGGTTCCAGTCGTCGATTGCCGGCTTGCCGCCCAGGAACATCCGCATCCCGTCGTTGCCCGTCAGGCCGATCTCATATTCGCCGTCCTCGGGCGCGACCAGCTCCCCCTGCCAGCGCGCGGAGAAGTGGCTGAGCGAGGTCAGGCCCGGCGGCAGTTCGGCGAGCGGCGGATCGGGCCAAGTGTGATCGATCTTCGCATCGGCCACGGTGCCCGCCGGTTTCTCGAAATTCTCGCCGGCGAAATACTGAACCGTCAGCCCGGGCTTGCCGTCGGCGGTGCGGAGGGTCTCGGTCGGCACCACGGTCGCGCCGGACGGCAGGATATTGTACATCGCCCGCGTCACCGGGTGGACGAGCAACGACGACCCGAACATGAAGCTGTCGTCGATGCTGCGCACCGCCGGATCGTCCGGAAAATCCATCGGCAGCGCACGCATCAGCGTGTACCCGTCGGACGTCACCTTGGCGCTCAGGCTGTAGATATAGGGCAGCAGCCGGTAGCGCAGGTTCACGCTGTCGAGCAGCGTCTTGTAGACCGCCGGATCGAGCGTCTTGAAGATATACGGCTCGCGTTCGACGTTGGTGCCGTGGACCCGCATGATCGGGTTGAACGTCGCATATTGGAACCAGCGCGCGAACAGCTCGCGCCACGCGGGGTTCTTTTCACCGCCGGGAAAATCGCTGACGAAGAAGCCACCGGTATCCTGCGTCCAATAAGGGTTGCCGGTGATCGTGACGTTGACCCCGCCCGACACCTGCTGGGCGAACGTCTTCCAGCTCGCGTAGATGTCGCCCGACCACGACACCGCCCCCGTACGCTGCGCGCCCGCCCACGCCGACCGCGTCAGCGTGAACACGCGCTTGTCGCTGGTCGCGCGCTCCCCGTCATAGGTGCCTTGCGTCGTCAGCAACGAATAGGGGTTCAGATAGCGTGTGAAGTCGCCCATCGCATTGCTGCCGAGCGCCTTGGTATCACGCACATTGTCGACCGGGTTCCACATCGCCGAGCTGACCTCGACCTCGGTCCCGTCCATCCACAGCGCGTCGACGCCTTTGTCGAGCAGGCCGGACTTGATGTACTTGAAATAGATCCCGCGCGCCTTGGCGCTGTACGCATCATAGACGCGCGCCTGTTTGGAGATCCAATGGAGCGGTGCGAACCGCAAATTGGACTGGTCGAGTTCCTTTGCCAGCGGCGTGTCGTTGCCGACCGACGGCCAGATCGACACCATCAGCTTCATGTGCAGGTCGTGGATCTCCCGGCTCATGCCCGCCGGGTCGGGATAGCGCTTCGGGTCCCAGATCATCCCGGACCAGCTGCCGTCCTTGTCGCTGCCCCAATATTGCCAGTCCTGCACGATGTAATCGAGCGGAAACTGCTCCTTGCGGAAGGTCCGCGCGACCTCGACGAGGCGGTCCTGCGTCGGGTAGCGCTCCTTGCTCATGAACAGCCCGAACGCCTGCTTGGGGAACATCGGCGCTTCGCCGGTCAGCCAGCGATTGGCCTTGACCACCCCGTCCATCGTGTCGCCGGCCATGAAATAATAATCGACCCCGCCCGGCGCGCTTTCCGCCCATAGCCGCGCCCCATCGGCATCGTCCTTGAAGCGCATCTGCGAATAGGTGTCCCACAGCACGCCGTACCGCTCGGTCGAGACCATCACGGGGATGATGATGCCGACATTGGTCTGGACGAGCAGCAGGTCCTTGCCGCGCCGGTTCACCGCATCGTCGCTGGTGAAGCCAAAGCCGTAAATGCCCTCGTCGGGCTTCAGCGTGAAGCGGTTCTCCACTTCATAGGTCGGTGCGTCGGCTAGGACGCGCTTGTCGATCGACTGCGGCGCATCGCGCTTTTCCTGCGTGAGCAACCGTCCGGACGGAGCGTAATAGCTGACCGCTCCCGTGCGGATGTCGATTACGACGCGCAGTTTTGCGCCTGACAGTTCGAGCGTGCCGGCGGTTTCGCGGACCGTGAACGGCACTGCATCGGGTTCGCGGATCACGACGAGGCTGCGCTGCGTCCAATAGGATTGGCCGAGATTGGCATTCACCCGCACCACGCCGGGGGCGTAGAAGATCACCGATTTGGTCACGCCGCCCAGCGTGAACTGCACCCCGTTGCGCAGCCGCTGGAAGTGGAACGCCGAGTCCGCTGCAGTGGCTGCGGTCCGCATATGCCCAAGCGGGTCGAGACCGGTCGGCGGCGTGGGCGACTGCGCGAGCGTCGGACTTGCCGTCAAGATGGCGGCGGCGGCGGTCGCCATCCAGCGAGCTTTCATGCGACATTCCCCTCTGTGCGAAATCTTCAACGGTCGAACCGCCAGTAATCCACATCGACCAGCGACGGTGCATCGCCGCCCCGGAACACCAGATACAGGTCATGAACCCCGCGCGCACCGGACACCGCTGCGCTGGCTTCACGCCACTGCCCCGCCGCTCCGCTCGCGCCGACCGGCATCGTCCCGATCACCGCGCCGTCGACCCGGTCGAGCCGTAGTTCGATCTTCGCATTGGGTGCGCCATTGGCAAAACCGGCGCGAAACGCCTTCGCGCCGCTCGCGCCGAAATCGACCCCTGTGACCTTGATGTAGCTGCGATCCGCGGTGCGCGTGACGTAGACCCGCCCACGATCATCCTGCGCTGTGGTGACCCCCGGCACCCACAAGAAGGCGCGGTCACGGTCGCGCTTGATCCGCGACGTCCACGCGATCGTTTCCGCCTCGACCCGGGCATAGGGATCGAGCGTCCCGATCTGCGGCGCGCGCGCCTTGTCCCACCAGCCGAGGTTGGGGATCGTGCCGTCCGCATTGTAGGTGAACTTGGCGACCGATACCGATCGGCGCTCGTGATGGATCGGCGTCAGCGCGAAGTTGAGTTCATAGCTGAACCCGAA
The DNA here is from genome assembly GCF_040549155.1 of Sphingomonas sp. PvP056. NCBI lineage: Bacteria > Pseudomonadati > Pseudomonadota > Alphaproteobacteria > Sphingomonadales > Sphingomonadaceae > Sphingomonas > Sphingomonas sp. PvP056. The sequence continues at coordinate 131,350 of NZ_JBEPST010000005.1, forward strand.
CACATAGGAGCCGCCCTTATAGTCGATGATCCCCGGATGATTGCCCGTCGCGCGGGTATCGTGGTCCATGATCGGACCCTTGTAGGTCCACGGTCCGGTCGGCTTCGCGCTCATCGCATAGCCGATCCCCTCCGAGCAGCAGGTCGAGGCGAACGCCATGTAGTATCGGCCCTTGCGCTCGTAGAACCACGGCCCCTCCTGATAATCGATGATCCGCGGCACCTTCGTGATCGGGCCTGAATAGGACACCATGTCGCGGTTGAGCTTGACGTACCACAGGTCCGGGTTGCCCCAGTAGAGATAGGCCTGCCCGTCCTTGTCGATCCACACGGTCGGATCGATATAGCCGTTCTCAGGGGCGATCAGCGGCTTGCCGAGGACGTCGCGGAACGGCCCGGCAGGCGTATCGGCGACCGCCACCGCGATCACGTTCTTGGGCGATCCCGCGACGCTGATTGGCGTGTAGAGATAGAATTTCCCGTCCCGCGCGACCACCTGCGGCGCCCAGGCGTCGTTGCTTTGCACCGCCCAGGGAAAGGTCTTGAGCGAGGCGACCACGCCCCGGTCGGTCCAGTTGGCCATGTCGGTCGAACTGTACAGCCGCCAGTCGAGCATCTTGAAGCCATCGGCGTCGTCCTCGTCGTGGCTCGTGTAGAGATAGACGACGCCGTCATGCACCAGCGGCGCGGGATCGGCGGTGAAGCGCGTCTGGATGATAGGCGCGTCGGCGTACGCGGGCGCGATGAGCGTAGCCGCCGCAAGCAGCGCAGGCGCGAATAGTCGGCGAAAGGATCGCATGTGAGGTCCAACTCCTGGGAAAGCGTGGCTCAGGGTGTGATCGTGACGATCACGCGTTCGTATCGGCTGAGCGGCGGATCGCCCTTGTCGGTAACGCGGACGATGAAATGCGCCTCGCGCGGTTCGCTGACACTCGGGGCGGTGAAATCGACGGTATGGATATTGGCGGCAATGCCGTTCGCTATTCCCGTCTGCCAATGGCCGATCTCCGCATAGTGGAACCACTGGAAGCTCAGGCTGTCGCCGTCGGGATCGGTGCTGTCGCGCGCGCTCAGCACGAAGCGCTGGCCCGACTTGACCGTAAGCCGGTCGGGGTGGGCCAGGTGGACGACCGGCGCATGGTTGGCCTGCGCGAACGGTCGGGTCGTCCACGCCATGCGGGCGGCGAAATCGTTCTGGAAATCGTCGCGCCACCGCCAGATCCCGGCGCGGAAGTCCTTGATCTGCCGCTCGCCGGGACCGTCCGTTCGGCCATAGGCGCGCGCGACCTGCGGCGTGTACGTGTCGATCGCGTTCGTCCAGATCGGCCGCGTTTCCGGCACGATGGTCACCCCGCTGAAACCGCTCGGGTCGGTGGTCGCGACCGGCGGGGTATAGAGTTCATACCGGCCGCCCCACCCGCCCCAGTCGGGACGTTCCGGGTCGCTCAGCCCGGTCGGGATCAATGACAGATACGCGGGCGTATCCCCTTCCATGCCGTAGGACACGTCGGGATAGAGTGCGCCAAGCGGTCCATGCCCTTGCTGGATGTTGTCGCGCAGCCACGCGTTGCTGATCGTCCTGTTGTCCGCCCCGTCGATCAGCGTGTGGATCCCGGTCCAGGTGCCCGCGCCATACCCGCCGGGGCTGACGATGTAGAACAGATCGGGGAAGCTTTTGCGGATCCACGCACCGGCGTCGTCCTGATCGGAGATGGTGTAGACCCGCAGCTTGGCGACCAGCCGCCGGGCCGTTTCGGGCGATCGCGTCTCGCGGATCGCGTGAAGCGCCTGCGCCAGCGTGTTCGCACCGCCCCATACCGAGATCCACAGCGGCCGCGGATCGGGCCGCTCGAGCGCCTCGACGATCAGCCGCGATCCCGGCGTGTCCTTGCCAGCGCCGACCGTCGCCATGCCATAGCCCGGCTGCCCGTCGCGGACGAGCGACCGCAGACGATCGGGGGTCGGGAAACCGGCCTCATGCTTCAGCAGATTGGGATGCACCTGCCCATAGCCCTGGATGATGCGGCGGATCGAATCGGGGTGGATCGCGGTCTTCATATGAACCGACGTCGTCGCGATCAGTCCTTCGAGATCGATCTCGCTGGCGTAGAGAAACAGCCGGATGAAGGACTGCGTGTCATCGGGGTCGGCTTCGATGTCGCTCAGGACGATCATCCGCTGCTTCACGGCTGGCGCGGCGAGCGGGACTGCGGCGGCGGCATTGCCCTTGGCATGGGTAGAAGGCGAAGCGACGAGCGCGCAACACGCCAGCACGATCGACACAGTTCGCATCCTATCCCCCGTCCCAAATACCCGTCTTCGGGTCTTGAACGGCAGCGTAGCCGACCAGATATATTAGTCCTACTAGATTATGCCTGCCGGCAAACGCCGGTGTGCCCGCGCCGCGCGCAATGGCTGCATAATATGGCGTCAAAATCGACCGAAACTGCGGCTTTCAGGCTGAAAACGTCAGTTGAAACGACGCGATCGGACGCAATTGTGCTGCATTATGCAGCTGTTTCAGCCGTTCGACTTGAGCAAGCGACGCCGTCATCACCGCGGCGGGCGCGAGACGGTCGGCACGGTGCAGTGCAACAACCGTCGCATCGTCAAGCGCCGCCAGCTGCTCCTCGTCCAGTCCGTAAAGCCCCGCGATCGCATGTTCGTGGCCATCCGTATGCCGCAGCACCAGCGACAGGGGCCGTATCACGCGGAGTTGCGCATAGGTGTCGATCAACGCCTGTGCGGCAGCGACGTCCGCGATCACCGCGCCAAGGGCGTCCCGGATGGACGTCAAAAACGGCGTCGCAGATCGGTCGGAATCAAACAGCGGTTCGCCCCGCAAACTTAAGGCTGGGTCTGCTTCATCCAGCCCAACCCCTTCTAATCCCTCGGGATCAAGCCGAAACGCAGTCAGCGAGGCAGCCCGCGGAAGGTAGGTCGATTGCATTCCGCCCTGCTGCCAGAACAGGTTGCGCTGCTCGATGAGACCGAACAGCGCGACCAGGTTGAACCGGCCGGTTTGCCCATCCTTGACGAGAAACAGCGGCATGTCCGCCGCCGCCAACGCGATTTCCGACAGCCCGATCTGCACGAACTGCCGAGCCGCCGCGCCGGCCATCGTATCGACGCAAACAGCATGGTGCCGTGCAGCATCGAGCGGGACGATCCGGCTCATACCGCCTGCAACCCATGCTCACGGATCGCACGCAGCAAACTGCGGTGACTCGGCATCTGCGCCACCGCATCCCCCCGCATCCGCTCGATCCGCCCGACCCAACGGCGCGCTAAGACCGCGTCTGGGGATGACGCCGCAACTGTCGGATATTGCGTCTCAAATTCCATGCCGTGGAGGACATATTGATAGCTCGGCCAGGAGAAAACCTCGCGCGCATGCGCGAAATCCTGCGGCGCCGGGGGATGCTGCCGCCACAGGTCGAGGCGCTCCTTCAGCGCATCCGGGATCGACTCCGGTGCGGCATTATCGCGCCAGAAGGCGGTATCAGTGCGCTTGGTGATCGCATAATGCAGCTTGAGGAACTCGATGATCCGCTCCCAATGGTGGCGGAAGGATTCGTTGAACTGACGCGCCGCGGTGTCCATCGCGCCGCGCGTGCGCGGCAGGCGATCGGCGATCGCGTCCATCGACGCCTCGACCAGCATCAGCGCGGACGCCTCCAGCGGTTCAAGAAAGCCCGCCGATAAGCCCACGGCGACACAGTTGTTTTGCCAGAACCGCTCGCGATGCCCCGCCTCGATCGAGATACGTCGCGTCGAGAGGTGCTCGGCCTGCGGCCCTACATAGGCGCGCAACGCAGCCTCGGCAGCATCGTCGTCGATATGCGCGCTGCTATAGACATAGCCCGTGCCGCGGCGTGCCCACAGACCGATATCCCAGATCCACCCGGCATCCGACGCGGTCGATACGGTATGGCTGGTGATCGGCGTATTCTCATCGGGATACGGCACCTGCATCGCAATCGCGCGGTCCGCGAAGAGGATGTCATTGCACCGCCGGAAGGGCACACCGTACACCTTCCCGATCAGGCGTGCTGCGAACCCAGTGCAATCAATGAACAAATCCCCGGCGACGCTGCCGCCGTCGGCCAGGTCAAGCGAAGCGATGTCGCCATTGTCGGCCATCACCACGTCCGTCACATCACCGATGATATGCTCGACCCCGAGCCGACCCACTGCGTGTTCGCGAAGCAACGTCGCGAATTTGCCCGCATCGAGATGATAAGCGTAATTGGCGACCCCGCCATATTCGGGCGCGGTGATCGTCTTCGGGGCAAGACCGGCGTCGCACAGCGCCTGCTGGAAATCGACCCAGTCGGCGAAATCACGGTCCGGTGATTCCGCAACAAACTCCTGCCAATGCGGCGACAAGTTCAGGTCGGCTGCACCCGCCGGGGGATTGAGCGGATGGTAATAGGCATCGCGCGCCGATCCGTCCTTCCAGCCGACGAACCGAGCCCCCTGCTTGAACGCTGCATCGCACGATCGCAGGAACTCGGTCTCGCCGATGCCGATCTTGGCAAGCGTGTTGCGCATCGTCGGCCACGTTCCCTCGCCAACGCCAATCGTCGGCACGGTGGCGGATTCGACCAGCTTGACGATGATATCGTCCGATCCGCGCGCGCCCTTCGCGGCGAGCCTGGCGGCCGCAATCCAGCCGGCAGATCCCCCGCCGACGACCACGATCGTCCGGATTATGTCGGATTTGGTTCCGGTTTGCTGCTTTTGCATGCGCTCTCCCTGATCGCCCCTATCGCGCAAAACGGGCCCTGCGAATAGACCTTGATATATCGGACAAATGAAATAAACCGGCTTCAGGAAATCCGTACAGATGATGCGGAACGAGTAGAAAAGGGGGAGAGGATATATGTCGGACTTTTCGCAGACGCAGTCATTCAATCGGCGTATTGGTGGGTTGATGGGCAGCACCGCAGTGGCCGCTGTCGTGATGCTGGCAGCCGCCATGCCGGCGCAGGCACAGACTCAGGCACAGCCACCGTCGCAGGCCGGGATCCCCGCGGATACCGCCGGTGCTGATACGTCTGTTCCGCCGTCGCTGGCGCAGGATGCCGCGTCACCGGACATCGTCATCACGGGCATCCGCGGAAGCCTCGCTTCGTCGGCTTCGCAGAAGCGTAACGCGTCTGGCATCCTCGATGCGATCTCGTCCGAAGACCTTGGCAAGTTCCCCGATGCGAACGTCGCGGAATCGCTCCAGCGCATTCCTGGCGTCGCGATCGATCGCAGCAGCGGCGAAGGCCAGTCGGTCACCGTCCGCGGGCTCGGGCCGGCATTCAATACCGTGCTGTTCAACGGCCGCAGCTTCGCCTCGGACAATTACAGCCGCGCCTTCTCGTTCGATCTGATCCCCGCCGAACTGATCAGCGGCGCGCAGGTCTACAAGAGCACGCAGGCCCCGCTGCAGGGCGGCGGCATCGGCGCGACGATCAACGTCCAGACCCCGCGCCCGCTCGATCTGAAGAAGTTCAAGGGCGTGTTCAGCGCCAAGGGCCTGTACGAAAAGAACAGCGAGAAATTCACGCCGCAGCTGTTCGGCCTGCTCAGCGACACGTTCGCCGACGGCCGGATCGGGCTGCTCGCGTCGCTGTCCTATCAGAAGCGCATTGCGTCGATCGATTCGATTTCGAACGACGGCTACATCCCCAACACGTCGGTCGGCCCCAACAACGCGCCGCTGTTCACCAACGTCTACGCGCCGCGGAACCAGAACATCACCAACACCGTCGATCGCCGCACGCGGCTCGGCGCGACGCTGGTCGGGCAATATGCCCCGACCGACACGCTGACGTTGACTGTTGACGGCTTGTACAACCGCTTCAAGAGCGACCAGAGCGGCCACGGCCTCGGCAGTTGGTTCGAGCCTTCCAACTACACGGCGGCAACGATCGACTCCAATCGGTCGATCACCGGGCTGAGCACCAACGGCAACGCGGATTTCATCGCCTCGGGCAGCGTGCGTGAGACGACAACATACGAATTCGGCGGTAACGTCGAATGGAAGCCCAGCGACACCGTCAAGGTCGTGCTCGATGCGACGCAATCGCGCGCGAAGAACTCGGGCGGCGGCAAATCCTATTTCGCGGTGATCGGAACCCCGACGCCGTACAGCTTCACGGCGGCGGAAGGCGGCGGGATCCCTTCGACCTTCGGCTATGCATCGGGGGCGCTGTCCGATCCCACGCTCGGAAAAACCCACATCGCCGGCGTCAGTGGCAATGACGTGACCGAAAAGGTCACCGAATATCGCCTCAACACCGAGTGGAAAGCTGATTCGGGCGCGCTCAAGGTGCTCCGGTTCGGCCTGATGCGGACATCGCGCGACAAGCAGAACGTGCCGATCACGTCCGATCCGAACGTCGGCTGCGTCTATTGCGGTTATTCGACCTTCGCCGATTCCTCGCTGCTCTCGCCATTCTCCATCGGATCGTTCGGCTCGAGCCAGTTGCCAACGTCGTTCCTTACCTTCGATCCACGTGCCTATCTGAACTTCCTGACCAGCCCAGCCGCAACGGCGGCGCTGGACCGGGCGCGCGGGAACGCACCGGGGACGACGGCTGCGCTCTATGCAGCCTCGAACGGCTATGCCGCGACGGCCCAGCCTTCGACGCGGGTCCGAGAGACGGTCTACGCAGGCTATGCCGACGTCGACTTCGAGGGGACGCTTGGCGGCGTTCCGTGGTTCGTCAACGTCGGTGCGCGTTACGAGCACACAGAGTTGCGGTCGTTCGGGCAGCAATTGCAGTTGACGGACCTGCTGCCGGTGGCGGGCGATCCCACCATCTACAACGGTGTCTTTGCCAACAACCGTCAGACGGTCTCGGTCGACAAGGAATCGACCTACAACACGTTCCTGCCGAACCTGAACGTCCGGGTGAACATCGCGCCCAAGTTCCAGGCCCGCTTCGCCGCCTACAAGTCGCTGACGCGTCCTGCGATCGGTGATCTCGCGCCGAACCTCAACTATGATACGCTGCGTCCGGCGACGCTGACCGCAAGCGGGGGCAACCCTGAACTCAAGCCCTATCGCGCGACCAATTTCGATCTGTCGTTCGAATATTATCCGACGCGGACGACGACTCTGTCGGCGGCGGTGTTCTATAAGAGCATCGACGATTTCATCGTTCAGACCTTCGCACCGGAAAACTTCACGATCGCAAATTCCGGCAACTTGCCCGTCGGCGGACTCATCACCGGCCTGAACACCGCGCGGTTCAGCGTACGGCGGCCGCGCAATGCGGAGTCGCTCGATATCCGCGGGCTCGAACTCAACCTTGTCCATACGCTCGACTGGGCACCGGGCATCCTCAGCGGCTTCGGCGTGCAAGCGAACGCCACCTTCGTCAGCACCAATCGGAGCTTCGACGTGACGCAAGTCGGCCAGTCGTTCGCTGCGGAGGGGATCGGCAACTCGCAGAACGGGACAGTCTTCTACGAGAAATACGGCGTCTCGGCTCGCATCGCCTATAACCGGCGCGAGCGGTTCCTGCAGACGCTTGCGGGCGGCCCTGGCAACGAACCCGTCTTCGTTCGGAACTACGGCCAGTTCGACGGAAGTGCGGCCTATACCGTGACCAAGAACGCGCAGGTGTTCATCGAGGGCACCAACCTGTTCAACGCCAAGTACATCACGACGGGTCGGTTCGATAACCAGTTGCTCGGCTATCAGAACTTCGGGCCGCGCTATGACATCGGCTTCCGGTTGAACTTCTAACCGGGCAACGATCACGGCTTCCGGTGCGCAACCGCGTATTGGAAGCCGTGATCGTTCCGTGCGCCTTCCGTTTGATCGAACGTGCCAAGTAGCAAGACCCTGACCTCATCGTCGTGAGGCTTGGATACCCGTGGGTAACGGACGGCTTACGCGCTCCCCAGTGGCCAATGCCAATCCTTGACGTCACGCCCCCAACCTTCGAGAGTTAACGCCATCATCGATAGTGTTACTCCTCGAAGAGGTTGATCATGACCGGTTTTGCACGTCGCGACGTTCTGATGGCCGGTATCATGGGTGCGGTGGCTTCCCCGCTTGTGGCAAGGACCGACATCCCGCCCTCCCTCGACGTGCTGGCGCGGCGCAAGGGCTTGCGGTTCGGCTCCGCTATCAGCTGGGGCACCGCGGGTGCCGATCGTGGGTCGATTGCCAACCCACCGTACGCGCGGCTCGTCGCGGCGGAGTGCGGGGTGATCGTCGCTGAAAATGAAATGAAGTGGCAGGCCTTGCGGCCGTCGCCGACCGCCTTCGCGTTCGAACGGTTCGACGCCATCGTCGCCTGGGCCGAAAGTAAGCGCCTGGCTACGCGGGGCCATAACCTCCTGTGGCATCAACCCAAATGGTTACCCAGATGGCTCAACAGCTACGATTTCGGCGCGACGCCGAAACGCGAGGGTGAGCGATTGCTGACCACGCATATCGATACCGTCCTGGCGCGTTATGGGAAGCGGATCGAAAGCTATGACGTGGTCAACGAAGCCGTCCGCCCGTCAGACGGGCAGCTGTACGATACCAGCCTGTCGACCGCGATTGGCGGGGCGGAGGCGACGCTCGACCTGGCGTTCCACACCGCGCGTGCCGGGGCCCCACGCGCCGAACTGGTCTATAACGATTACATGAGCTGGGAGCCGGGAAACGCATCCCACCGTGCCGGCGTGCTCAAACTGCTCGAAGGGTTCAAGCGCCGTGGGACGCCCGTGGACGCGCTTGGCGTGCAGTCGCATCTCGTGACCCAGGGTCTGGATGCCAGGGCCAGCGTGACTCGGCTCGAACGGGACTGGCGACAGTTCCTCGATGCCGTGACGCAAATGGGCTATGCACTGGTGCTGACCGAACTCGACGTGCGCGACAACGGATTGCCGACCGAGATCACGCCACGGGATCGCGCCGTCGCTGATTTCACGAAGGGATATCTGGATGTGACATTAAGCTATCCGGCTGTGCGCGACGTGCTCAGCTGGGGGCTGTGCGACCGATACAGCTGGATCGAGGGGTTCGAACCGCGCAAGGACAAAGCGCTTCGCCGACCGACGTTGTACGACAGGGAGTTCAGACCGAAGCCTATGCGTGAGGCGGTGGCCGCCGCATTCGCCGCCGCCCCGCCGCGAAACCGTGCCACGTGATAGCGCCCGGATTATTCTGACCGCCGTTCGCGCTCGTCGCCCGGGCGGCGTTTGATGTCCCGGGCATGGCGCAACCACTTTGCCCCGTCCGCGCGCGCCCGACCCTTTGAAGATGACGCTTACGTACGGTGCTTTCCCCTGTTATCGTCCCGCAGGGGTTTGAAAACGGGGGGATTGAATGCGACGGATCAGCAAAGGCTGGCTTCGGGTTGCGGCATGTGCGGCGGTTCTGGGGGGCGGTAGCGCCATAGCACAGACAGCACCGCAAACCCCGCAGATGCTGTTCGACACCGCGCAGGCGGCATTGGAAAAGGGCAACTTTGCCGCCGCCATCACCGGCTATCGCGCGGCGGTGGCGGGGTTGCCACCGTTGGCGCGATCGACCGCCGTGATCCGGGCGCGCCTCGCCTATGCACTACAGCAGAGCGGCCAGTTCGATCCCGCGATGGCCGAGGCGACGCTCGCGGTCCGTGCCTTCGCCGCACAAAAGGTCACGCGCGACGAGGACCTGGCGTATTCCCTGCGGTTGCTTGGCAGCCTGCACCGTGGCGGGGCAAATAACACGCAGGCGGTTACCGAGTTGCAACGTGCGATCGCCGCCGAAACCGACACCAAGTCCACGGACGCCTTGTCGTTGCGCTACACGCTGGCGCTGGCCGCACTCACTGAGCAGCCCGATCTGGCCGCGGCGACGCTCGACGCGGTCCGCGCCGACGCCGCGAGCTTTGCCAAACTGCCCAAGACCGACCAGGCTAACTTCTTCAGCGTACGCGCGCTCGCCGACCTCAATCGCGGGCAGCCCAAACTCGCCGCGCCGTTCATCGAACAGGCGCTCGACCTGACCGGCCGGACCACGACCAAAGTCTCGATCAGTCAGGTGCGCATCCGCGGCAATGCGGCGCTCATCTATGCCCGCCTCGGCGATTCGGAAAAGGTGCGGCAATATCTGACTTATTCCGGCGCAGGGCATCTGCCCGACCAAAGCTGGATGACGATGTCGGACAAGGACCTGCCGGTGTGCGGCGGGGATGTCGCGCCGCAGGACGTCGCGGTGGTCGAGTTTGCAATCGAGGACAACGGGCGCGTCTCCGGGGCAAGTCCGGTGTATGCAAGCAAGCCGGGGCCACTCGGCAACGTGTTCGCCGCAGCCGTCGCGGAATGGCGCTGGCAACCCGCTGCGCTGGCAAAGCTCGATCCGTTCTGGCGGCAGTCGATCCGGCTCGAACTGCGCTGCGTCAAGCGCCCGCCGCTGCTCGCGCTGTCGGATGCGTTCAGCGATCGGACGCGCGACTGGCTCACGCAGATCCACGTCGATCCGGACGTGATTACCCCCGCGTTCGATGCAAACGAGCCCGGTGCCGGTGCCATTCCCCGGGCGCTGGCGGCGGTGCATACCGCCAAGGACAATCGTAGTCGCGCCGAGGCGGTTGCCGCGCTCGATGCTGTGCTGGTTTCGCTAAATGCGCCTGCAGAAGCGCGTGCCTACGCCCTGTTCGTTGGGGCTTCCCCGGTCCGTTCCGCCACGCGCAGCGGGTATGAAAGCGACAAGGCACGCGCTTTCGGCGTTGCGGTCGCGCGGCTTGAAACGCAGTCAGGTTCTGAACGCGCGCGCGCCTGGTTGCGCACCGAACAGGCGCTGGCGCTCGAAGCGAGCGGTACGCTCGCACCGGCACGCCAGCTGTTGCAGGGGGTGATCGCAACGCCCGCGGCAACACTTCCGCAGGACGATCCGATCCGCAGCCTCGCACAGCTCCATTTGTCGCTGATCGAGAAACGCGACGGTGCCCCTGCCCGTGCCGACCAGCGACTGACCGAGGCAGGCATCACGCCCGAGCAATGCTCGCTGCTCGATGTCCGCCCCGTCCCGCAAAACACCAATATCTCGAGCGCCGCGTTCCCGAGTGAGGCGCTACGCTGGAACTTCGAGGGGAATGCCCGTGTGGCGTTCGACATTGCCGCCGATGGCCGGGTCGAACAGACGCGCACGGTGATCGCCTATCCGCCGTTCGTCTTTGGGCCAGCGACCGAGCGCGCTGTCGCACGCTTCCGATATCTTCCGCCGACGCTCGGCAACGAAGTGCTTGGGTGCGTCGGCCAGTCGGTCAACGTCCATTACCAGATGCCGAAGTAACCCCTAACAGCGTGTCGACCAGCCGGGTGATTTCGCCCGGCCGGAACGCCCCCGCCTCGACTCGCACGATCCGCCCGGAAGGGTCGATCACATACGTCGTCGGAACCGCGGCACCACGTGGGCGATATGGCGCGGTGATGGCGGTCGCGACGGGCACGCGCATCGCCGCCGCCTGACGCGCGAGCAGCCGCGGCTCTGTCCGCCTCCCGGCGTCGATCGCGAACACCGCGACGCGAGCGGCACCATGCCGCGCGAGCACCGCATCGAGCTCGACAAGCTCGCGCTTGCACGGCGCGCACCAAGTCGCCCAGAAATTGAGGATCACGACGCGGCCGGCAAGGCTGCGCGAGTCAACCTCCCCGCCCTCATGGAGACGGACCGTAAAGGCGGGAGCCTGCTCCGCCACCGTTGTGGCAGGAACTGGTGCAGCGGGAAGCGGGGCAGCCGCCAGAACGGCCGCGATCGCTCCGGCACGTGAGTAGCGTTGCACCGAATCCTCCTGTTTCGCACATTGGCTATGCGACCGAAGGCTAGCCGTGCGCCTACGGTGGCGCCAGACTATCTTGCATCTCCTGCCGGAGCGTTCCTCGCCCGTTCGTCCCCCCGTCGATCACGCTTGGGACTGTTGGTCGAAAACTCGAGACCGGGTCAGGGCCGCTGGAAGGTCCACCGTCCTGTATCGCTGGCGGAAGAGAATGCTGCCAGCGCCGGCGTGCTTCGGCCAAGGGCCACCAGTGCCACAGGCCCCTTCGACCCGACGCTGACCTTGGGCATGATCCGGTAGGTGCCGTCGGTCAGCTGATCGATCCGCCAGAGCTGTCCCGGGGAGCCATCGAAGGTCGGTACGGCGCGAACCGTCCCTTCCGGACCGACCGCCAGAGCGCGCTCGGTCCCGGCGATGACGATCTTGTAGTAAGGCGCACCGAACGCACCGCCTGCGCCCGCCACCGGTGAGATCGTCCATTGCTGATGCGCGCGGATCATATAGTCGCCCAGATCCACCTCGGCGTCCCCCTCGGGCCACGACGTCCGACCTTCCGCCAAGGTCTGATTGGGGATCGGCGCTACGGGCTCATTGCTCTTCGCCATGAAACTGCGCCGCACGTTGAAGGGCATGCGCACGAAATCGACCGCCAGTTGCAAGGCTCCGCCACTGCGCTCGGACTGGATTTCGTAGGTGCCGGGTACAATGTTCGCACCACCGACGGGCCAGCCGTCTTTCCAGAGCAACGGCTGGATCGCGAGGACGCTGCGGCCGCTGCGATCGAGGTCTGCTTCATAATGCATCGAGTATTTCTCGACGCCGTCCCCGAGGTCGATCAGCCCGAAATGCCCGGGGCCATATTGACGCCCCCGTCCGGCCACGACGAGTTTGCCACCCCCTTTGAGGAGCGGCACGCCCATGTTGTCGACATACGGTCCAAGCGGACTGCGCGAACGACCAACCCGAATGTTGTACGACGAGTTGGGCCCGTCACAGCACGTCCCATGCGTCCCCAGCAAATAGTACCACCCGTCGCGGTGCAGCAGCGCGGTCGCTTCCATGTCGATCGCGATATCAACGGGCTCGTTACCCGCCAGACGACCGCCGGTCTTGGGATCGAGTTCGACCATGCGGATCGACCCGAAATAGGTACCGTAGCTCAACCACAAATGCCCGTCGGCGTAGAGGAACGCCGGGTCAATCGCATCCGCCACCTCGATCCCGTTGGTCGACGCGACGATCCCGACGTCGTGATAGCCAAAGGCGGGCGACTTCGGATCAAGCGAGTTGGTCCACATGATCTTGATGTTGCTGGCATGGCCGCCGTTCATCCCCCCGCCCCCGACGGCATAGGCAACATAATAGCGATCGCCGATCTTGATCACGTCGGGCGCGACACCGCCCCCGGGCCGCTCGCCACCGCTGTGCCAGACCCAGCCATCGTCGGACACGAGCCCACCGCCGCGGGTGCCGAAGGTCCACCATTTGCCGTCCGACAGTGTCAACGTCGACGGATCGTGAATGAACGGCTCGCCCTCGAGTTGCGCCGATGCGGTACCGGGAACCGCGAGCAGCATCGCTGCTGCCAGGACGATGGAGCGCTGCATGATGATCCTCACTTCACGTCGACCTTGATGTCCCGGATCGGACGGCCGCTTTCGTCGAGCAGGCGGACGCAGAAGTCGCTCAGGCCGGGTCCGTTGATCACCGCGCCGCGCAGGACGTTGCGCCCCTTGCGAAGCGTCACGGGGCGCGACAGCACGTCGTCCATGACCATGCGTCGATCGCCGAACAGGCCGACAGTTTCCTTGCCGTTGAGCCACCACACGGAAGCGGAATTGGAGCCGACCGCGAGACGAACGTCCCGCATCTCGCGCGGGCTGTCGACGACGGTGACCGCCCAGAAGATGACGCCGTAGGTCGGCTTGCCGAGCCCCTGCGCAAGGTTGAACAGCTTGACGTCGAACAGGTTGGTATCGAGCGCGTGCCACCGCGGCGTACCTGGTGCGGTCGTCGTTTGACCGTCCCGCGGCACGGCGTCGAACCGGCCCGGATAGTTTGCGGGCGATAAGGCATCGCGCACATAGGCCGACGTGAAGCCGGAGTTCGTCCGGTTGGGTTTGACGATCGGCTCCAGCAGCAGCCAGCGACGTAGGAAGCCGTCCGCGTCGGGGGTGCCAGGAGCGGCGGTCACCGGACTGAAGAACGGTGCGAGTCCGGTTGGCGGGGGCAGCGCCTCGACCACGTTGCCGGCGGTCTGCGCGTGGAGCGTGGCCGGTATGGACAGGCCCAGCAAGACGGTCGTCAAGACCCGCCATATGCCGCGATGCCGTATCGTCTGGTCGGACCCAGTCATCGTCAGCTCCTCAACCCCCTGGCGACTCGATGCACGGTCACCTTGTTATCGGTACCATTACGCTAGGGGGTGTTGATCCCTGCCGTCAACCTGACACGATTGGACAATTCCGATGTCCATTTAGTCTTGAGCCCCAGCCTGTTACCGCCGATCGCGCCAGTCCCGTCTGGAACAGGTCACTACATCTCCGCCAGTACGACTGGAATGTAAGTGGTCAACGCCTCCGCGCGCCCTGTTCTACGACCCGCATATTCCAACGCCGGATTTGCTGTCTCCGTTCGATACTATTGTTTCCCTTGAGGGCACGCAGACGTCGATACGCTGCCGCGCGACTGCAACCCGCAACTTCAAAGTATAAAACGGGTCGTCCGTCGACGCCAAGATTGCATATTTCCCCTAGCGCATCCGGCTGGGCTGCGTGCGCCGGTCGCCCGCCACCAAGGTCGGCTGCGTAAAGCGCGCTGGCAATCAACGTTCCACGATCGGGGGACGCCTGCTCCGATACCCAGTAACCGGTGATCAAGGCCCCTACGATAGCGCCGAGCGCCGGCTTGACGATCGACAAGCCGAGCATCGCGAGCAGCACCACCATCATTCCGACCAAAACCAGGTGCGATCGGCCATTCACGAACGCTTCGAACATCGGCGACAGCAACGACAATAGTAACACCAGCCATATGAGGACGACGAACGCCGACAGCATGAAACCGGCGGACGCCGCGAAAACGTCTTTATGTGGGGGTGGCCGACCGGTTGCGGCCCAACCGCCTGCCATGCCGCCGAGAACCGTGCCGCCGATAAATGCGATCGCAAGCTGGTCGAGATCCGCGATCAACGTCACGGCGACGACAAGGACCGTGACAAGCGCCGTCACGCCACAGGCCAGCTTGATGTTGCGCTCCGGCATGGTTGGCGCATTCCATCGGACCACCGTGGTCCAGACCGCAGGCAGAAGGACGATCACGGCGAACATCGTGGACGCCAGGATACCGAACAAAAGCAGGAACACCCAGTCGCTTGCCTGACTGACGGGAATTGGCGGCTGGTTCAGCTGGCCGAGATATCCGTTGAAGATGAACAGCATCGGCAGCGCCAGCACAGCCCCTATCGCTAAGGGAATAGGGGCAAGCTTGATGGTATCCAGCAGCGGCGCATAGCGCTTGTTCTGCTTCAGAAGCCAACCGAGTTTCTACGGTGCGGGGGCCATGATGTTATTCCATCGTCGCTGGGTGACCAACCAGTTTGCAACGCAGCCGCGAGCGTCAGTCTTCGTCGAGGCTTTCCGCCATCTCCATGAAGCGTCGTGCAGCCGCGCGGTCCGCTTCGGACGGGAAGGCGACGTCCAGATCGGGCGCGGCACCGAGCATGTGCAATAGCGTCCACAAACCGAAGCGGCGGTCGCGATCCTTTTCCAGTCCGAAATCGACCCGCATGTGCTCGATCCCTGCATCGAGCGCGGACGGGTTCAACGCGGCAAGATCGCTGCTGCCGAAATAGCGGCGGAACTGGTCGTCGAGGTCCATGCGCCTATTCTTTCAATGCGGAGCGAACGCTGGGCAGCATACGCCCGACGATGATCTCGACGCCGCGGGCGTTCGGGTGCAGGCCATCGGCCTGGAGCAGCGTGCGATTTCCCGCGACGCCTTCAAGGAAGAACGGGTAGCGCGCAACCCGATGGTGCTTGGCGAGCGCGGGGTAAATGCCTTCGAAAGCGGTCACATAGTCCGGCCCCAGATTCGGCGCAGCGCGCATTCCGGCGAGGAGTACGGGAATATGCCGGTTCCGCAGTTCCGTCAGGATCGCGTCGAGATTGGTTCTGGTCTGCCCCACCGGAAGCCCCCGCAGCATGTCGTTCGCGCCGAGTTCCACGATCACCAGATCGGGGGTCGCGCCAAGCCCACGCAGCCCCCAGCGCAGCCGCGCGCGTGCTTGCGCAGCGGTATCTCCCGCGACGCCGCCGTTGCGCACGGTGGCAGCGACACCCGCCCGCCGCAACGCGGCCTGCAGCCTTGCGGTGAACCCTGCAGCGGGTGGGAGGCCGTAGCCAGCGCTGAGGCTGTCGCCGAAGGCCCAGATCACCGGGGCCCGTGGTGATGCGTGCGCGGTCGACACAAATACCGCAGGCGACAGCAATGCGAGATGGACAATCCCTCGCCACCATCCATATCGCTTGAGACGTGACCATATCATCCCCCACCGATAGCGCGCTGATCGAAGCACGCAACGTCTCGCTGTCGCTCGGCCGTGCGCCGGCGCGCGTGGACATCCTGCGCGGTATCGACCTCAGCGTGTCCGCGGGCGAACGCGTCGCGCTGCTCGGGCCGTCGGGATCGGGCAAGTCGTCGCTGATGGCGGTGCTTGCCGGACTGGAGCGCCCGAGCGGCGGGACCGTGACGGTCGCCGGGCTGGATTTCGCAGCCTTGGACGAGGACGCACTCGCGATTGCGCGGCGCGGGCGGATCGGTATCGTGCTGCAGGCATTCCATCTGCTGCCGACGATGACCGCGCTCGAGAATGTCGCGGTTCCGCTGGAACTGGCGGGCGCGCGCGACGCGTTCGAGCGCGCCGAGACAGAGCTTGCCGCGGTCGGCCTCGGCCACCGCACCGGGCACTATCCCGCGCAACTGTCGGGCGGGGAGCAGCAGCGCGTCGCGATCGCGCGAGCGCTGGTCGCGGCACCTGCGTTGATCTTCGCCGACGAACCGACCGGCAATCTCGATACCGCGACGGGTGCCGCGATTATGGACTTGTTGTTCGAACGCCACGCCGCCAGCGGGACGACACTGTTCGTCATCACGCACGATCCGGCGTTGGCAGCGCGGTGCGCCCGGGTCGTCACGCTGGCGGACGGTCGCATCGCCACCGATCGGCCGCGCGCTTGAGCATCGCGTGGCGGCTGGCGCTGCGGGACCTGCGCCGTGGTGGGCGCGGACTGGTTCTGCTGGTGGCGTGCCTGTTCCTCGGGACCGCGGCGCTTGCCGGGATCGGTAGCCTCGCTGCGAGCATGATCGCGGCGCTCGACGCGAATGGCCGACAGATCCTTGGCGGCGACGTCGAGTTCACCGTGTCGCAGCGTCGCGCCACGGTGGCGGAACTCGCGACCTTCGCGCAGGCGGGCCGGGTGTCCGAGACGGTGTCGATGCGCGCGATGATGAGCAGAGGCGAAGGCACCCCCGCGATGCTCGTCGACCTGCGCGGTACGGACGCGGCGTGGCCGCTGGTGGGGCGTTTCCGGCTTGCGACCGGGGCGCTCGCTTCCCGACCGCACGATCGCGAGATCGCGATCGCGGAGGCTGCGGCGGACCGGCTGGGCGTGAAGGCTGGCGATACCGTCCGCATGGGTATGACTCCCTTGCGCGTTGTGGGGATCATCGCGGAGGAACCCGACCGACTTGGCGCGGGGTTCACGCTAGGGCCCCCGGCGCTGGTCGATCTGGCCGGGCTGGACGCAACCGCGCTGGTTCAGCCGGGCAGCCTCTACGAAAGCCACTACCGCATCGCGCTCGCCAAGCCTGCCGATGCCAAGGCGGTACGGGATCGCTTGCTCGCGCTTGTGCCAGACGCAGGATGGTCGGCGCGGACGAGCGACAGCGCGGCGGGCGGTTTGCGGCGCGGTATCGACCAGTTCGGCCAGTTCCTGCTGCTCGTCGGCCTTGCCGCGCTCGCCATCGCGGGCGTCGGCGTGGGGAGCGGGGTGGCCGCCTATCTGGCGGGGAAGACCCGGATCATCGCCACTCTGAAGGTGCTGGGCGCGACCTCGCGGACGATCGCGACGGTGTTCCTTGCGCAGCTCGGCATGGTCGCCGCGGTCGGGATCGGCGGCGGCCTGTTGGTCGGTGCGGCGGTGCCGTGGCTGGTCACGGGGATCGTCGGAGCAGCGCTTCCGGTGCCGCCACGTCTGGCGCTGTATCCCGTGCCGTTAGCGACGGCCGCCTTGCTGGCGCTGCTCGTGGCGCTGTTGTTCGCCTTGCCCGCGCTGGCACGCGCGCGCGATGTGCCCGCGGCGACCTTGCTGCGGGATGCGCTCGGCACCCGCCGCCGACCATCCGCGATCGTGCTGGGGGTGATGGCACTGCTGGTCGCGGCACTAGTTGCGCTCGCGGTTCTCACGGCGTCCAACCGGCTTCTGGCGCTCGGATTCGTCGGGGCGGTGTCGGCATTGATCGTGCTGTTGTGGCTCGTTGGCCTTGCCATCCGGTTCACCGCTGCCAGACTTCCGCGTGCGAGAAGGCCGCTGGTGCGCCTCGCCATCGCCAATCTGCACCGACCCGGCGCGCAGACCGACCGCCTCGTGGTGGCGCTGGGCCTGGGCTTCTCGCTGTTCGTCGCACTGGCGGTCATCGATGCGAGTCTATCCTCTGAGCTGCGCAACGCAGCCCCCGCCAAGGCCCCGCGTTTCTTCGCGATCGACCTGCAACCCGAAGACGCCGCCACTTTCGCTCAAGCCGTCAAGGGCGCAGCCCCCGCCGCGAAGATCGAGGCACTGCCATCGCTGCGCGGGTCGATCGGCGCGTTGCGCGGGCAACGCGTGGCCGACATGAAGACGCTGCCCGAGGGTGCCTGGATCCTGCGCGGGGACCGCACGATCACCTGGTCGGCGACGCTGCCCCCCCGCAACGCCGTCGTCGCCGGCCGGTGGTGGCCTGCCGACTATCGCGGGCCCCCGCTCGTTTCGCTCGAGGACAAGGCGGCGGCGGCGCTTGGCCTGAAGATCGGCGACACGATCACGGTTTCGGTGCTCGGCGTCGATGTGCCCGCGCGGATCGCCGTCTTGCGCAAGATCGACTGGGGTGGGCTTGGGCTCAACTTCGCGATCGTCTTCTCACCGGGCTATATCGAGGAAGCGCCGCATGGCCTGCTCGCCAGCGTCTATGCCGCCCCAGCGCGCGACGGAGCGATCATGCGCAGCGTCGGGACAGCTTTGCCCTCGGTCACGCTGATCCGCGTCGGTGACGTGATCGGCCAGCTTGGCACGGTACTTGGCCAGATCGCTGTGGCGATCCGGGCGGCGGCTGCGGTGACGGTGGCGGCGGGGATCGCGGTGCTGATCGGCGCGGTGTCGGCATCGGCGCGCGCACGGCGGTACGATGCGGTGATCCTCAAGCTGCTCGGCGGCAGCCGACGCCAGGTATTGGGCGCGCAGGCGCTGGAATATGCGATGCTGGCGGCGATCCTGGTAGTGGTCGCGCTGGCGGTCGGAACGGGGGCGGGATGGTATGTCGTGACGCAGGTGTTCTCGATCGCATGGGCACCGCGCTGGGACATCGTTGTGGCGACGCTGGCGATAGCGGTCGCGATCACGCTCGGGATGGGGATCGCGGGCAGTATTCCTGCGCTCCGTGCCAAGCCCGCCGCGGCGCTGCGCGACCTTTGACGGCGCCGTTACTTGCGGCGCCCGCGCCAAACCGCGTTGAGGCCGGCCACTGCGTCATAGGGGATCGCGGCAAATTCACGGGCCCACATCTTGGCTTGCAACCGCTTCGGGCCGCGCGCGACGATCGGCACCGCGCGGGTTGAGAACCCCATCAGGCGGAACAGCATGATAACGCGCGGCTGATGATAGGCATCCGTGCAGGGCTGGATCTTGGCATATCCTCGCTCGCGCCCATGCGCGACCGCCGCGGCGACCGTTTGCAGCGTGTCCCGGCTGGCTTCGTCAAGGATCAGCCGCTCGGCGGACACGACGCCATCGACCATATTGGCCATCACGCGTGCTTCCGACGGGCGATATGTCCCTACCCCGCCCGACAGGAACAGATCCACGCTCGGATCACTTTGCGCAACCGCAGCGGCATAGCCGACGCGGCGCGCGAGCGCCGGGCTGGCGGTGCCGTCGGGACGCACCGCAGCGCCGAAGACGACGACGAGCGTCCGGTTGGCTTTGTCCCGTTGGGTCATGCTGTTCGTTTGGCCTTTCGGGTCAAGATTACGGGCTGATCAGTAAGTCTGTCACCCGGGGGCATAAAGCTCGCGCGGCAGATCTGCAGGAACGCTCACCGCAGGGACAGGGCGCGACGCCGCCTTGGCGAGCCATGCGGTACCGCCGTCGCGGGACCGTGTTGAGCCATCGCTGCGGGTGGCGACACGCCCGTAGACAGGGCGCTCGGTATCCCCGGGCGACCCGCCGAACATCGCGGCGATATTACCGTACGTCGCGGGATCACGGCCATCCAGGCTCAGCCTGTCGTTGAGGTAACAGGCCGTTGCCCAGGCGGTTTCGGGGTCGGGCGTCATCGCGATGATGCGCTTGCCCCAATACATCCGCAGGTTGTTGTGCATCCAGCCGAAACGCAGGAACTGGCGCTGGCAAGCATTCCAGCTTTCATCGCGCGTCTCGCCGCGCAGCATCGCCGTCAGGCTTTCCAGATGGGACCGCGGGTCGCCGGCGTGGTCGGCGAGCGTCGCGCGCGCCCAACCGGCGACACGGTCGTACTGTTCTGGCTTGGCCAGAGCGCGTGCCTGATAATGGAACCACTCGCGCCACCCGAGCAGTTCGTCGGCGAACTTGATGCTGTGGCGTGCCCCGACAGCCGCCCTCTCCACCGCGCGCATCACCTCGCGCGGCCCGAGCACTCCGAAATGGAGATAGGGCGACAAGCCGCTCGCGCCCTCGCGCCGTGTCGCATCGTTGCGGGTCGTGGCGTAACCGGGCAGAACGTCCTGGATCAAGCGCATTAGCCGCGTTTCCGCCGCCGCTCGTCCTGCGGGAAAGGCGGCGCTTGCTGGCAGGCTGTGATCGATATCCAGCTCGGCGATCAATGCGTCGAGGTCGCCCTCCAGCGTATCGGGCACGAACGGCAACGTACCGTCATAGGGCGCGATGTCGGTCGACTCGTCGTCGGCGACAGTCCATGCCGCCCGCTCCGGTTCGTGGCGTCGCAGGAAGCCGGAACGCCCCCCGATCCCCTCGCCCAAAACGGCAGGCGGTACGAGGCACGCGGCGTTGACCGCATAGACCGGGATTTCGATCCGTTCGGCCACCCGCTCCGTCTGCCAGCGCGCGACGAAGGTCGGCTGGTCTTCCAGAACCAGCGCAGCGGCGTCGGTGCCAAGCCTGTAGACCAGCCCTTTCTCGCGATGCCCCGAGCGATCGACGTGCTGGACGCAGGCAAGACCCCGCGCCCGACATCCCGCGGCAAGATCACGGCTGGCACCGAGGATGAAGTGATGCAGCCGGTCCGAAGCATAGGGATAATCCTCCCGCACGCCGTGATAGACGAGCACCGGCAACCCCAGCGCATTGCCGAGCCGGACCGCTGCGTCGATCACCGGATTGTCGCTTGCACGCAGCGCCTGCTGGAGCCAGCACAGGACGTAACGCGCACCTTCCGCGACGGGGCGGTCGTTCATCCCACGAACCCGCGGCAGCTCGCGCCAGTCGGCGAGACCTTCCGGTACCGTAGCGCTCACCATCCCATGCTGCCCGGGACGCCTTTGAACGGCCCTGCAAGGTCGGACGTGATCCAGCCCCCGTAAAATCCGCCGGGCTGGGGGATCACCCGCTCGCCGTCGACCGCGCACAGGTCGAAAGGTGCCGCGTAGAACGCGACATGATCCCGAAGGATCGCGAAGGCAGGAGTGGGGTTCGCATAGCTCCAGCCCACGTCATTGAACGTGTGTCCGGCTATTTGGACATGCCAGTATCGCGCCTCGCCCTTCCATTCGCAGAACGAACGGCGGGTCGACGGACGCAGCAGGCCGGGCGTGATCGCATTCGGCGGGATGTACCAGCTCGGCGGATGGCTCGTCTCGAGCGTGCGCACCGCCGCATTGGTGTCGGCGACGATGATCCCGGCGTGTTCGATATGGATCCGGCGGCGACTTGGCTCGGCAATTGCAGGCCGCGGGTAGCGCCAGACGCTTTCCTGTCCCGGAGCGGGCGTATCGGGCTTGGGCCTCACCGGCTCATCGCCCCTTTTCCGGATTGTCGCGCCAGATCCGTTCGGCAAGCAGAGTCGCAAAACCGAGCCATGCAACGAAGGGGATCCCGACCGCAGCCGCCGGTTTGTCCACCCGCGCGGCCGCGGCGACGTAAGCGGCGCTCGACGCGACCATCGCGCCCGATGCAGCGGCGCTCGCGCCGAGTTGCTTCTCGCGGAAGAACAATTGCGTCCAGCCGCCGACCATCGCGGTGTTGAGCAACCACAATCCGACGGCAGTATTGCGCGCGCTGCCCGAGGGCTGGCGCAACAGCCGATACCCGCCGACAGCCAGCCCGGTCTCGAGCACGGGCCACACCGCTCCGAACGCCGCATCGGGCGGCGTGAAACCGGGCTTGTCGAGCCCGCGATACCATTTGCGGATCCGGGGATGTGAGGGATCGGGCGCGTTGCGCCGCCCGACGACCGCACTCACGCCGAGCACGAGACCAACTGCGCCGAGCGCCAGCAGCGGCGACAGTGCGCCCTTTCCGGCTGCCGTCACAGAGCGCTCAGGTGCATCGGACGACCCGTCCGTGCGGTTTTGATCATATTGCAACAAGTCCGGTTCCTTCGTGCTACCGCCAAACAGCTTGCCGGTCAGGCCGCGCACAGCGGGGCGACTTGCCATACTCAACGCACCATGCAGCAGACGGATGCCAAGCCGACTGTGCGGATTCATCAGTCGCGGAGCGATTTTGGGGACCCCCTGCGCATCCTCGACCATCGGGCGCATCGCGTGCTCATAGGCGGCAAACGCTGCTACGACATCGTCGGACCGTGCCATCTCGGCCGCCAGTACGTAGGCCCCGGTGATCGCCAACGTCGTACCGATCCCCGCGATCGGCGTGGCGCACCACGCGGCATCTCCGGTCAGCACAACCCTGCCTTTCGACCAGCGCGGCATCCGCACCTGACGCAGCACGTCGAAATAGAAATCGTCGGTCGCGTCCATGCCGTCCAGCACGCGCGCGGACTGCCAGCCGGCATCGCTGAACCGCTTGCGCAGCCATGTCTTCTGGCGCTCCTGGCTCCAATCCTGTTCGCCGCCGGGCGGCTGCTGGACCGACAGCATGACCCGTGTCGTGCCGTGGCGATCGGGTCGCAACGACACGCTTCGACCCCCGGGCGCGTTGTACCAACGCCAGAGCCGGTCATCATCCGCCGCGCGCGGAATGGTGAAATAGGCGATCGTCAGGTCCATCCAGCGCGGCGCGTTCTCCTGTGCAAAAACGTGCGCGCGCGTTGCCGAACCCACGCCCTCCGCCACGATGACCGCGTCGTAGCGCTCCGTCCGCCCTCTGGCGAAGGTGACGCAGGCGGCCTCGTCGTCCTCGACGATGGCCGTCACACTGTCGCCGAAGCGGTAAGTCGCCCGCTCCGCCGCGGGTTCGTACAACAGCCGGGCAAGGTCGCCGCGCAGGATCTCCATCTCGGCGGTGGGTCCGTCGCCGTCCTGATCCGCGGTCAGGAATTGCGCAGCGATGTGGCCGTTTGCATCGACCCAAGCCGTGCCTTCCTCCCCGGTGCCCTGTTCCAGAGCGGACTGCTCAAGCCCCATCCGACGAAGCACTTCGCGCCCCGAACCGCGGACGTCGATATTCTGCCCGCCATCACGGAACGCAGGTGCGCGCTCGACCACGGTCACGTCGAAACCGGCGCGGCCAAGCCACCATGCGGCGGTGTTGCCGGCAACGCTGGCACCGGTGATCAGAATACGGCGGGACATGGCATTGCACTCCTCTGCACCGCACAACGGTCGAGCAGCGTTTAGGTCGCCTGATCTTGTGCGCGTCCGCAATCCCCCGCTACCCGGGTCCACCCACCAGCAGAATCGCTAGGCCTCGGTGCCGAAAACCCCGTAATGCTCGCGCCATGCCGCAACTTCGTCTCGCAGGTGCGCAGGGGCCGTCTCTCCGGACAGGACGAGGCTGGCCACGTCGTCCGTCGGGTGCATCAACATCTTCTTCGTCCCGTCGCTGAACCAGACGGGTACGAGCTGATGACACAGGCTGTCGAGAACGGCCCCCGCCATGCCCTTGTCGATCGCACCGCCGCGACTGGTGGTGCGGACGATGATCGACACGCCTTCGAAGCAATTCCGCGGCGCGCGTTCGAAATTGAGCGAGACGAGAAGGCCGGACAGATCCGGACGCGCCTGCTCGGGCATCGCCGCGGTGCGTCTCCAGGCACAGAACCACGTTCGGCAGATCGTGGGCCGCGTCGCATGGATGCCGCACCCCTGTGGCGTGAGGTGCATGCAGGGCGTTTCGCCGGGCTTCCGAAACTCCGGCGTATCCACGGTCAGGACGGTGCAACAGACGGTGCAGTCACCACATACGCGGTCGGGGAGGACCGGCCCGAGCAGGATGGTTTCCAGATTTGCCTCGGTATGCATCGCGCGGGGTTGCCTTGGCTGCCGCGGAAAGACAAGCGCCGTCGGCATGCCGCGGACTGGCCGGCAGGCGCGTTCACGCACGAACGATCCTTGCCGCCATGGGCACGATTATTGGAGCACGCGATGAGCAACCCGACAAAGATATGGGACGGTGAACAGGTTCGGAACTGGCTGACGCGGCGCGTGGCGGCGGCGAAGCTGGACCAGGCGGCAGCGGATCGGCGCGGCTATGAGGCGCGCGACGATTACGACAAGGCCGCCGCCGAGGAATGGGTCTGCAGCAGGCTTCAGGGCGCGGCGGACGTTAACGACCAGCCTGCGTTTGCCAAGCGCATCAAGGACCTCATCGGGCAGGACGACTATCCCGTAACGGGGATATACGACGATGTCCGTTTCGAACGGCATGTGCGTGGCTATCTCCGGAAGCTCGCGAAGATGACCAAGACGAACGAGGGGTTCGAGAACGCCCTGCGCTATCAGTGACCGGGGGGATCGAACCGGGCCGTACCAATCCGGCACAGTGGAATGGGGGCCGGTTCCGCGCAGTGTGGAACCGGCAGCGCAGGTCGGCGTTAGCGTGCGGGATTGGTTAACTCGTTCTTCAGGAAGCAGAACATGGTACGCAGGACTTACGGATCGGCTTTGTCCAAAAGGGCTGCACAGGCTCCGCGGCGGCTCAATGACGATCCGCGCGCTGGTCTCACGCCGCTCGAACTGACGATGCTGGACAAGTCGCTCAAGGTCGCAGGCTAACTACGGCTTTTGGTGGCGCGGCGATCCGCTAGCTAGTCCGTCTGTCAGACGATGGATGAAGCAGGCCCCGCCCGCCGCCACTCGCGATATCCCGCAATAGCAAGTCCGATCATCGCCGCATATAATCCTGCGGTCAGCGTCAGCCCCTTAAAGGCGAACATCGCAACGTAGGCGACATCGACGACGATCCATAGCAGCCAGTTTTCGCGATGACGTCGCGCAGTCCAATATTGCGCGACAAGGCTGAAGCTGCTGAGTGTGGCGTCGATCCACGGCAGTGCGGCGTCTGTATGGTGGCTGGTGAACCACCCGATCGCGATCGCACCGATCGCCCCGGCACTCAGCCCCATCAGCGCGTGCGATCGCTTCAGCGGCACCACGACGACCGCCCCCGTATCGCGCTTGCCGCGCGTCCAAACCAGCCAACCATACAGGATGCCGACGGCGAACACCGCCTGCAGCGCCATGTCGGCGTAGAGGCGCACGTCGAGGAACAGCTTGAAATACAAGCCGCAGGCGACGAGGTTCAGCGGCCAGCACAACAGATTGCGCCGTGCGGTCAGCCAGATCGCCAGGAAGCTGACGACGACCGCAACGATCTCCAGCGTCGACATCAACCGTTCGCCGCCGTGCCGACCTGCGCCAGGAAATCCTGGCCGGGTGCGGACAGGAACCATTGGGCATGGCCGATAGCATACGCGTCCCAGGCATGCATCGCGGCCGCAGGATCCCCCAAGACGCCTGCGAAATACGCGATCTCGGACAGGGCGAATTCGATATGCACCAGCGGCAGCAGTCGAACGACTGTCTCGATCTCGGCGCAGCTCAAGGGCCGGATCGTCACATAGCCCGCGATCAACGACAGCGCCGCCGCCGGATCGGCGATGGCATCATCGTCGTCACCCAGTCGCAGCCATTCCACCGCCGTCCGCTCGATCGCGGTGGCGAGGTCGTGCAGCGCGCAAGTCCGGTCGGACAATCCGAAGTCGAACACCGTCGCAACCGTGCCGTCCGCAGCCCAGAGCAGATTGGACGGATGCCAATCGTTATGCGTCCAAAGCGAAGGCTGATCGGCAAGGCGCGCCGCCAGCCCTCCCGCCAGTGCTTCGAAAAGCAGCTCCAGTTCCTTCCGCCACGGCAAGGTGGCGAGGAAAGCCGCCAGCGTGGGGCGTGCCGCGACATAGGCCTCTGCCGCCGCCATCGGATCGCTCGCCGGCAGGATGGTGAAGCTCGCGACCAGTGGCTGCACCGTGCGCACCGGCGCGTCGAACCCGCGGGACGCCTGATGTACCTGGGCAAGCGCGACACCCGCCGCGTGTGCGTGGACATAGGAGAGGAACGGGGTCCAGGAGGGCCTGTCCCGATACAGGTCGGCCCCGGCCGCGCGGCGCTGAAGCTCGAAGGTCCCCTCGCCCATCGAAAGGGTGCTGGCACCGTCCGTCGTCCGCACGATTTCGGGCAGCGATATTCCGGCCGCCGCGAGATGCGACACGAACGCATGTTCCTGAGACAGCTCCGCCGCCGACCGCACGTGGCGATCATGCCGTTTCAGCAGGAACTGCCCGCGCGTCGTATCGATCAGCGTCGCCGCGGAAAACGGCCGCGGCGAATGCCACAGCAATCGCTCGATACGGCCCGCCGCCGGAAAGCGGGCAAGGACCGCGTCGGCCTCGCCCACCTCGATCATGGGCCAGGCGGGCGTCTCCAACGCGGTGCCCATGCCGTGCACCAGATGCCCGGTGGACGCGGGTGCGGCCTTGGCCATGCTCAGAAGCTACGCGACACGGTCGCGATGACCGCCGCACCGCTGCCGATGTAATAGGCGGGCGCATAGCCCGAAATGACAATGCCGCCGCGCCCTACTACATCGCGCGCGTTGGTGCTGACCGCCTGCACCCCCGCCAGGACGTCCGGATTGGTCACGTTGATCGCGTTGACGCGCAGATCCGTCCGTTTCCCGTCGATCCAGTCGGCCAGATGGAGGCCGACCGACAGGTCGAGCGTCGCATAGCCCGCGATCCGCTCGTCGTTCATGAACGTCGCATATTGGGGTCCGAGATACTTACCCGCGATGCTGCCGAACAAATGCCCGTCATCATAGGTGCCGCCCGCGCCGAACTGGACGCTCGGGCTGGACACCGCATGCTTGCCGCGCGTGGGGAGGAAATCCCCGCCAACCGGCAGATCATCGTCGATCCGCGCGTGCAGATACTCGCCCGAAAGATAGACGCTGACGCCCTTCGCCGGGCGATAATCGATTTCCGCATCGACTCCGTACGTTGTCTGCCCCCCGGCGTTGAGCGTCGAATTGACCTGCGCGCCGCCAACGTCGATCACCGTGGCCAGTTGCCGGTTGCGGAACTTGTAGTGGAAGGCAGTCGCCGATGCGGACAGATTGGGCCCGATGTAGCGATAGCCAAGCTCCTGCGAGACCGAATATTCGTTCTTCAGCGCGTTCGTCCCGCGGGTAGAAACCACGCCGCCGTCATAGCTGTCGTAGAGCGTGAATTCGTTGGGCGTCCGGAAATTGGTCGTGATGTTGGCGAAGATCTGCTGGCGATCGCTCAACGCACAATGGACCGCGGCGCGCGGCAAGGCCGCAAAGCTGTCCTTGCGGACCCGCGTTTGCGGCCCGGGGAGATAGTTGCGACCATTGCGCAGCAGGTTGACGCCCTTGAAACCGGCGTCGAGCGTCAGGCGCGGGGTGAGCGCGATACTGTCGGCGAGGAAGAACCCCTTCGTCACCGTGACGGTCCGCTGGTTCTCATAAGCGAGCAGGCGGCCATCCGCAGTCTGGATCGCCCTGTCGCGGTATCCCCATCGGTCGGTCGGGTTCCCGTCCGGATCGACCGTCGTGTAGGTTTGCGTGACCCGGTCCGTGCCGTAATCGAACCACAGGCCGCCCGTGATCCGGTGGATCCCCGCCTGCAACGTCAGCTTGGTGACATTGCCGGTGCGCATCTGGTCGCCGGTGTAATTGCCGAGCACCGTCGCGACGCCATCCACCGCGCCTGGCAGAACGATCGGCTGCGTCAGTTCCTCATTGCCGAGGAAGTTGCCCGTCGTGGCAAGCTGCGTGCCGTACGGCGAATTGCCGTAGCCGAACTGCAAATAGGTCGTGCTGTCGAGCGTCAGCCGGTCGTTCAGTTTGAGATGCACCGGAGCCGACGCATAGAGGTTGCGGAACGGGGCCCGGTACAGCCGCCAGTAATTGGTGTTTCCCGCGGTGTAGCGCGCATCATAGTTGAACCCGCGACCTTGCGCCTGCCAGTCCGCGAGCGTCGGGCTGGGATAGCTCGACGCATTGGCATTGTTGTACGACAGCGCCAGGCTGGCGCGGTTGCCGTCGCCCCAGTCGCGCAACAGCTTCGCGTCGACATGCCGGCGCGTGTCGAAGCCAGCCCCCCGCCAATTGTCCGCGCGCGTGTACGAATAGGACACGAACGCCTTCACGCCCGTCCGCCCGATCTCGCCCGTATCGACCCGCGCGAACACCCGCCGCGCATCGTACGAGCCGAGCGACACGTCGAGCAGTGCTTGCGGCGCGGCCTTGGGGTCGTCGAGCGTCAGCGACAGTAGCCCGCCTGCCCCGCCCACGGTCGGGGAATCAATGTCCACCGACCCTTGCGCCAGGGTGATCGTGCGCAGGTTGCCCGGATCGGCGAATTGCGACGGATAAGCGTAATAATAGCCGATATCGTTCTGCGGCGCGCCTTCCATCAGGACGCCGATCTGATCCTGCCCCAGCCCGCGCAGCGTCAGGCTCGAACTCGTCGACAGGCCGTACGGGTCACTCGACGCCACGTTTGCACCCGGCAACAGGTTGACGAGCTGGAACGCGTTGAGCGTCGGCGCCTGCTTGACGATGAAGTCGGCGGAAATTTCACTCACCGCCTTGGGCGCGGTCTGGTCGGGCAACAGTCCTTCGGGATCGCGGTGTCCGGTGACGCGAATGTCCGCGGTGTCTTCGGTGGTCTGTTGTGCCCATGCAGATGCCGGCACCGTCAGAAACACCGCCGTCAGCACCAACGCCGCGCGCCGGCTCCTCAACCCATCATACGAAATCATTGCCGGCATTGTCTTACGTCCACTCCACACGGAAGGACGACGGACACTCCGCCAACCCTCCCTACGCCGGTATCAGCCGGATCAGGTTCAGCGGGTCATGGGCTGCAGCCCACCTCTCAGCCGCGCGTCAGCGGCCCCCCGGGGATAGCGCCCTCTAGGCGATCCGATCGCGCGTGCAAACAGGGATTGATGGCCCCACGGTCGCCCCTCTCCGAGCCGGCCCGGACGTTGGCCGGTTAGGCGTGGTGATGAAGCCGTTGTGGTCCACCGTCTCGGATGACGACAACACGACAGCTGGCGCTGGCATTATTCGCGCAGAGCAGGCGTCTCTTGCAGATTAAGACGTTGCAGGCGGCAAAGGTTGTTGCAATACCTTGGTCAAGATCAGTCGATCGCCAAACAGGGCGGCACGAACACTTCAGGGAGAGCATGATGAAACGCATAGCAGCAGCGTTGTTGATGGCCGGTATTTCGGCCTTCCCGCTTGGTGCGCAGACAGTTGCGCCGTCCATTTCCGAAGACTTCAAGCCGTCATCGCTCAACCAACCCGGACAGCAATACCCGCAGGTGAACTCGCAAGGCTATGCGCGTTTCCGGATCGTCGCGCCGGAGGCTACAGCCGTGAGGGTCAGCCTCGGGTTGGGCGGACGCGGCGGTACCGTTCTTGCCAAGGCACCCGATGGCACCTGGATCGGCACGTCGGAAGGTCCGCTCGACGAAGGGTTTCATTATTACCACGTCACCGTGGATGGCGGCACGTTCAACGACCCGGGTGCGCTGAACTTCTATGGATCGACCCGCTGGGAAAGCGGGATCGAGATACCGGCGCATGATGCCGATTTCTACGCGCTGAAGGACGTGCCGCATGGGCGTGTCGAGCAGATCCTGTTCCCGTCGCCGAGTACGGGCACGCCACGCCGGGCCTTGGTCTACACGCCCCCCGGTTACGGGGACAAGCCGCAGACCCGCTACCCCGTCTTGTACCTCCAGCACGGCTGGGGCGAAGACGAGACCGCATGGAGCAACCAGGGCCATGCAAACCTGATCATGGACAATCTGGTTGCGGAGAAAAAGTCGCTGCCCTTCATCATCGTGATGACCTACGGCATGACGAACGAGATCAAGCCCGGCAGCCCCGGCGGCCTTGCGAGCTTCGACATCGGGCCCTTCCAGACGGTGCTGCTGAACGAACTGGTTCCGTATGTCGACCGCACCTACCGGACCGTTGCCGATGCGCGACATCGGGCGATGGCGGGCCTGTCGATGGGCGGCTTCGAGACGAAGCTGATCGCGCCCAAGAACCTCGACACGTTCGCCTATATCGGCCTGCTGAGCGGCGGCACGGTCGGGATGGACGACGTCGGCGCAACGCCGGGGTTCAAGGACAAGGTGAAGTTGGTGTTCGTCAGCTTCGGCAGTCGTGAACTCGAAGGCAACCGCCCGCCCGCGCCCGGCGGCGCCCCCCGCCCCGATCCGCGCGCGAATGCGGCAGCGATCAAGGCCGCCGGGATCAACAGTGCGTTCTACGTTTCGCCCAACACGGCGCACGAGTTCCTGACCTGGCGTCGCAGCTTGCACGAAATGGCCCCGCTGCTGTTCCGGGATTGAGGGTTCACGCGCCACGCTGGTCGGTGGCGTTGCGATTGGGGTGCCCCCTCTTCTTGCCCCTCCCCTTCAGGGGAGGGGTCGGGGGTGGGGCGGTGCCTCGCAGAGAAGTAGGTTCTGCTGGACTGCCCCACCCCAACCCCTCCCCCGAGGGGAGGGGCTTTAATTGCGGTTGGCGTGATCCCCTCCCCTTCAGGGGAGGGGTCGGGGGTGGGGCGGTGCCTCGCAGAGAACTCGGTTCTGCTGGACTTCCCCACCCCAACCCTCCCCCGAGGGGGAGGGGCTTTAGGTACGCCAGATCCCGCCCCCGCATTCTCCCCGCAAGGACCCCGCAATCTCTTCGGGCGTGCCAAAGGCGTAGCGGCTCGGTACCATGCCCCATGCAGCGCCCACGAACGACGATCCGCCAACTCAGCTACTTCGTCGCGCTCGCCGAGGCCGGAAGCTTCACGCGTGCCGCCGAGCGGATGGGGGTGTCCCAGCCATCGCTCTCGCAACAGATCCGCGCACTGGAGACGATCCTCGGTGCACCGCTGTTCGAGCGCGGTGGTCCCGCGATCCTCACGCCGCTTGGGCGTGAACTGCTGGAGCGGGCGCGGCGGATCCTGTTCGATCTGGTCGACCTGGAAGACGTCCGTGCGGCGTCGGCCGACGCGCTGGTCGGCACGATCCGGCTGGGCGTGTCGCCGACGCTCGGCGCCTATCTGCTCCCCGGCTTGGTCGCGCGTCTGCACCGCGAACATCCGACGCTGCGGATCCATGTGCGCGAAGGGCTTCCGTCCGCATTGACGGCGGGACTCACGGCCGGGGATCACGACCTGATCCTCGCGCAGTTACCCGTTGCAGGGCGCGGCTTCCACAGCGAGCGCTTGTTCCGCGAGCCGCTGTATCTGGCGATGGCCGCCGATCATCCGTTCAGCCAGAAGACGTCCGTGACCGTCGGCGATCTGGCGGGGCAAAACCTCCTGACGCTCGTCGCGGACTATCGCCTGGCGCAACAGGTCGCCGTGATTGCCGAAGAGGTCGGCGCGGTCGTGCTCAACGATTATGAAGGCACCAGCCTCGACGCGATCCGGCAGATGGCCGGAATGGGCATGGGTCTCGCGCTGCTGCCGAACCTGTACGTCCGCCAGGAAATCCGCGACGGCGATGACGTGGTCGTGCGCCCCTTCGAGGGCGGGCGCCCGTATCGCGAGATCGGCCTGCTGTGGCGTACGGGTGCCGGTCGGGCACCCGCCTATAGGTTGATCGCCGAAATGTTGCGTGCGGTCGTCCGATAGGTATATCCTATCGGAAGTATAGCTTACCCATTCTTGCGCCAATGGCCCGCCGGAACGATCCTGTGTCCGGGGTCAGTTAGGACGGACGATGGACGTGGCAGGAAAACGGATCGGTTGGCGTGAAGCGGCGGGGTGGCTGGCGGAGATCGTCGGGCCCGACATGCCCTATCTGCGGCTTGCAATGGTCTATGGCCTTGCGATCAGCCTGTTGTCGCTGGCGACCCCGATCTCGGTCCAGTTGCTGATCAACAGCGTCGCCAACACCGCCCTGCCCGCCCCGCTCTGGACGCTGGCCGGGCTGCTCCTGCTGCTGCTGCTGTTCGTCGCCGGGCTGAGCGCGCTCCGCTTCTGGATCATGGCGCTGTTCGAGCGGCGCTTCTTCGCGCGGGTGGTCGCCGAGATCACGCAGCGCGCGGTCCATGCGCAGAACCCGTTCTTCGCTGACCAGAATCGCGGTGACCTGTTCAACCGCTATTTCGATCTGGTCGTGGTGCAGAAGGCGATCCCGAGCCTGGTGATCGGCGGCTTCACGATCCTGCTGCAATCCGCGGTCGGGTTGGTGATTACCAGTTTCTATCATCCGTTCTTCTTGGCGTTCAACGCGCTGCTGATCCTGTTGGTGCTTGCGATCTGGTTGCTGTGGTCGCGCGGATCGATTCGTTCAGCGGTCGCGCTCAGCCATGCCAAGCATGACGCCGCGCGCTGGCTGGAGAGCGTCGGCGGGTCGAACGGCTTTTACAAGTCGAGCCGTCATCTCGATTTCGCGATGGATCGCTCCGAGGCGGTGACTGCCACCTACATCGACCGGCATCGCCGCTATTTCCGCTACAGCTTTGCGCAGACGGTCGCCTTCCTGCT
The DNA here is from genome assembly GCF_040549155.1 of Sphingomonas sp. PvP056. Lineage (NCBI taxonomy): Bacteria > Pseudomonadati > Pseudomonadota > Alphaproteobacteria > Sphingomonadales > Sphingomonadaceae > Sphingomonas > Sphingomonas sp. PvP056. Next base: position 164,351 of record NZ_JBEPST010000005.1, read on the forward strand.
GCTCTACGCGTTTGCCAGCGCCGCGCTGCTCGCGCTCGGCGGCAACTTGATCCTGCGGGGCGAACTGTCGATCGGCCAGCTCGTCGCCGCCGAGCTGATCCTGAGCGGCGTGTTCTACGGGATCTCGCAGCTCGGCTGGTATCTCGACACGCTGTACGACCTCGTCGCGAGCGCCGAGGAACTGTCGCTGGTGTTCGCGATCCCCCAGGAACACGCCGTTGCCGCCGCGGGACAGGCGCCGGCGGACGGCGCAGTCCGGCTCGAGGGCGTCGCGATCGAGGACGCCCGTTTCGACTTCGCGGTCGCTGCAGGCGAACAGCTCGTCACGCTGGCAGACGGGGGTGCCGAGCGACTGCTGGCGATGGTGCTGAAGCGCCACAGCGTGCCCGAGCGCGGTCTCGTCACGGTCGGCGGCACCGATCTGACGACGTTCGACATGTACCTGTTGCGCTCGGAAATCATGGTGCTCGACCGGCCGACGATCGTCGAGGTCACGATCCGCGAATATCTTGCACTTGGTGCTGCGGGGGCGATGTCGGGCAAGATGCTCGATGCGCTCGACGCGGTCGGTCTGCGCGAACGGATCGCGCGGCTTCCCCACGGGCTCGATACCCCGCTTGCCGGATCGGGCTATCCGCTGTCGATCCGCGAGGTGATGGCGCTCAAGCTCGCCAACGCGCTACTCGTCCAGCCACGCGTGCTGATGCTGTCGCAGCTCTACGATCTGATCCCTGCCCAGCGGCTGGCAGACGTGCTGCAGCGGTTGAAGGCGGCGGAGACGACCGTCCTGCTCTGTACCGGCCGACCCGAAGACATTGCGCTCGATGGCTGGTTCCGGCTCGAACCCCACCGACAGCGCCGGTTCGCAACGCGTGACGCGCTGATTGCCGATATGAACGACGATCAGCAGCGTGGAGGCGATGATGGCGTACCAGCCTGACCGCGTGGCACATTTTCCGACGCTGGCGTCGATGCGCGCGCCGCGTATCGCACTCACCATCGCGGGGATGCTGATCATCGGGATCATGGTCGCGGTGGCGATCATGGGGCTGGTCCCGTGGGTGCAGACCGCGAGCGGCACGGGACAAGTCGTCGCGCTCGATCCCGACGACCGCCAGCAACAGGTGACCGCTTTCGTTCCCGGTCGCGTCGAACAATGGTACGTCCAGGACGGACAGCATGTCGCCAAGGGCGACCCGATCGCACGGGTTGCGGATCTCGATCCCGACCTGCTGTCCAGGCTCCGGGCCGAGCGCGCGCAAGTGCAGGCGGAGATCGCCGCGGTTCAGCAGAGCCGCGCGGTCGCCGGGATCGACGTGAACCGCACAAGCCAGCTGTTCGCTGAAGGGCTCGCTTCGCGCCGTGACTATGAGCAGACGCAGATCAAGGTCGCGGACGCCGGCGCCAAGCTGGCCGAGGCGCGCGCGAAGCTCAACCGGATCGACATCCAGCTCAACCGACAGTCCGCGCAGATGGTCCGCGCGCCGCGCGACGGGCGCGTGCAGCAGCTCAACGCCGCGACCGGTGGATCGATGGTGTCGCCGGGCACGGTGCTTGCGGTGATCGCACCCGAACGCGTCCAGCGCGCGGTCGAACTGTATGTCGACGGGCGCGACATGCCGCTGGTCCGCCCCGGCCGTCCGGTCCGGCTGGAATTCGAGGGCTGGCCCGCGATCCAGTTCAGCGGCTGGCCCTCGGTCGCGCAAGGCATGTTCGACGGCCGCGTCCGCGCGATCGATCCCAATGCCGCACCCGACGGGCTTTTCCGCATTCTGGTCGAACCAGCGCCGGGCAAACCCGCCTGGCCGACGCGCGACTATGTTCGGCCCGGCGGCAAGGTGCGCGGCTGGGTGCGCGGGGAGACCGTGCTGGTGGGCTATGAACTGTGGCGTCAGCTTAACGACTTCCCGCTGGAATTCGGCCGCCGCCCTGCCCCGCCGGCCAAGGCGGGCGCCAAGCCTGCGGAATCGAAGGACACGGCCAGCGACGAAGGCGGCAAGAAATGATCCGCCTGATCCTGTTCGTGGTTGCAGCCCTGTGCCCTGTCGCCGCGATCGCGCAGACCGAACCCCTGACGCTGGAAGAGGTGTTGCAGTCGTCCGCACGGTCCGCTCCCCAGATCGTCGAGGCACTGGCGCGCGTTCGGCAAGCGGAGGGACGTGCGCTGTCCGCAGACGGCGCATTCGACACGGTGTTCGACGTCGACGGACGTTCGCGGGTCGCGGGCTATTATGACGGCACCGTCGTCGAGGGCCGCGCGACCCGACCGCTGACGGGCAATGGCGGTTATCTCTATGGCAACTATCGCGCGTCGCGCGGGACCTTCCCGGTGTATGAGGATCAGTCCTACACCAATCGCCTCGGCGAGGCGAAGGTCGGCGCGTTGTTCGCGTTGCTGCGCGACCGTGTGGTGGATGAACGCCGGACCCGCCGACGCGTCGCCGGTTCGGATATCGACGTGGCCCGGTTCGAGGCGGCGATGGTCGCGATCGGGGTCCAGCGTCGCGCGGTCGATGCCTATCAGACGTGGGTCGCGGCGGGATTGCGGCTGAACGCCTATCGCGACCTGCTCGATCTGACCGAACGGCGGCGCGGCGCGATCGCGCGGCAGATCACGCTTGGCGCGCGGCCCGACATCCTGCTGGTTGAGAACGACCAGAACCTCGTCCGGCGGCGTGCGCTGACCGTGCGGGCGGAGCAGGATCTCGCCACGGCGGCCAATGCCCTCTCCTTCTACCTGCGCGACGAGAACGGGGCACCGTTGCTCGTATCGGCAAAGCGGCTGCCACCCGACAGCAGCGCGCTGTCCGGGGTGGCGCTGCGCGGCAATGGACCTGCACCGGTCGAGCGCCCCGACTATCGCGCGATCCTGACCCGGATCGACCAGTCGACCGCGCGGCTGATGCTGGCGGAGAACGACCTTTCACCGCGGCTCGATCTGCGGGGTGAGGTCGGCAAGGATATCGGCGCGGTCGGGCTCGGCGGTCCGACTAAAACGCCGCTGGAAGCGCTGGTCGGCTTCCGGTTCAGCGTGCCGTTGCAGAACCGCGCGGCGAAGGGGCGCGCGGCAGAAGCCCGGGCGGAAATCGACGCACTGACCCAACGCAGCCGTTTCTTGCGCGACCAGATCGCGGTCGAGGTCGAGGGCATCGTGATCGCGGTCGGGGCGACCGAACGACTGGCGACCATCGCCGCGGAGGAGCAAGGCCTGGCCGAGCGTCTCGCGGTAGCGGAACGGCGGCGGTTCGCGCTCGGATCGGGCGACTTCTTCCTGGTCAACCAGCGCGAGGACACCGCCACCGACGCACGCGTTCGCCTGATCGACGCACAGGCCCGCATCGCCTCCGCCCGCGCGGAACTGGCGGCGGCAACCGCCGACCGTGGGGCCTTGGGTCTGGAGGAGTAAGGCTGCAACCCCCCGGCGGCGTTGGTCGTAACCGACGAAAAATGCGTCAACACTATGCGCGCACTATGCCTTTTCCCGGAATCGATCTCGAAATCGAACGTTGGATGCGCCTAATCGCCCATCCCTGAAGGCATCGTCGTGGGACGAGCGCCGCTCAAGGGGTGCACCAATGAAGTTCCGTCATGCGGCCGCGGTCGTCGCGATCTCAATGTTTCCGATCGCCGCACACGCGCAATCGACTCCGGACGACAAGGCCGCCGCGGCCGAGGCCACCGCACACCCGCCCACCGCACCCCCTTCCGCGCTGACCGTCAGCGGGTCGGTCGCGCTCGCGTCCGATTATCGCTTCCGCGGCGTGTCGCAGTCGGACCAGGAGATGGCGATCCAGGGCGGCGTCACGATCGCGCACCAGAGCGGGCTCTACGTCGGTACCTGGGCGTCGAACCTCGCGGGCTGGGGGACGTTCGGCGGCGCCAACATGGAGCTCGACCTGATCGGCGGCTACAAGACCAAGCTGACCGACAGCGCGACGCTCGACGTCGGCGTGACCTGGTACATGTATCCGGGCGGGGCGGACAAGACCGACTTCGCCGAGCCCTATGCCAAGCTGACCGGCACGACCGGCCCCGCCACGCTGACCGCGGGCGTCGCTTATGCGCCCAAGCAGCAGGCGATCGGCAAATGGTACAACACCGGCGCGGATGCCGCGGCCGGCGTTTACAACCGTCCGGGCGCGAAGGACGACAACCTCTATCTGTGGGGTGACGGCGCGCTGGCGGTTGCCGGTACGCCCATCACCGCCAAGGCGCACGTCGGCCACAGCTCGGGGCAGGATGGCCTCGGCCCGAACGCCACCGCAGTCGCGCCCACCGGCGACTATTGGGATTGGTCGCTAGGGGCGGATGCCACCTACAAGAACCTGACGCTCAACGTCAGCTACATCGACACCGACATCTCGAACCAGGAGGCGAGCTACCTCCGCCCGAGCTTCAGCAAGGGCCAGGACGGCACCGGCAACATCGCCGGCAGCACCGTCGTGGTCTCGCTGACGGCTGCCTTCTGACCTCGAAAGGACATCTGATGCAGGACGTTCTCTGGATCGCCATCATGGTCGGGCTGGTGGCGCTGACGCTCGCCTTCGCCCGCCTCTGCGATAACGCGTGAGGAGCAGGCAATGACCCTCGACCTCTGGCTCGCGGCGCTGACCGCGCTCGGCCTTCTCCTCTACCTGGTGGCGGTTCTCATCCGCCCCGAACGCTTCTGAAGGAGGCGGACCAATGACATTCCAGGGCTGGTTCCTGATCCTGGGCTTCGTTGCCATCCTGCTCGCGCTGACCAAGCCGGTCGGTGTGTGGCTTTTCACGCTGTACGAGGGACGGCGGACGCCGCTCCACATCGTGCTCGGCCCGGTCGAGCGCGGCTTCTACAAACTCGCCGGGATCGACCCCGACGCCGAGCAGGGTTGGCGGCGCTATGCGCTGCATATGCTGCTGTTCAACGTCGTGCTCATGGCGTTTACCTATGCCGTCCTGCGGCTGCAGGGCATGCTCCCGGGCAATCCGCAGGGGCTGGCCGGGCTGTCGCCGGATCTCGCGTTCAATACCGCGATCAGCTTCACTGCCAACACCAACTGGCAGAGCTATGGCGGCGAGAGCACGATGTCGAACCTCAGCCAGATGCTGGGGCTCACGATCCACAACTTCCTGTCGGCAGCGACCGGCATCGCGCTCGCCTTTGCATTGTTCCGCGGCTTTGCGCGGCGCGAGGCGAAAGCGATCGGCAATTTCTGGGCCGATATGACCCGGATCACGCTGTACCTGTTGCTGCCGATTTGTGTCGCACTGACACTTTTCTATATCGCCAGCGGCGTGCCGCAGACGATGGCGGGCGTGGTCGACGTGCAGACGCTGGAGGGCGCGAAACAGTCGCTGCTGCTCGGCCCGGTCGCGAGCCAAGAAGCGATCAAGATGCTCGGCACCAATGGTGGCGGCTTCTTCAACGCGAACAGCGCGCATCCGTTCGAGAACCCGACTGCGCTGACCAACCTCGTCCAGATGCTGTCGATCTTCCTGATCGGCTTCGGGCTGACCTGGACGTTCGGCAAGGCGGTGGGCAACACCAAGCAGGGCTGGGCGATCCTGTCGGCGATGCTGATCCTGTTCCTCGCGGGCGTCACCGTCACCTATTGGCAGGAAGCCGCGGGCAACCCGGTGCTGCAGCATCTCGGCGTTGCTGGCGGCAATATGGAGGGCAAGGAGGTCCGCTTCGGGATCGCCGCGTCCGCCTTGTTCTCGGTCGTCACGACTGCGGCGTCGTGCGGTGCGGTCAATGCGATGCATGACAGCTTCACCGCGCTCGGCGGGCTGGTTCCTTTGTTCAACATGCAGCTCGGCGAGGTCGTCATCGGCGGCGTCGGCGCAGGGATCTACGGCTTCCTGCTGTTCGCGATCCTCGCGGTGTTCGTCGCGGGGCTGATGGTCGGGCGCACGCCCGAATATGTCGGCAAGAAGATCGAAAGCCGCGAAGTGAAGCTCGCGGTGCTGGCGATCGCGGTGCTGCCGTTGATGATCCTCGGGCTCACCGCGCTGTCGTCGGTGCTGCAACAAGGACTCGCGGGGCCGCTCAACAAGGGGCCGCATGGCTTCTCGGAGATCCTCTACGCCTTCACCAGCGCGGTAGCCAACAACGGCTCCGCCTTTGCTGGCCTGACTGCCAACACGCCGTATTACAACGGGCTGCTGGGTGTCGCGATGTGGGTCGGGCGGTTCTTCATCATCGTGCCGATGCTCGCCATCGCGGGGAGTCTCGCGGCGAAGAAGTACACGCCCGAAAGCGCGGGCTCGTTCCCGACGACGGGCGGGCTGTGGGTGGGGCTGCTGGTCGGCATCATCCTGATCCTGGGTGGTCTCACCTTCCTGCCGAGCCTCGCGCTCGGTCCCATCGCCGATCATCTTGCGATGATCAGCGGCACACTGTCCTGATCGGGGGCCACCATGGCAAAGACCCAGACAAAAAGCCTGTTCACGGCCGACCTCGTCGTGCCCGCGATCAAGGCGTCGTTCCTCAAACTCGATCCCAAGGAACTGATCCGCAACCCGGTGATGTTCGTCACCGGCGTGGTCGCGGCGTTGATGACCGTGCTGCTCGTGGTCGGGCAGGACAATCTGTCGCTCGGCTTCAAGCTTCAGCTCGCCATCTGGCTATGGCTGACCGTGCTGTTCGGCACGTTTGCCGAGGCGCTCGCCGAAGGGCGCGGCAAGGCGCAGGCCGCCAGCCTGCGCGCCACCAAGGCGGAACTGACCGCAAAGCGGCTGAAGGGCGACGGTCGCGAGTTCGACGCGGTCCCCGCCAGCCAGCTCAAGGTCGGTGATATCGTGCTGGTCGAGACTAACGACCTGATCCCGTCCGATGGTGACGTCGTTTCGGGTGTCGCCTCGGTCAACGAGGCGGCGATCACCGGCGAAAGCGCGCCGGTGATCCGCGAGGCGGGCGGCGATCGCTCGGCGGTGACCGCTGGCACGCGCGTCATCTCGGACGAGATCCGCGTCAAGGTGACGGTCGAACCTGGCAAGGGTTTCCTCGACCGGATGATCGCGCTGGTCGAAGGCGCCGAGCGCCAGAAGACGCCGAACGAGATCGCGCTGACGCTGCTGCTCGTCGGGCTGACGATCATCTTCCTGATCGCGGTCGGCACGATCCCGGGCTTCGCGTCCTACGCCCACGGGTCGATCCCGGTGGCGATCCTGGCGGCGTTGCTGATCACGCTGATCCCGACGACGATCGCTGCGCTGCTCTCGGCGATCGGCATCGCGGGCATGGACCGGCTGGTGCGCTTCAACGTGCTCGCCAAATCGGGACGTGCGGTCGAGGCGGCAGGCGACATCGACGTGCTGCTGCTCGACAAGACCGGCACGATCACGATCGGCGACCGGCAGGCAAGCGAGTTCCGCGCGGTCTCGGGCACCAGCCCGCAGCAACTCGCCGAGGCCGCCTTGCTCGCGAGCCTCGCCGACGAAACGCCTGAAGGCCGCTCGATCGTGGTGCTCGCGCGGCAAGCGTTCAGCGTCGCGACGACTGAGCTTCCGACCGGGGCCGAGATCATCCCGTTCACCGCGCAGACCCGCATCTCGGGCGTGCAGATCGGCGATACGTTGATCCAGAAGGGGGCGGTGGATTCGATCCTGCGCGCCAATGCCGGATCGGGCGAAACCGCGGCGGCGACCGAACTCCGCCGGATCACCGACGAGATCGCCCGCGCCGGCGGCACGCCGCTGGCGGTGGCGCAGGACGGGCGGCTGCTCGGCGCGATCTTCCTCAAGGATGTGGTCAAGGCTGGCATCCGCGAGCGGTTCGGCGAGTTGCGCGCGATGGGCATTCGCACGGTGATGATCACCGGCGACAATCCGCTCACTGCGGCGGCGATCGCGGCAGAGGCGGGCGTGGACGATTTCCTCGCCCAGGCGACGCCCGAGGACAAGCTCGAGCTGATCCGCAAGGAACAGACCGGTGGCCGCCTGGTCGCGATGTGCGGCGACGGCACCAACGACGCGCCCGCGCTCGCGCAGGCCGATGTCGGCGTCGCGATGAACACCGGCACGCAAGCCGCGCGCGAAGCGGGGAACATGGTCGATCTCGACAGCGATCCGACCAAGCTCATCGAGGTCGTCGGCCTCGGCAAGCAGTTGCTGATGACGCGCGGGGCGCTGACGACCTTCTCGGTCGCCAATGACGTCGCGAAATATTTCGCGATCATCCCGGCGATGTTCGTCGTGCTCTATCCGGGGCTTGGCGTGCTCAACGTGATGCGGCTGGGCAGCCCCGAAAGCGCGATCCTGTCGGCGATCATCTTCAACGCGGTCATCATCCCGTGCCTCGTCCCGCTGGCGCTGCGCGGCGTTGCCTACAAGCCGATGGCAGCCGGACCGCTGCTCGCGCGCAACCTCGCGGTGTACGGCCTGGGTGGCCTGATCGCACCGTTCATCGGCATCAAGCTCATCGACCTTGTGGTCGGTGGCCTCGGTCTCGCGTAAGGATAGACAGACATGGGCAAGGATTTCTCTTCCGCACTCCGACCAGCGATCGTCATGACGATCCTGTTCGCGGTCCTTCTCGGGCTCGTTTACCCGCTCGCCATGACCGGAATCGGCCAGGCGCTGTTCCCGAGCCAGGCGAACGGGAGCCTGGTGCGCGACGCCCGAGGTACCGTGATCGGCTCCACCGTGGTGGGACAGGCCTTCACGACCGATCGTTACTTCCAGACCCGGCCATCGGCGGCGGGCAAGGGCTATGACGGTCTTGCGTCGTCGGGGTCCAACCTCGGCCCGGCGAGCCAGGCGCTGGTCGATCGCGTGAAACCCGACATCGCCAAGCGCCGTGCCGAGGGCGTGACCGGTCCGATGCCCGCCGATCTGGTCACCGCCAGCGGTTCGGGGCTCGACCCCGACCTCTCTCCCGCCGCCGCTTTGGCGCAGGCGCCGCGGATCGCGCGCGTCCGCAGCGTGCCGGTCGAGCGGGTTCGCACTTTGGTCACCGATGCGACGGATGCGTCGATCCTGGGTGAGCCGCGCGTCAATGTCCTCGCGCTCAACCGCGCGCTCGACGCTCTGCCAGCCTCCGGCGAGCCTGCGCGCTGATGCCGGTCTCGGGCGACGGCAGACCTGATCCCGACGCCCTCCTGCGCGCCGCCGCGCAGGAGGGCCGAGGGCGTCTCAAGGTCTTCCTCGGTGCCGCGCCCGGAGTCGGCAAGACCTTCGAAATGCTATCCGAAGGCGCGGCGCGCCGGCGCGACGGGGCGGATGTCGTCGTCGGCGTCGTCGAAACGCACGGGCGCACGGAGACCGAGGCGCTCACTCGCGGGCACGAAATCATGCCGCGTCTTCCGATCCCCTATGAAGGGCGGACGCTGTACGAGATGGATCTCGACGCGATCCTTGCGCGCGCGCCGGGCCTCGTCCTCGTCGACGAACTCGCGCACACCAATGCAAGCGGTAGCCGTCACCCCAAACGCTATCAGGACGTCGAGGAACTGCTCGCCGCGGGGATCGACGTCTATTCCACCGTCAATATCCAGCACGTCGAGAGCCTCAACGACGTGGTCGCCAGCTTCACCCGAGTCCGCGTCCGCGAAACGGTGCCCGACAGCGTGCTGGAAATGGCCGAGATCGAGGTCGTCGACATCCCGCCCGACGAGCTGATCGATCGGCTGAAGGCGGGCAAGGTCTATCTGCCGCAGGAAGCGACGCGCGCGCTGTCACATTTCTTCTCCAAATCCAACTTGTCGGCGTTGCGCGAACTCGCGCTGCGGCGCGCGGCACAGGCGGTCGACGCGCGGATGCTCGACGACGTCCGCGCGCTCGGGCTCGGCGGCACCTGGGCGGGCGGCGACCGGATCGTCGTCGCGATCAACGAACTGCCCGGTGCCGACACGCTGGTGCGCGCGGGCAAGCGCGTCGCGGACGGCCTGCGGGGGCCGTGGACCGCGGTGTTCATCGAAACCCCGCGCGCGGCGCATTTCACCGACGCGCAGCACCAGCGCGTCGCCGCGGCGATGACGCTCGCGACGCAGCTCGGCGCGGCGGTCGCCACCGTGCCCGCGACCGATGTTGTCGCCGGACTCCAGAGTTTCCTGATCGACGCGCGCGCGACGCAGCTCGTTATGGGCAAGTCGCGCCGGTCGCGCTGGTTCGAATGGCTCCACGGCTCGGTCGTCGACCGCGTGATCCGCGATACGCCGGGGGTGACGGTTCACGTGCTGCCGATGGTGGCCGAAGGGGCGGCACGCGAACGTGGCCGCCGCCGTCCCGCGCGCTGGGGCACGCCCGGTGGCTATGCGGTGACCACCGCGATGATCGCGGGCATCACCGGCATCGCCAGCGCGCTGCTCCACATCCTCGATCTCGGCAATGTCGCGTTGCTGTATCTGCTGCCGGTAATGACCGCGGCGAGCCTGTATGGCCTGCGCACCGGCCTGTTCGCGGGGATCGCCTCCAGCCTTGCCTATAACTTCTTCTTCCTGCCGCCGGTCGGCACGCTGAGCATCAGCAACCCCGAGAACCTGGTCTCGGTCGTCGTCCTGCTCGGCATCGCGATCGCGACGAGCCAGCTGACCTCGCGCGTCCGCGCGCAGGCCGATCTTGCCGCGGCGAGCGCGCGGACCAATGCGACGCTCGCCGGTTTCCTGCGGCAGATCACCAGCGTCAACGATATCGACGTCGCCGCGCAGATGATCTGCGACGACGTCGGCGGGCTGCTCGACGTACAGGTCATCCTGCTCGTCGCCGGGACGGGCACCAACCTCGAGATCCTCGCGGCGAGCGATGCGGCTTACCATCTCGACACGATGGATACCGCCGCCGCCACCTGGGCGCTCGACACCGGAATGGCGGCGGGAAAGGGCTCGGGCACGCTCGCGGCATCGGAATGGCTGTTTCAGCCGCTGAAAGCCGGTGGCCGCGTGCTCGGTGTGCTCGGCGTCGCCAAGGAGACGACTGCCGACCCGGTCCGCGCGGACCAGCTGCCGTTGCTCAGCAGTTTGCTCGACCAGTCCGCACTGGTGCTCGAGCGGTTGCGGCTCGAAGTCGAGATGCGCGATGTCGAGACCGTGCGGACGCGCGACCGGTTGCGCGCGGCGCTGCTGTCCTCGGTCAGCCACGACCTGCGCACCCCGCTCACCGCGGTCATCGCCGCGGCGGACCAGCTCGAACATGGCGCGACGCCAGAGCTGATCGGGACGATCAAGGCCGAGGCCGCGCGGCTCAACCGCTTCGTCGCCAATCTGCTCGACATGGCGCGAGTCGAGGCGGGGGCATTGAAGCTCAACGTCGAGCCGACCGACCTCAGCGATGCGGTGACCGGCGCGGCGCACGATGCGCGGCGTGCGCTGGAAGGCCATGCGGTCCGGCTCGACGTCCCGCCCGATTTGCCGTTGGTCTATACCGACCCGCAGCTGCTCCACCATTGCCTGCTCAACCTGCTCGACAATGCGGGGCGCTACGGCGATCCCGGCACCGAGATCGTGATCGAGGGGCGGCACCGCTTCGGCGAGCTTCGCCTCGCGGTGAAGGATCATGGCCCCGGCTTGCCGCCCGGCAGGGAAACCGAAGTGTTCGAGACGTTCCGCCGCCTCGAAGGGTCCGATCGCGCGATCGGGGGAACGGGGCTCGGCCTCGCGATCGTCAAGGCGTTCGCCGAGGCGATGGACATGACGGTCGAGGCCGGGAACCGCGACGACGGTCCGGGCGCTGCCTTCACGCTGATCTTTCCGCCCAAGCTCATCGTCCGCGATCCCAAACCCGAAAGCCTTGCCTGAATGCCCGCAAAGATCCTCGTGGTGGACGACGAAGCCGCCATCCGTCGCCTGCTCCGCAATACGCTCACCCGCGCGGGCTATGCCGTGGTCGAGGCGGAGGACGGGCGGCAAGCGCTGCACCAGGCGGCGGTCGAGCATCCGAGCGCGGTGCTGCTCGACCTCGGTTTGCCCGATCGCGACGGGCTGAGCCTGATTCCGCTGCTGCGCACGCACGGCGATGCGGTGATCCTGGTCGTGTCGGCGCGCGATGCGGTCGACGAGAAGGTCACCGCGCTCGATCTGGGGGCGGACGATTTCATCACCAAGCCGTTCGACAGCGAGGAACTGCTGGCCCGCCTGCGCGTGGCGCTGCGGCATCGCGGACTGTCCGAAACCACGCCCAAGATCGTGCGCACCGGCGACGTCAGCATCGATCTCGATCGCCGTGTCGTGTTCCGTGGCGAAGAGGAACTGCATCTGACGCGCAAGGAGCATGACGTGCTCGCGGTGCTCGCGCGGCATGTCGGTCGCGTGGTCACGCACCAGCGCGTGCTCGCTGCGGCATGGGGCGGCGAGGAGGACCCGCGCGTCGAATATCTCCGCATCGTGATCCGCAACCTGCGGCAGAAACTGGAACATCCGGGGCCGGTCGGCAGCGTCATCGCCAATGAACTGGGCGTTGGTTACCGCCTGCGTTCCGACGCCTGACGTTCCGCAAAACGCCCGTCACAATCCTTAAATGCAAACAAATCGCTTAAATTCCAGCGACAGAATACAGTAAGCCGGTCGCCATCATCATCGGGAGCGATCATGCACCGCCGTCAATTCCTTGCCTCTACCAGCCTGCTGTCTGCAGCTGCGGCAACACTGCCTCAGGCGGTTTTCGCAGCCTCGCGCAATCAGGACGCAGACTTCCGCGCGATGCTCGATCGTTTCTTTTACGCCCGCCTCGAGGACAGCCCCGAACAGGCAACGTCGCTCGGCCTGGATACCGGCACGCGCACGCAGTTGAAGACGAAACTGGACGACACATCGCGCGCTGCGCAAACACGACAGTTCGCGCGGGCCAGGCAGGAACTCGCCGCCTTGAAGACAGTACGGCGCGACGCGCTGAGCGAAGCAGCACGCCTCGACTACGATGTCGTCCGCTATGGCGTAGAGCGGGTGCTAGACGGCGAGCGCTATGCCTATGGGGCCAGTGCCAGTCGATACGCGCCCTATGTCCTGTCGCAGCTGACGGGCGCGTACCGGAATGTCCCTGACTTCCTGGCCAACCAGCACAGGGTTCAAAACGCTTCCGACGCCGACGCCTATGTCGCGCGGGTGGAGGCATTCGCCGGCGCGATCGATGCGGAAACCGAACGGCAGCAGGAAGACGCTGCCAAGGGCGTGTTTGCCCCGGATTTCATCCTCGACACCACGCTCAAACAGCTGGCGGCGGTACGCGACAAGACACCCGGCGCGAGCGGTCTCGTGGCGGACCTTTCTGCCAAGCTCAAGGCGGCCAACCTGCCGCCGCAACGCGCGATGCTCGTCGAGAAGCTGATTGGGGATCGGGTCTACCCTGCGCTGGACCGGCAACGCGCGCTGGTGACCGAGCTTCGCGGACGTGCACGCCATGATGCCGGCGTCTGGCGCCTGCCCGATGGCGACGCCTATTACGCTGCGGCGGCCAGCGCAGCGACCACGGTGGACATGACCGGCGACGAGATCCACAGGCTCGGCCTCGCACAAGTGGCGGAGATTGGAGCGCGGATCGACACCATCCTCCGGTCACAGGGACTGACCCAGGGTAGCGTCGGCGACCGATTGGTGGCCCTCAACAAGCGCCCCGATCAACTCTATCCCAATACCGATCCGGGGCGCGAACAGCTTCTCCTGCAACTGCGCGGGCAGATCTCGGCGATGACGAAGCGCCTTCCCGAGCAATTTGCCGTTCTCCCGCGGGCGCCGGTCGAAGTCCGTCGGGTGCCCGAGGCCATTCAGGCAGGTGCTCCCGGAGGATATTACCAATCCGCCTCACTGGACGGCACGCGACCGGCGATTTACTTCATCAACCTCCGCGATACGTTCGACCGTCCGAAATTCGGACTGGCGACGCTCAGCTATCACGAGGCAGTACCGGGTCATCATCTCCAGGTCATGTCCGCGCTGGAGAGCCAGGACATCCCGCTGATCCGCCGCCGCGAGTTCTATTCGGGCTATTCCGAAGGGTGGGCGCTCTATGCCGAGCAGCTTGCCGACGAGATGGGCCTGTATGAGGGCGATCCGCTAGGCCAAGTCGGTTATCTGCAGTCGCTGCTCTTCCGCGCGACGCGCCTCGTGGTGGACTCGGGGATGCACGCCAAACGGTGGAGCCGCGAGAAGGCGACCGACTATCTGATCGCCACCACCGGCATCGCGCGTGGCCGTAGTCAGGGCGAGATCGACCGCTACACCGTCTGGCCGGGCCAGGCGTGCAGTTACAAGATCGGCCACACCGTCTGGGTCCGCTTGCGTGACGAGGCCAAGCGGAAGGCGGGCGCGCAATGGGATCCGAAGGCGTTCCACAAGATTCTGACGATGGGCGCCATGCCGCTCACCGTTCTGGAGGAAGTCGCCCGCCAGCAAATGACGTGATGCGCAACCGGGCGACGGTGCCATTGCCTAATTGGCTGGCAAGGCACCGCCTCCATAGATCGTGCGGGCATCGCGTTTGAAGGCCGCGCCGCTGTCTTCGCGGCTGTAGAACATGTGGCCGCCGGGATAGACGGTGAGCTTTACCCGTTCCACCGCACCGAAACTCGGCAGTTGGTCGACGATCAGCCGCGAGGCGAAGAACGGACAGGACAAATCGTCCCAGCCGTGCACGATCATCACGGCCATTCTGGGATCGTTGGCGATCGCCTTGCGCAGGTCGGTGACCGGCGTGTCGTCCGGCTTGCCACGGTCCCATGCCGCATTCACCTCGTACGACAGCGCATGATACCTGGCGTCGGTCTTCCACCCCACTTCGCGCGTCATGAAATCGACCACCGCGCTGGTCGTCGGCGCGATCAGCGCGTCAAGGATCGGATCGCTCGACTGGCGTGCGGCAGACCAGGGAAACGGATCGAACGCGGTCACGTTGGAATCGTAGATGCTGCCGATGGTCCCGTCTGCACGGTGGATTTCACGGAGGAACGTCGCGGAGTCGACCCGCCCGCCCAATTTCTGGACCAGCCCCGGATCGAGCCCCGTCAACCGGCTGACATTGGCCACAAGCCGCGACACCGCCTGCGGATCGGTCCGCCCGCGCAGCAGGTCCGTTGCGAATGCTCCGCGGGTGTACGCTTCGACGTCGGCCATCGCCGCAGGCGTCAATAGCTTCTGTTGCTCGAGATGCGCGGCGGCCATCGACGGTAAGGCGATCATCCACGGCAACGGCGACAGCGCCGTCGCGCCGTCGCCCGACGCGGGGTCGAGATACGGCGAGACCATCACGATCCCGTTGACCCCGACCCCGATCTGAGACTGGAGTTCATAGGCGATGCGCGGCGCGCGGTAGCCGCCGTAGCTCTCGCCCATCACGTACTTCGGCGACCGCAACCGGCCCGCCGTAACGAGCCAGTCGTAGATCACCTTGGACAGATATTTGATGTCGGGGTCATTGGCGTAGAACGCCTTCTTGGTTTTCTCTTCGTCGACCAGACTGCGGCTGAACCCCGTGCCGACGGGATCGATGAACACCAGATCGGTAAAATCGAGCCAGCTGTTGGGGTTGTCGGTCGTGATCGGCGCATCGGACGGTGCGTTGCCCTGGGCGCCGAACTGGACCCGCTTGGGGCCTACCGCGCCAAGGTTCAGGAACACCGACGACGCGCCGGGACCACCGTTGAACGCGAACGTCACCGGCCGATTGGGTGCGGCACCCCCCTTCCCCGAACCGGCCGCGACATAGGAGGTGTAGACGACCTGACCGATTTCCTTACCCTTGTCGTCCCGCACGGAGATCTTGCCGACGGTAGCGTCGTACGCGATGCGGCGACCACCGATCATCGCCGACTGACGCACCGTCTTGTCGGCGGGCAGCGGCGGCAGCTTGACCTCGTCGTCGACCTTCTTCTCGACGGTCGAGGTTTCCTTCTTGTCCTGCGCCGCGATCGGCGTTGCGACCAGGCTTGCCACAGCGAGCAAAGGGATCAGGCGCAGCATCATTTCGCGGGGCCCCCGCCGATGGCAATCCAGGCGTCGATCTTGCGTTCGAGGACCGGCATCGGCAACGATCCCGTGTCGAGCACCTGCGCATGAAAATTGCGCGGGTCGAACTTCGCACCCAGCGCCGCCTGCGCTTTCGCCTTGGTCCGCGAGATCGTCAGCTGCCCGATCTTGTAGGCAAGCGCCTGACCTGGAATTGCGATATACCGTTCGACCTCGGCGGTCGCATCGGTGCGCGACATCGGCGAATTGGCGAGCATGTAATCGATCGCCTGATCGCGCGTCCAACCCTTGGCATGGAGGCCGCTGTCGACCACCAGCCGCATCGCACGCAGCATCTCGTCGTTCAGCCCGCCCATCCGCTGATACGGATCGCTCTCCACCCCAAGTTCTTTCCACAGGGTCTCGGCATAGAGCGCCCAACCCTCGACATAAGCGGTGTTCCCGCCGAACCGCATGAAGGCGGGCAGCGCGGTGTTTTCCTGCGCAAGGCTGATCTGGAAATGATGCCCCGGCACGCCTTCGTGGAGGAACAGCGTCTCCATCTCCCACATGTAGCGCGAAGGCAGGTCGTAGCTGTTGTAGTAGAACACGCCCGGCCGCGACCCGTCGGGCGTGCCGCCGTTGTAGGAGCCCCCCGCCTCGGTCTTTTCCTTGAACGCGGGGACCGGACGGATGTCGAGCGCGGTCTTTGGCGTCAGCGAGAATTGCTCGGGAATGCGCTGGTAGATGCGCTTTTCGATCGCCTTGTAACCGTCGCGAAGCTGGTCGACCGAACACGGCTGGAACTGTTTGTCGGTGCGCAGAAAGGTAAAGAAGGCGGGCAGATCCCCGGTGAAGCCGACCGCCTGTTTCTGCGCTTCCATCCCCTTCAGGACCCGCGCAACCTCCGACAGCCCAAGCTGGTGCACCTCCTCCGCAGTCATCGGCAGCGTCGTATTCTGCCGGATCAGATACGCGTAATAGGCGTCGCCGCCGGGCAGCGCGGACAGCCCCACCGTGTCGCGCGCGACCGGCAGATACGTCTTCGCAAGGAAGTCGCGCATCCGCTGATGCGCGGGCGTGATGACGTCGCGGATCTGCGCCGCATAGGCCGCCTTCAGGCGCGCCTGGTCGGCGGCGGCAATCGTCCCGGGAAAGGTCTTCACCGGGGCGTAGAAGGTAGACCCCTCGACGCCTTCGGCGATGAGATTGTCGAACTCCTGAATCATGTTGGTGACGATCAGCTTCGGATGGACGATCCGGTCCGCCATGCCCTGACGAAACAAGCCGATCGCGCGGTCGAGCACCGCGGCATATTGCGCGTTGCGCTTGAGGTTGTTCTCGTAGTCCGCAAGCGTCTTGAACGGTGCCGCGCCCTTTCCCGAGGCGAAGTCCGGGTAGAATGTCTGGAACCCGTTGAAATGGTCGATCGGCAGGACGCGCTGGACCTTGAGGATCCCGGGCGCGTATCCGGCGAGATCGGTCTCGTTGCTGGTCTTGAACACGTCATAGGCGATCTGGTCGATCGGGGTCAGCCGGTTCCGATCGATCGTCTTGAGCGCAGCGAGATTGCCCTCGATCGCGGCGCGTTCGCCCGCCAGATACGCATCGGTCAGATAGTCGCCGAGCCGGTCCGCATAGCGCAGGTCGCCGCGAAAGATCGCCGTGATCGGGTTGCGTTTCAGGCTCGCCTCATCGCTGTCGTAGAAAAGCCGTTTGAGGCGGGTGTCGTCTGCGCCCTCCCCTGGCTGTGCGACCGGCGGGGGCAGTGCCTGCGCCGTGGCTACGGTCGCGCCGAGCGTGGTGGACAGTAAGGCGGCAATCAGCAGTTTCAGCGACACCAGGCGTTCCTTCAGGTGGGACGGAACGACGTAGAATAGCGCAAGTGCCCTCGCAAGCTCGGGCGGTCCTGTCGGCGCAGGCCAACCAATCTGCGATCGCAACGCTGGCGGTTAACCGCGAATAGGCTAGCGTGCGCATCCCCTGTCGCGGAGCGAGTCATCCATGATCCTATACCCAGTTCTGCTCACCCTCGCCGCGGCCCAACAGACCGAGGTCGCGGCGCCGGCGCAGGCCGAGCACGTTGCAATCCAGGCCACGGACATCGATCGCAGTGCGGCCTTTTATCACGAAGCGTTCGGACTGCGGATTATTCCCACACCCCTGAAGAACCGCCGGTGGCTCGACCTCGGCAATGGGCTGGCACTGCACATCCTCGACGGACGCGTCGCTCCCAAGCCGTCAAACCGGAACGAACACCTCGCGCTCCACGTCAACGACCTCGCGACGGTCACGGCATGGCTGGACCGGCACAAGCTTGTCTGGACCGACCTCGCTGGTACGCCGAGCACGATGCAGAACCGTTTTGACGGCGTCCGGCAAATCTACGTGCAGGATCCCGACGGCTACTGGCTGGAAATCGGGGACTCCCGGGGCGTTCGGACGCAGTGATGCAGCGGCCGCAAAGCGGCTGACGATTGCGCATTCGGGGTGATCAGGCTTTCCAACCTTGTGGCAAAACCCCGCTGTGTTTGAGACCTGAGTGCGTCAGATTTCGAAGGCTGCGACTTCGTATTCCATCAGCCCGGGGACCGTAAAGCTCAGCCTACGTCCGTCCTGTCTGAACACCAGATCGGTATCGGAGCGCAGCAAGCGAGCACGCCGGATCCTGGTATCGGTGGGCAAGGTCATGCGGACAGTCTGCGGCCCCAGGGGGTAATGTTTGCGCACCGTGTACGCGAGCGCATTGGGGTTCGTGTAATTCAGCAGGTGAACTGCGTAGCCCGGTTCGGTTTGCCACGCGAAAACCTCGATCAATCCATCGCCATCCACTACCGGCCCGATGTCGTCCCGCATGATCCACCGCACCGTATTTGCGACAAGCGTGGCAAGATCATTGTCACCGGTGCGCCAGAAACTGCCCTCTACGTCGCCCGCAAAGTGCGCCAAACGCGATTTACCCCGTTCGCGCAGGACAATGGCGGGCTTGCTGGTCCGGTCTGCGCGACTGTAGGTCTGCTCCGTCGGGTAGATCGGCCACGGATCGATCAGCGTCAGAATGGGGTCCCCACCCGCTTCGATCGGGATCGTCCAGTTCGGACCCGCAAGCCAGTTCGTATCGTCGAAACCCTTGAGGATCGCGTGGGTCGCTTCGATCCGGTGGTAGCTGGCAAAGGTCGGCGGATATGGCACCGTGTTGCCCGGCAGCGGCTCATGGGAAGAGGCCCGGTCGCCCACCCGGCGCATCCGCAGCAAGGGGCCGAGCGCGAAATCGGGTCGCATGATCCCTTTCGTATCGTAAAGCCCCGTCTCGAAGCTCGACATTAGCGAGCCCCCGTTCTCGACGAAGGCGCTGATCATCCCCAGTTGCGCGTCCGTGAGGATCGCAACGTTGGGCAGGAGGACGGCACTGTATTGCACCAGCTTGTCGCGCGTCAGGTTTTCGGCCGTCAGAACGTCAAACGGAATGCGTGCTTCCAGCAGGATCGAATACAGTCCCTGAACCGAATCCGTTGCCTCGCTGCCATCGGGTTTGGGATAGACCCGGTTCGTCAGCGGGGAGACGATCATCGCCACCTTGTGCAAAGATCGCACTGTATGGAAATGCGCGTCGTTTCTTGCCTGCCAGGCGAGGTATTCGCGACCGATCGCCTGCCAGCGGCGATCCTCCTTGAATCCCTGATGCGCGCCAAGCCAATGATAGTGGATCGCCCCGCCAGCGGCTGCAGTTTGCGCCATGCGGGTCTGGAGCTCCGCAGGGTTCTGGGTCGCGTTGCGCCACCAGATGCTGTTCCCGCGCGCCCATCCCCCGGTCAGGTTCAAGACGGTACGCTGGCCCATGACATCGCGGGCAATGCGCGCCTGCTGTGCCGAATCCCACACCGGAAGGTTGGCCCCGCGGTTCTGGTTATCGCACAGCAGGACTTCCGCGTTCTTGGTAAGCGAGGTCAGATCGAGTTCCCCGCCGCGCAGGCCACCGGTGATATTGCCGGTGTAGAAGCGGTCGCTCCGGCCGGTCTTGGCGATGCCGGTGTATAGGTTCCACAGCTTGATCGCGCGGGCCTGATAGGCACCGACATAGGCCGTGCTGTCGGCGTCCGCGACTTTCTGACAGGCAGCACACCAGCATTTGCGAACTTCGGTGTTCGGCCAGCCGTTCGTGTAAAGTCCATCGACGTCGTATCGCGTGACCAGCTCGCGCATGATCGCGGGAATCTGCTGGTCGTAATACGCCGTGAACTGGCATGTCTCGCCGTAAGTGGGCGGCAGCACGCCGCCGCCTGCGCCGTGCCGGGCAATCGTGCCGTCGCGTTCGCGCCGAAACCAATCCGGGTGCTTTTGCGCGGCCCTCAGCTGAACGATGTCGGGGCTGAACCGCCCCACGACCCGGATGTTGCGCTTGCGCAGCGCACTGACGCATTCTCCGAAGAGATCGCGGCCATTCAGGCCCGCCGCCGGGTAGAAATCCGGGACCGCAGAGGGATAGAAGGACACCGAACCGGTCACGCTCAAGAAAGTAACTTGTGCCTGCGCAGCCGCCAACACGTCGGCATAAGCTTCCACATCCATGTCGAGCGGATCAAGTTCATTGAAGTTGATGTGGAGAACGCGCTTGATGCGTTGATGCCAAGGGGCCTTCACAGCGGCAGCCTGACCAGCCGCGGGTAGCGCTAACAGCGCGGTCGCTGCTGTTCTGGTCGCGAACTCGCGACGGTTGATCGCCATGCCATCCCTCCAGGAACTTCGTTATGCCCTCAGCCTAGCTGGCTTTTCTGCACGCGGAAGACCAAATGTTTCCGCGTGTCGGTAGCGTCATCACAACGGCGCGTCTGATCGCAAACGTCGTACCGCCAACCACCTGCCATGCCAGCAGCACTATCCCGACAAACGCTCGGACTAGGGGTTTGCCCGTAATCGCCAAATAAAGCGGCCGTAACGAATATCCCGATACGACGGAGGCTACCGCGTTCTGGGGGTCGTGAGTCATGTGGTCGAAGCGTATTAACGGAGAAGATCCCGCCGAGACGTTCCCGGCAATCCCCGATCTGGTCGTTGTCTTCGGCCCGACCGATCGTCTGGCCGACCGGGGCTTGACAGACCGGCTGATGTCCAGCTGCGGCGACGCAATCGTGATCGGCTGCAGTTCGGGAACGATGGTCGATGGCGACGGTCTGGACGATGATGCCGTCGTCTTGCTCGGCATGGGGTTTGAACGAACCAAACTCGCCCTCGCGGTCCAGCCGCTGCCTTCGGCGGATGGTTCGTTTGCAGCGGGCGCGGCCATCGGCATGGACCTGGCCGACGATAGCCTGTCCGCGATATTCGTGTTGTCCAACGGGTTGAACGTCAACGGCAGTGCGCTGGTCGCCGGCATTCGGAGCGGGACGGGTGACGCCGTTTTGCTGAGCGGCGGGCTTGCGGGCGATGGAGCACGCTTTGGCGACACGCGGATTCTGGCGGGCGGGGACTGTCTGTCTAACGCGGTGGCTGCCATCGGTTTTTACGGGGAACATGTCCGCCTTGCCCATGGCAGCGCGGGTGAATGGCAGCCGTTCGGACCGGTACGCACGATCAGCGATGCGAACGGCGCGGAATTGTGCCGCCTCGATCATGAACCGGCGCTCGCGCTCTACGAGCGCTATCTGGGGGACGAAGCGGCGGACCTGCCGGCGTCCGGACTGTTGTATCCGCTCGAGATCTGGGATCCCGCAAAGCCCGACGACCGCGTCGTTCGGACGTTGCTCGCGATCGACCGCGACCGGGGCACGCTGACCTTTGCAGGAGACATGCCCCAGGGATGGAAAGCACGGCTGATGCGCGGCATCTTCGACGACCTGGTCGACGGGGCATCGACCGCGGCGCAGCATGCGCTCCACCAGGCCTCGACTTGGGGCGTCGCCCCCTCAGCCTGCCTGGCGATCAGCTGTGTCGGCCGCCGGTTGCTCATGGGACAGCGTACGGAGGAGGAGATTGCAGCGGTTGCGGCAGCGCTGCATCCGGATATCGCTCTGGCGGGCTTCTATTCCTATGGCGAGATCGCACCCCAGAACGTCACCGGCGTCCCGTGCCTTCATAACCAGACGATGACGATCACGTTGATCGGCGAGCGCGTATGAGCCCCCCCACCTCGGTCGTATCCACAATCGGGCCCCCGATCGAACCGCCCCGGCTGCACCCGATCGCGCTACGACAGGCCCGCCGCGCCCGCATGCCGGACGGAAGCATTGACGTCGATCGCCTGTTAGCCCTGATGTCCGAAACCTACACCGAGACCGACGTCGATCGCCGACGCACCGATCATGCCAACCGGTTGATGGCGACGGAACTGGAAGCGGCCCTGTCGGAAAGCGCGTTGCAAAACCTGCGCTTCAAGGCTGCACTGGACAACATGAACCAGGGCCTTGCGCTGTTCGACGTCTTTGGGCGGCTGGTGCTGACCAATCAGCGGTTTCTCGACATTTACTGCCTCGACGACGCACCGCCGGGCAACACGGTGGATCAAGTGCTGGGCCGCAGCCCCTGCCTGTTGCTCGGAACGGCTGTCGAGCATTGTCGGCTGATCAACGAATATCGTGATGTTACATCGGTTGGCGGTGCCAAGATCGAACAACGCCTGCCGGATGGCCGGACCATCACGATCGAACGGACGCGACTGGCCGATGGCGGCTTTCTCGACACGGTTGCCGATGTGACCGAAGCGCGTAACGCATCTGCGCAGATTGCGCATCTTGCGCGACACGATGCCTTGACCAACTTGCCCAACCGAACGCTTCTGCATGAACGGCTAGCCGAGATGGTGCGTAACGCGCGCCGCGGCGACCGGTGCGCCATGCTGGGCCTGGACCTCGACCGGTTCAAGCTGGTCAACGACACGCTTGGCCATCCCGTTGGCGATGCCTTGCTGGTCGCGGTGGCCGAGCGGCTCGTCAAACTCGTGCGGCCGCATGATGTCGTCGCGCGGCTGGGGGGTGACGAATTCTCGATCCTCGTGCAGCACGTGACGTCGGACGACATGGTCGAGCAGCTGAGCCAGCGGATCATCGACACGCTGACGCAGCCATTCGAGATCGCCGGCAATCATATCCAGATCGGCGCGAGCATCGGCATCGCGCTGGTCGAGGTCGACACGATCGATCCCGATACGTTGCTGCGTGACGCCGACCTCGCGCTCTACCGTGCGAAGCGCGGAGGGCGCGGAAGCTATCGCTTCTACACCCCTGACATGCACGTCTTCGCGACCCGGCGACGCCAACTCGAGATCGAATTGCGCCAGGCGTTGTCGTCCAACCAATTCGAAGTCCATTACCAGCCACAGGTCGACATCACGACGCATACGGTCATCGGCTTCGAAGCCCTCGCGCGCTGGTATCATCCCGAACGCGGGGTCGTTCCGCCGGGCGACTTCATCGGGGTGTGCGAGGAAATCGGCCTCATCGGCGCCGTCGGCGAACTCGTCCTGAAACAATCGTGCCGCGATGCTGCGCTTTGGCCAAAAAGCATCAAGATCGCGGTGAACCTGTCCCCGCTCCAGTTCAAGTCGGGCACCCTGCCCGCAATCGTTTCGCAAGCCCTGTCCGAAAGCGGTCTTGATCCAAAGCGGCTCGAGCTCGAGATCACCGAAGGTGCCATGCTCGAGGACACGGCCAGTGTGATCGAGCAATTGCAGCGATTGAAAGAACAAGGCGTCCTTATCTCGCTCGATGATTTCGGCACCGGCTACTCGTCGCTGAGCCACATCCGCAATTTCCCGTTCGACCGCGTCAAGATCGACCAATCGTTCGTTCGCGACCTCGGCACCAACAACGACAGCCTTGCCATCGTTCGCGCGGTGACGGGATTGTGCGGCAGCCTCGGGATCATGTCGATCGCGGAAGGGGTCGAGACGCTCGACCAGTTGAACATCCTGATCGCCGAAAAATGCGACAGCGCGCAGGGGTATTTTTACAGCCGCCCCGTCCCGCTTGCCGAAACTCTCCCCTTCATCTCACGCATGCTCGAACCCCAGCCAAAGGCGGCCTAGCAAAAGGAGTGCGCGCAAACGGGGTGATGCCAGGTTCCGCCCGCACCGGTCGGTTCTATTTCGCGCAAACACCGGGTAGAGGACCCTCCCGCACGATGGCAAAGGGAGGGCGGCTTGCGCACTTTTATCGACCGATTACTGGTTCGTTCCGATTTGACGGAAGGTGAACAGCTCGCGTTGCTGGGGCTCCACACGCGCGAAGCGGTCATCCCCGCAGGCCGGGATCTGCGCCGATATGGCGAACAGTCCGACTATGCTGCGATC
This sequence comes from Sphingomonas sp. PvP056, assembly GCF_040549155.1. Taxonomy (NCBI): domain Bacteria; kingdom Pseudomonadati; phylum Pseudomonadota; class Alphaproteobacteria; order Sphingomonadales; family Sphingomonadaceae; genus Sphingomonas; species Sphingomonas sp. PvP056. The sequence continues at coordinate 188,486 of NZ_JBEPST010000005.1, forward strand.
ATCTCTGCAGGGGTGGTCGGTCGCTATCACCAGGCGAGGGACGGACGCCGGAATTTCGTTGCCATGCACCTTCCGGGCGACATGGCGGACCTGTGCACCACCGTTCTGAAGGACGTGTCGTTCGGGCTCGAGGCGATGACCGACGTCACGGTCGAACTGGTTTCCAAGGCGGACTTGCTCGCCCTTGCCCATCTCCATGCGGCAATATCCCAGGCCTTCTGGCGCGATTGCGTTTCTGACACGCTGTTGATCGCCCAGCACGTCGTCCGGGTCGCCGGGTTATCCGCCCGTCAGAAGATTGCCCATCTGCTGTGCGAGATGGCGTACCGGTTGAGCGTATCGGACCATCAACCCCGGCTGCAATTCAACCTGGGTCTGACGCAATCCCAGTTGGGGGACTTCCTCGGGCTGACTGCCGTTCACGTGAATCGCATGGTCAGGGAAATTCGCGACATCGGACTGGCGGTCGTCGACCGGAGGTCTGTCTCGATCGATGACTGGGCCGGCCTGAAGCGGCAGGGCGACTTCGATCCGAAATATCTTTCCATTCCGCACGCCAGCGAACAGATCTGACGGTCCAAGGCAGGCGCTCGTTTGCGACTAAGCCGCCGCCGTCGCTCTAACGCTTCACTCGAATCGCCGTCAGGCTTGGTGCCCGGGCAAACTAAAGAATAGCCCAAAGCTGAAATAGTCGCCCCGGCAGTTTCGCTCCAGGCATACCTTTAGAGAACCAACGCGGTACAGTCGGCGTCTCCCTTCCCGGTTTCCGCGCGCCGACGATAGAATGCCCGTCCCGCTGCCGTCGCAGTCCGACGCGTCTCAACTCGGTGGCCGAAAACGCTGCAAAGCAGGCGTTACTGCCGTGGAGGTGCGCTTCGCAAAATCCGCACGGCGCATCTTGCGGTCGTAGTGTGTAAACGTGCCTCCGGGGCATGCCGCCTTGAGCATCGTACGCCCGTTCCTACATTACAACATTTTGGTAATGTTTTGGTATTTCCAGTTCGCAATATTGCTGGTACCAGCCCGGTATGTTGCTGAGCGTGAGCGCACGCCATCTGGATGAGGTTGCTATGATTGTACGGAACGTTGCGTCGCAAGCTGTATTGGCTGCCGTTTTCCTGTTGAATGCGGCACCTGCCGCTGCGCAGGAAACACCCGAACAGGCCAAGACCGAGGCAGACGCCACCACGGCGACCGTCGCAGCAGAACCCGATCCGCAAGCGGATGCATCGATCGTCGTTACGGGGTCGCGGATCCAGCGCCCGAACACGACCTCCGCCGCCCCGATCACGTCGGTGACCGCACAGGACATCAAGGCGCAGGCCGCGATCAACGTCGAGGACGTGCTCAACCGGCTCCCGCAGGTCGCGCCGGATAGCCAGCAGACCTATAACGATTCGGATGGTCGCCAGCGGATCAAACTGCGCAGCCTCGGATTCGAGCGCACGCTGGTGCTGATCGACGGCAAGCGCATCGGCACGCAGAACGGCCAGGACGTCGGGATCATCCCGCCGTCGTTGCTCGAGCGGGTCGACGTCCTGACGGGTGGCGCCTCGTCGGTCTACGGCTCCGACGCGGTCGCGGGTGTCGTCAACTTCGTCCTGAAAAAGGATTTCGAAGGGATCCAGCTCGACGGCAACTACAATTTCTACAACCACAACAACAAGGACACGGTCGTGTCGTCGCTGGCGAATGGCGCCGGTTTCGGCAGCAAGCGCGGGCTGAGCAATGACGGTGGCCGCGCCGACGTGACGCTTACCGCGGGCAAGAAGTTCTTCGACGGCGCGCTGCGGCTCAACGGGTTCGTCAATTACAAGCACACCGACGCAATCCTGCTGTCGGATCGGTCGAACTCGGGCTGCTATCTGACGCAGACCAGCCTGAACGCGCCCTTGTCGTGCGGGCTGACGCCGAGCAGCTCGACCAGCGGGCTGGTCACGCCGCTCAGCGGCGCGAACGCCAACGCGCAATATGTGAACAACCCCAACGGCTCGCGGACCTTCGTTCCGTTCGGACCGGGTGCCGGAAACGCGTCGAACTATTTCAGCAATTATGCCTATCAGCGCCCCTCCGAGCGCGTGAACGCCGGTGGTTTCGCCAGCCTCGACATCTCGCCCAACGCGGAACTCTACGCATCGGGCATCTGGTTCCGCGACAAGTCGTACAACAATTACCCGGCGATCGCTGGCGGCAACGTCCAGGTGAATTGCAACAATCCGTTCCTGTCCGCGAGCCAGTCCACCGCGATCTGCGGTGCTGCCGCGGGAACCGCGGCAACCGCGCCGATCGATCTTCGCTATCGTCTGGGCGAAGGCAACGACCAGCCCGACGCTTACCTCAACACTGGCGTCCGCCTCACCGGCGGCGTGCGCGGCAAGGTCGGCGATGCGTGGACGTATGACGTCGGCGGCGTTTACGCGCGCAACCATCAGGATTATTCGCCAAGCTTCGTCGATCCGACGCGGTTGCAGAATGCGATCAACGTCGGCGGAACCCGCGCTGCGCCGACCTGCGCTGCGACGGCCGACGCGGCGTGCGTTCCCTTCGACGCCTTCAGCGCGGGCAACAGCGATCCGGCGCTGATCGACTATCTCTATAATCAGGGCACTGCGGTCACCGTCGGCACGCTGTACGACGTCCAGGCCAACGTGACCGGCGACCTCGGCAAGTACGGCATCACGTCGCCGTTCGCCGAGCAGGGTTTGGCGGTCGCACTGGGTGCGGAATATCGCAAGGATACGCTCAAATCGCGGGCGGACAGCGTGTATCGCGCCGGCCTTGGCGGGACCGACAACTTCCTCAGCCAGGATGTCTGGGAAGGCAATATCGAGGTCCAGGCACCGCTCGTTCAGCACGAGCCGTTCGTCGAGCAACTGCAAGTCAACGGCGGCTACCGCCTGTCGAAATACAGCAGCAACCCCAGCACCTTCAACACCTGGAAGGTCGAGGGCATCTACGCCCCGATCCGCGACCTGACGTTCCGCGCCTCGTTCAACAAGGCACAGCGCGCACCGACGGTGGTGGAAATCCGCCAGGCGACCAATGTCGAGTTCGCGCGCGGCGGATCGGGCACGTTCAACGATTTCTGCGCACCGACGGTTACCAGCAACCCCAATGGCGGCGTGACGTACGGGTCGCCGGTCGCATCGCGCGATGTCTGCCGCGCGACGGGCCTGTCGGACGCTCTGTACGGCAGCCCGACGCTGCTTTGCCCGGGTGACGCCTCTACCGGCGCAACCGGGTGCACCGTGCGCTCGGGCGGGTTCACCGCCGATCCCGAAACCGCCTACACCCAGACCTATGGCCTGATCATCAAGCCGCGCTTCGTGCCGGGGCTGTTCTTCTCGGTCGATCGCTACCGGATCAAGATCAACAACTCGCTCGGGTACAACGATTTCAGCTATTACACCGATGGCTGCCAGCGTTCGAACGGCGATGCGTTCTTCTGCCAGGGGATCGTGCGCAACCCGGGCACGGGTACGTTGTATTCGTCGGCGGCCAGCAACCCGACAACGGGCTTCATTCGCCAGGGCACGACCAACTTCTACACGTCGATCGCGCGCGGCTATGATTTCCAGACGCAATACACGCTCAACCTCGACAAGCTCGGCAAGATCGACTGGAATTTCAACGGCTCGCTGACGACCTTTGCCGGTGGCCAGGATTCGCCGGTGCAGCCGTCGCGCAATTGTGCGGGCTATTATGGCAATGGTTGCGGCCAGTTGATCCCGAAGTGGTCGCATGGCCTGCGTGCAACCTACACCACGATGAGCAAGGTGTTCAGCGCCTCGGCCAACTGGCGCTATGTCGGGTCGCTGACCAACGCCGACAATTCGGGCGATCCCGCGATCGGCGGCACGCCGGAGCGCGCGCGGACGGGCTATTTCCGGGTCGCGCCGCAGAATTATTTCGATCTGGCGCTTAACTTCGCGGTCAACAAGGCATTCTCGCTGCGGTTGATCGCGAACAATCTGCTCGATCGCAGCGCGCCGATCGTGCCGGACTCGTACAACGTCGCGCTCGCCCGCACGAACACGATCCCGCAGCGCTATGACTCCCTGGGCCGTAACCTGTCGGTGGGCGCGACCGTCCGGTTCTGATCCGCTCGCCGTATGTGTGCCGCTACGTCCCGACGTACGGCACATTCGGCCAAGCCCTTACCGCTCCCTGGACCGAGCGCACGCTCGGTCCACAGGCTCATCTAGCCGGCGGGAACGCAACCATAGCAGCGCAGTCTCGCTTTCAACTGCCCGCTCGTGCCTTTCCGCATAGCGCCCCGTAGCGGCAGGATCGAGCACCCCCGACGACCGGTCCGCATGTCATCCGCATTGACTATCGGGCGAACGCATGACTAACTCCCGCCATAAAAACAAAATGGCTAGGAGAGGCGAATGACCATTGGTCATCAGTTCGACACAGCATCGCATGGCAGAGTGTTAACGTTAACTGGACGCGAGCCGGCATTCGCCCGCGCGGTCCCCCTGACCGGCCGGGGTGACGCATGATGATCGACCGCAGGGCTGCGCTCGTCGGTCTGGTGGGAGTCTTCGGGACGAACCTGTTCGCGCCGCTCGCCCGCGCCGTCGGCTATCAGCCAAATCCCGCCATCAACACCGGCGCACCCGCCGTGGTCTTCACGCCGGCGCAACGCGCGCTGGTCGCCGCGCTCAGCGAGCGCGTGCTGCCGACCACCGACACGCCCGGCGCGATCGCGGCGGGGGTGCCCGAATATATCGAGCATATGCTTGGCGACTGGGCGGTCAATGACGACCGAGCGACGATCCTCGACGGCCTCGCCGCGATCGATGCCCGCAGTATCGCCGATTACGGCAAGCCTGCGCTCAAGGCCTCGGCGGCGCAGCAGGATGCGCTGCTGACGCTCTCGATGAAGGGTGCCCTGCCCGGCGCGCCGGCGTTCTTCGAGCCGTTCCGCCAGCTCGTGATCACCGGCTACTACACGTCCGAGGTCGGCATCACCCAGGAGAGGCATTACCTGCCCGTGCCCGGTGATTACGACGGCGCGTATCCCTACGCGAAGGTCAAGCGCATCTTCTCGGCCTGACCGCGCGGTTCGCGCACCCTCCCCTATCCCCCTCTTCGATCCGGTGGACAATCATCATGGCAGCAACAGATCGCTACGACGCAATCGTCATCGGCTCCGGCATCAGCGGCGGCTGGGCCGCGAAGGAACTGACCGAAAAAGGGCTGCGCGTCCTGATGGTCGATCGCGGCCGGATGGTCGAGCATGGCGAGGATTATCCGTATGACGGCAAGTCCGCCTACGACATCCCTGCACGCGACCGCATGCCCGCCGCGCTCGCCAAAAGCGACTATTTTGCGCTCAACGGCTGGGTCCAGCCGAGCACGCAACCGTTCTTCATCAACGACCGGCTCAATCCGTACGATTACGATGCCCCCAACAAGTTCAACTGGGTGCGCCCGTCGGTGGTCGGCGGCAAGTCGCTGACGTGGGGGCGGTGGAGCTTCCGCTGGGGCCCGAACGACTTCGAGGCGAACAAGCGCGAGGGCGTCGGCACCGACTGGCCGATCCGCTACGAGGACGTCGCGCCGTGGTACACCTATGTCGAGAAGTACATTGGCGTCTCGGGCGGGCGGGAGAACCTGCCCTATCTGCCCGACAGCGAATTCATGCCGCCGATGCCGATGAACATCGCCGAGAAATGGCTGAAGACCAGGCTCGAAGATGAATTCCCCGGCCGCAAGCTGATCAACGCGCGCCTCAGCAACATCACCGAGGACAAGCCCGAGCAGAACCGCTCGCGCTGCCAGAAGCGCGCGCAATGCCATCGCGGGTGCAGTTTCGGTGCCTATTTCTCGACGCAGGCAGTGACGCTGCCCGCCGCCCGCGCGACGGGGAAGCTGACGCTTCGTTCGGACAGTTGGGTGACCAATCTCGAATATGATCCGGCGCGCAAGCGTGTCACTGGGGTGCGACTGGTCGACGGCAATACCGGCGTGGCGGAAGTCATTCCGGCGCGGATCGTCTTCCTGTGCGCCTCGGCGATGAGTTCGCTCCACATCCTGCTCAACTCGCGGCCCGCCGACAGCCAGCGCAGCTACTTCCATTCCAACGGCGCGCTGGGCAGCGCGGTGATGGATCATATCTTCCGCGTGAACGTGTCGGGCGAGATCCCCGGCATGACCGACTATGTCGAATATGGCCGACGCCCCGGCGGGGTCTACGTCCCCCGCTTCCGGAACCTCGCCGACGAGGATCTGCCGTTCAAGCGCGGCTATGGCTATCAGGGCGGTGCGGGCCGGCAAGCCGCCGCCCCCGAGGGCTTTGGCGCAGCGATGAAGCACGGCATGCGCGAATATGGCCCGTGGCGCTTCCAGATGGGCGCGTTCGGCGAATGCCTGCCCTATGACGACAATCGCGTCACGCTCAACTATAACAAGGTCGACCGCTTCGGCACGCCGCTGCTGCGCTTCGACGTCCGGTTCCGTGACAACGAAATCAAGATGATGGACGATGCGCAGGAGCAGGGGATGATCATGCTGCGCAAGGCAGGCCTGACCAACGTCACCAGCTATCGCGGCAAGCATGTCCCCGGCGAGGCGATCCACGAGATGGGCGGCGCACGGATGGGCCACGACCCCGCGACGTCGGTGCTCAACAAGTGGAACCAGGCGCATGACGCACTCAACCTGTTCGTGACCGACGGATCGCAGATGGCCTCGGTGTCCTGCGTCAACCCATCGCTGACCTTCATGGCGATCACGGCGCGCGCCGCGGATCAGGCGTTCAAACAGATGCAGGCCGGCGTGATCTGACGGAATGATACAGCGAGCGCGGGCGACCCCAGGTCGCCCGTCGTCTCAACCGCGTCTTACGGAAAATTCATATGTTTCGTAGACTTGGTCGTCGTTGCTACCTGGCGATCCCAAGTCTGGGTCAGACACGTTCGACGAGCAATGCGATCCCCTGCCCAACCCCGATGCACATGAACGCCATCGCATAGCGCCCTTTGGTACGCTGCAGTTCCTCGACCGCCGACATCGTGATCCGCGCGCCCGACATGCCGAGCGGATGTCCCAAAGCGATCGCACCGCCGTTCGGATTGACGCGCGGGTCTGCCGGATCGACGCCAAGGTCACGCAGCGTCGCGATCGCCTGCGCGGCAAAGGCTTCGTTCAATTCGATGACGTCGATCTGATCGAGCCCGACGCCCGTGCGCGCCATCAGACGACGCGCAGCCCCGATCGGACCGATGCCCATCACGCGGGGCGCGACGCCATGCGCCGCCATGCCGATCACGCGCGCGCGGGGCACCAGTCCGTGCCGTGTTGCTGCCGCTTCGGACGCAACCAGCAGTGCGGCCGCGCCGTCGTTGAGCCCCGACGCGTTCCCCGCAGTAACGGTTCCGTCGGGACGGACGACCGGGCGCAATTTTGCCAACGCTTCCAGACTGGTAGCGCGCGGATGTTCGTCGGTTTCGAAGACGATCGGGTCGCCCTTGCGTTGCGCGATGGTAACCGGGACGATCTCCGCGGCAAGACGGCCGTTCTGCTGCGCGGCGGCCGTCTTCTGCTGACTGGCCAAAGCAAAAGCATCCTGATCCTCACGGCTCACGCGCCACTCAGCCGCGACGTTCTCCGCGGTCTGCGGCATCGTATCCACGCCGTACTTGGCCTGCATCGCCGGGTTGACGAAGCGCCAGCCCAGCGTCGTATCCTCGATCTTCTGCGATCGATCGAAACCGCTGCCTGCCTTGCCCATCACATAGGGCGCTCGCGTCATGCTCTCGACCCCGCCTGCGATCATCAGGTCGGCGTCGCCGCTGCGGATCGCCCGCGCCGCCGATCCTATCGCGTCTAGGCCGGAGCCACACAGCCGGTTGATCGTCGATGCCGAGACCTGTTCGGGAAGCCCCGCAAGCAGCACCGCCATCCGGGCGACGTTGCGATTGTCTTCCCCCGCCTGGTTCGCACAGCCGAGGATCGCGTCGTCGACCGCATGCCAGTCGACGTGCGGATTGCGCGCCATCAGCGCCCGGATCGGGATCGCGGCAAGATCGTCCGCCCGCACGCTCGACAAGGCACCGTTGAGCCGACCGATCGGGGTGCGGATCGCGTCGCAGATGAAGGCGTCGGTCATGCCATGAGCTCCTGTGCTACCGTGAGGGGTGCGCCCATCCTTACGCGAATGTCATCGATGCTCGTCCCGGGGGCGCATTCGATCAACCGAAGGCCGGGCTTGTCACAAGCGATGACCGCGAGATCGGTGATGATCAGGTCGACGCACGCCTTGCCGGTCAGCGGCAAGCTGCATTCGGGCAGGATCTTGGGCGTGCCGTTCTTGCTGACGTGATCCATCACCACGACCACCCGCTTCACCCCCGCGACCAGATCCATCGCGCCGCCCATTCCCTTCACCATCTTGCCGGGGATCGTCCAGTTGGCGATGTCGCCGCTCGCCGATACCTCCATTGCGCCGAGCACGGTCAGGTCGATATGGCCACCGCGGATCATCGCGAAGCTGTCGGCCGAGGAGAAGAAGCTCGACGTGGGAAGCTGGGTGATCGTCTGCTTGCCGGCGTTGATGAGATCGGGGTCCGCTTCCCCTTCAAACGGAAACGGCCCCATGCCGAGCATCCCGTTTTCCGATTGCAGCGTCACGTCAATCCCGTCGGGAATATAGTTTGCGACGAGCGTCGGAATACCGATCCCCAGATTGACGTAAAAGCCGTCCTCGAGTTCTGCCGCCGCGCGCGCGGCCATCTGTTCACGAGTCCAGGGCATCAGACAGTCTCCCTTGCGCGGGTCGTCAGTTTCTCGATCCGCTTCTCGTTGATGGTGCTGAGAACGACCCGGTCGACGTAGATGCCCGGCGTATGGATGCAGTCCGGGTCGAACGTGCCCGCGGGGACGATCTCCTCGACCTCGACGACCGTCACCTTTCCCGCCGTCGCCATAGTGGGGTTGAAGTTGCGCGCGGTCTTGCGGAACATCAGGTTGCCTGCCGGATCGGCGCGCCACGCCTTGATGATCGACAGATCCGCGCGCAGCCAGGTTTCACGGACATAGGCCTCCCCGTCGAACGTCTCCACGGGCTTGCCTTCGGCGACGACGGTGCCGACGCCCGTCTTGGTAAAGAAGGCAGGGATGCCCGCACCGCCCGCACGGATCCGTTCCGCCAGCGTGCCCTGCGGGGTCAGTTCGAGCGCGAGGTCACCCGACAGATATTGCTGCTCGAACAGCTTGTTCTCACCGACATAGCTTGAGATCATCTTGGCGATCTGCCGACTTTCCAGCAGCATCCACAGCCCGAACCCGTCTGCCCCGGCATTGTTCGAGATTACCGTCAGCCCGCCGACCCCGCTGGCGCGGATTTCGGGGATCAGGCTTTCCGGATTGCCGGACAGACCAAAGCCGCCCGACATGATCGTCATGCCATCGACCAGCAGTCCGTCCAGCGCAGCCGCTGGCGTCTCGAAAATCTTGCCAGACATACCGTCTCCCTTGTTCATTGATCGAACTGAACGTTCGTCCCGTGAATTGCGTTTCGGGTCTATACGGGCAAGCCGTTTCGGTGGCGTTGCACGCTCAATCCACCCGCCATCGCGCCAGACGGTGCCTGATCGGCTGGATGTGCGAGCTTACCGATCGCGCAGATTTTGCTTCACGCGCTTGGCATGCCCCGTGGCAACGAGATCACCACCCTCAGCCCGCCACCGACACCAGCCATTGCCCGGATCGACCCGCCGTGCCGTTCGACCGCATACTTCGCGATGGCAAGCCCAAGCCCGAAACCAGTGACTTCGACACCGTCGGTATCGACGCGTTTGAACGGTTCGAAGATGTCGGCTTCCATTCCGACCGGAACACCCGCGCCGCGGTCCTGGATCGACACGACGGCGCATTCGCCGTTCACGTCTGCCGTCACGTCGACAGACGTATTGGGCGGCGAAAACTTGATGGCATTCCGGATCACGTTTTCAAACGCCCGGTAGAGGAGATCGCCGTTACCCAGAGTGACGAACGGTGCCGCGGGAGAATATCGTATCGTGCACCCCTTCGCCCGGCCCTCGAAATTGGCATCGTCGACGATCGCGGTCAGCAGGTCGATGAGGTCGACCGGGCTGACGCCGAAGTCCGCCGAACTCGATTTGAGACGTGCCAACGTCAGCAGTTCCTCGATCAGGCTGTTCAGTCGCTCCGCCTCGCGCTCCACGCGCAACAGCATGTCCGGGATCTTCTCCGGGGATTGGCGCAACAGGCCGATCGCCAGTTGCAGCCGCGACAAGGGCGATCGCAACTCATGCGAAACGTCGTGAAACAGCCGCTCCTGCGTCTGGAGCAGGTGCTGAAGTTGCGCGGCCATCCCGTCGAAGTCGCGGGTCAGATCGGCGATCTCGTCACGGCGCGTACCGACCAAGGGATGGACCCGGGTCGCCAGCTGGCCGTCCGCGATTGCGCGGAAGCCGCGGCTGAGATGCGTGATCGGGCGGGCGAGATACCATGCCAGTCCGGCACTGAAGAACAGGCTGACGACCGTGCCGATCATCAGCGGCATGGTGCGGTTGAACGGCAGCGCGTCGAACACGGCCCGCTCCGCTGCATCCGGCCGGGTGAACGCGAACAGACCCGCACCGATCAGGAACGACGTGCCGCTCGCAAGCAGGAACGCGACGAACAGCTTCCAGAACAGCCGACCAGGGCGGCGCGGGGCGAACGATGTCATTACTCGCACGCCAGCTGATAGCCCTGGCCACGGATCCCGAGGATCCACGGCTGGCCATCGGGACGCGGCCCGAGCTTCTGGCGGATGCTGCTGATATGGACGTCGATCCGCCGGTCATAGGCGGTAAGCGCCCGCCCCAGCGCGTTGCGCGACAATTGCTCCTTGCCGACGATATGCCCTGCGTTGCGCGCCAGTTCCTCGAGCAGGCTGAACTCGGTACCCGTCAGATCCAGTGCAGCGCCATACCACTCCGCGCGCCGCTTGCCGGGCAACACGGCAAGCGGGCCAGCGACGATCGGATCAGCCGGGCCATTGTCGCGGTTACTGGTGACTCGCCGCAGGATTGCGCGCATCCGTGCCACCAGTTCTCCCGCCGAACACGGCTTGGGCACATAATCGTCCGCACCGAGATCGAGCCCGGAGATGCGATCGATATCGTCGCCGCGCGCGGTCAGCAACAGCACCGGGACATCGCTGGTCCGCCGGATCCGCCGCAGGACCTCGATCCCCGACAGGCGCGGCAACATCACGTCGAGCACCACCAGATCGTAGCGCCCCGACAGCGCTTCGGTCTCGCCGCTCTGTCCGTCGTGCACGGCGAACGCGCCGAGGCCCTCGCCTGCGAGATATTCGGCCAGCATCGCGGTCAGTTCGCGATCGTCGTCTATGAGCAGGATCTTTGTCATTTTCTCCGGTCGGCGCGTGTCGGGTTACACTGGCATGCTCGGTAAAGCAGCGTCAGGCGTGCACCTTTACAAAACTAAACGCACCTTTTTCCTAACTTTACACCCGCCACGAACACCCGGACATGGCGCTCGGCTAAGCGAGGGGGACCATGATCCCCCTGCCCTCCCTTGCCCGCACACGCCGGTCGCTTTGCTGGACGCCGCTGTTGACGGCGGCGTTGCTCGCGGGCTGCACCGTCGGACCCGAGTATCGCCGCCCGCAGGTCGCGATGCCCGCCGCATGGGTAGCCCCGCTGCCCCACGACGCCAGCGCGACTGCGCTGAAAAGCTGGTGGCAGCGGTTCGATGATCCCGTCCTGCTCCGCCTTCAGGAACAGGCGGAAGCGTCGAGCCCCACGCTCGACCAGGCGGTCGCGCGGATCCAGCAGGCGCGCGCCACGCTCGACACCAACCGCGCGCAGGGGCGCCCGCTGGCGAACGTCGGGGCATCCTACACCGAGAGCGGCCAGCGGACGAGCTCCGGCGGCCAGAGCTTTCAGTTCGTCACCGGCGGCTTCCAGCCAAGCGCTGACGCCAGCTGGGCGCTTGACCTGTTCGGCAAGATCCGCCGCAACAGCCAGGCCGCGCGCGCACGGATCGAAGCGCGTGGGAATGATCTCGCCGACGCACGCATCGCGCTCGCGGCCGAGGTGGCGGACAATTACGTCCAGTATCGCGGGTGCGAACAACTGGCGGCGCTCTACGATCAACAAGCCACGTCGCAATCCGAGACCGCGCGGCTGACCCGGATCAGCCAGCGCGCCGGCTTCACCGCCCCCGCCGACGCCGAACTGACCGATGCCAGCGCAGCCAGCGTGCGCGCCAGCGCGACCGATCAGGTGGCGCAATGCGACCTGCTGGTGAAAAGCCTGACCTCGCTCACCGGATCGGGCGAAGCGACGCTGCGCGCGACGTTGCTGCCCGGCAAAGGCCGCTTGCCGATGCCCGCGATGCTATCCGTGACGACGCTTCCCGCGGATCTGGTGCGGCAGCGCCCTGACATCGCGTCGAGCGAACGCGAACTGGCGGCGTCCAGCGCCGAAATCGGCGCGGCGACCGCGGAACTCTATCCCAGCCTGTCGCTTTCGGGCTCGATTTCCACCGGCGGCGGGCTGTCGCAATGGTCGTTCGGTCCCTCGCTCAGCCTGCCGATCCTCGACGGCGGTAAGGCGCGCGCCGGGGTGCGGAGCGCACGCGCTGCGTATCAGCTGCAATTCGCCACTTACCGCGAGAGTGTTCGCACCGGGATCCTCGAGGTCGAACAGGCACTTGTCCGGCTTCAGTCGGCACGTGCCCGCGACGCCGATCTTGCGCGCGCAGCGCAGGGCTATGCAGCGAACTACGCGGCGATCGACCGCCAGCGGCAGGTCGGTTCGGTCAGCATGATAGACCGCGAAAGCGCCCGCCGCAACGCGCTCGAGGCAGAGCGGACGCTGGTCAACCTGCGCCAGACCCAGGTTCAATCGCTGATCGCGCTCTACAAGGCGCTCGGCGGTGGATGGGATGCCGGCGTAGTCTCCATTGGAATGACAAGATGATGCGATCCCCCTCTTCCGCCGCGCTGCTCGCCGGTGCGCTGCTGCTGGCAAGCTGTAGCGCCAAGGACACCGCGGTGAAGGAAACCCCGACCAGCCTGACGGTCTCGGTCGTGCGCCCGCAGCAACTGTCCTGGCCGCGACTGCTCAGCGCCAACGGCAATCTGCAACCCTGGCAGGAAGTGGTGATCAGTGCCGAGACCGGCCCCTATCGGGTCGCGACGCTCGACGCCGACGTCGGCGCGCAAGTGCGCAAGGGGCAAGTGCTGGCGACGCTCGCACGCGAAACGCTGCTCGCCGAGCGTGCCCGGCTGCAGGCGGCGGTGGCGGAGGCGCAGGCCAATCTCGCCAAGGCGGATAGCGACGTCTCGCGGGCACGGCAGATCGGCGACAGCGGCGCGCTCTCGGCCCAGCAGATCCAGGGCTATTGCGTCACGCAGCAGACCTCGCAGGCGTCGCTCGCCGCGGCGCGCGCGCAGGTGCGCGGCACCGACGTTCAACTCGGCCAAACCAATGTGCGCGCGGCGGAAGACGGCGTGGTCTCGTCCCGCACGGCGCTGCTCGGCAAGGTCGTCAATTCCGGGGACGAGCTGTTCCGCCTCGTGCGCCAGGGGATCATCGAGTGGCAAGCCGAACTCGATGCGCGCCAGATCGCAGCGGTGCGCGCCGGCCAGTCCGCGCGGGTTACCCTGCCCGACGGGCAGACCGTCGCGGGGGTCGTCCGTCTGGTTTCGCCGACGCTGACCAGCACGACCAGCCGCGGGATCGTCTATGTCCGGTTGCCCGCAGGATCGCCGGCGCGGGCGGGCATGTATGGCAGCGGGGTGATCGCGGTCGGTGCCGGGCCGGTGCTGACCGTCCCCGACGCCGCCGTCGTGCTGCGGGACGGCAAATCCTACGTCTATCGCGTCGGCAAGGACAATCGCGTCAGCGAAACCACGGTCACCGCAGGCCAGCGCCGCGACGGTCGCGTCGAAGTGCGCGGACTTGCGGCCGACGCGCAGGTGGTCGCCGCGGGCGGCGCGTTCCTCAGCGACGGGGTCGCGGTGCGCGTCGTGCGGAGTACAGCCAAGTGAACATTTCCGCGCTGTCGATCCGGCATCCCGTACCCGCCGTGCTGCTGTTCATCATGCTGACGATCTTCGGGATCATCGGTTTCAACCGGCTGCAGGTCCAGAATTTCCCCGACATGGACTTGCCGACCGTCACGATCACCGCCTCGCTGGAAGGGGCAGCCCCCGAACAGCTCGAGACCGAGGTCGCCCGCAAGATCGAGGATCGGCTGACCTCGCTGCGGCTGCTCGACCATGTTACCACGACGATCACCGAAGGCACGGTCAGCATCGCGGTGCAGTTCACGATCGACAAGGACGGCAACGAAGCGGTGCAGGAAGTCCGCAACGCAGTCGACGGCGCGCGGCAGGACCTGCCTTCTGCGCTGCAGACGCCGACCGTATCGAAGCAGACCGCCAACGCTTCGTCGATGCTGACCTATACGATCCAGGCGAAGAACATGACCGAGGAGGCCCTGTCCTGGTACGTCGACAACGATGTGACCAAGGCGCTGCAGGCGGTCCAGGGCGTGGCCAGTGTCGCGCGGGTCGGCGGCGTCTCGCGCGCGGTCAACGTCAACCTCGATCCCGCCGCGATGGCCGGGCTCGGCGTCGCGCCCGCCGACGTCAGCACCAAGCTCAAGGCGATGCAGACCGATCAGTCGGGCGGGCGCGGCGACGTAGGCACGCAACGCCAGTCGCTCCGCACGCTGGCGGCGGTGCACGATCCACAGGCGCTGGCCGCGATCAGCATCCCGGCGAGCACCGGCCAGGGCATCACGCTCGGCCAGATCGCGACGATCGACGATGGCCACGCCGAGCGCAGCACGCTCGCTTATCGCGACGGCAAGCCGGTCATTGGCTTCACCGTGACGCGCTCGCTCGGCTTCGGCGACGCCGCGGTGGCGGAGAAGGTCCGTGCCGCGGTCGAAAGCTTCTCGGAGCAGCATCCCGAAGTCCGCATCACGGAAGCCAGCAACGCGATCACGCCGATCGTCGACAATTACGAAGGCTCGATGCACCTGCTGATCGAAGGCGCGCTACTGGCGGTGCTGGTGGTGTGGTGGTTCCTGCGCGACTGGCGCGCGACGCTGATCTCCGCCACTGCGTTGCCGCTGTCGATCATCCCGACGTTCGGGGTGATGTATCTGTGCGGCTTTACGCTCAACATGATCTCGCTGCTGTCGATCGCGCTGGTGATCGGCATCCTCGTCGACGATGCGATCGTCGAGGTCGAGAATATCGAACGCCATATGCGCATGGGCAAGGGCCCGATCGAGGCCGCCACCGAGGCCGCTGCCGAAATCGGGCTGGCGGTGGTCGCGACGACCTTCACGCTGGTCGCGGTGTTCCTGCCGACCGCGTTCATGGGCGGCATCCCGGGGAAGTTGTTCCGCGAATTCGGCGTGACCGCTTCGGTAGCGGTGCTGTGCTCGCTGCTCGTCGCCCGTCTGCTGACGCCGATGATGGCCGCCTATTTCCTCCGACCGACCGATCATGAGGACAAGGACGGCCGGTTGATGCAGCGCTACATGCGCGCGATCCGGGCCACGCTCAAACATCGGCGGACGACGGTGATCCTGGCCGCCGTGTTCCTGCTCGTTTCCTGCTCGATGATCCCGCTGCTGCCCTCGGGGTTCATCCCGGCGCAGGACAATGCGCAGTCGAGCGTCTCGCTCGAATTGCCGCCCGGCAGCACGCTCGACGAGACCGCCGCGATCACGCGGCAAGCAAGTGCGATCCTTCGGAAGATCCCGGAAGTGACGCACGTCTTCGCGGCCGTCGGCACCGCCACCACCGGCGGCGGCATGGCATCGACCGAGACTGCCGCGGTCAACAGCGCGACGTTGACGGTCGACCTCGCCGAGCGCGGCGACCGGCACGCCAAGCAATCGGCGGTAGAGGCGAAGATGCGCGACGCACTTCGCGCCCTCCCCGGTACGCGCGTCAGCGTCGGCGGATCGGGCAATGGTGAAGTGCTGCAGATCGTGCTCGCGGGTGACGACGGCGCATTGCTCGAACGCACGGCCGACACCGTCGAGGCGGCGGTGCGCAGCGGCGTTCCCGGCATCGGCAACGTCACCTCCAGCGCCGCGCAGCAGCGCCCCGAAATCCAGTTGCGACCAGACTATGCGCGCGCCGCCGCGCTGGGCGTGACCAGCCAGACGATCGGCGATACCGTTCGCGTCGCGACCTCGGGCGATTATGCCGCGTCGCTGCCCAAGCTCAACCTGTCCGACCGGCAAGTCGATATCCTCGTCCGGCTCGACCCCGCGGCACGCAGCGATCCGCAGGCCTTCGGGCTGCTGCGCGTCAACGGCACCAACGGGCAGGTCGCGCTGGGCTCGATCGCAGAGATCGGCTTCGGCAGCAGCCCTGCGCAGATCGACCGGCTCGATCGCCACCGCAACGTCACGATCTCGGTCGAACTCAACGGCCGCCCGCTCAGCGACGTGATGGCCGAGGCAAAGTTGCTGCCGTCGATGAAGACCCTGCCCGCCGGGGTAAGCCTTGTCGAACAGGGCGAATTGCAACGCACATCCGAACTGTTCGGCAGCTTCGGTCTGGCGATGGCGATCGGGATCTTCTGTATCTGGGCGGTGCTGGTGCTGCTGTTCCACGATTTCCTGCAGCCGGCGACGATCCTGTCGGCCCTCCCTTTGTCGCTCGGCGGGGCGCTGTTCGCGCTGCTGATCTGCAACATGAGCTTTTCGATGCCCTCGGTGATCGGACTGCTGATGCTGATGGGCGTGGTGACCAAGAATTCGATCCTTCTGGTCGAATATGCGATCATGGCGCGCCGCGAGCACGGCATGTCACGCTACGACGCGCTGATCGATGCGTGCCACAAGCGCGTCCGGCCGATCATCATGACGACGATCGCGATGGCGGCGGGGATGCTGCCCACCGCACTCGGCTTCGGTGCCGATCCGAGCTTCCGGCAGCCCATGGCCGTGGTGGTGATCGGCGGTCTGGTGACCTCGACCGTGCTGAGCTTGCTCGTGGTGCCGGTGATCTTCACCTATGTCGACGATTTCGAGCAGTGGTTGCGAGGAAAGACTCGGCATCTTGGCGCGCAGCATGGTCCGCAATCCGTCCTGACCCATGCACGATGATACAGCGGACGATCGCACGCTACGCGTCTTGCCCCGTGATCTGTCACGCCAGCCCGGCGCTGCGCCGGCGTAGCGAACTGGGTGATACAGGGCCGAAATACCAGGCGAACGTTGATCCCTGGGTACGCCGGGACGGCAGATTGCGATGGCAGCCCCTTCCCTTGACGGGGTTAGGCCAGACAAAGGGGAAAGACCGAAAATGACAACCCTCTATTGCCAATATGATGCCATCTTGCGCGAGAGGTAATAAAAAAGTTTCAAGCGTGCTGTGGGTTTGCTCAAGTCGAACGTCTTTGAACGGTAACACTTCGAAAAAGGGGCGGAAGATGGGGGCGATGCAGCGGGTGATTGTGGGCGCGAGCGCGTTGGCGATGGCAGCAGGGACATCGGTCATCGCACCACCGGCCTATGCCCAGCAACGACAGCTTTCGTTCGATATCAAAGCGCAGCCGCTTGGCCAGGCGCTCCGAGCGCTGGGGCGGCAGGCGCGGATCGAGTTGGTGTTCGACGAAGCGGCGTTCGGAAGCCGGCACTCGTCCGCCCTCACCGGTAGCATGACGATCGACGCGGCGCTGGACCGGATCCTGCAAGGCACAGAGCTGAAGGTCACCCGTACATCCAACGGCGTCTATGCGATTTCGGGGGCAGCGGCCACCGCGCCGGTTGCGACGATCGCCTCCCCGCTTCCGGTGGACGCTCCGCGAGCCGAACCGGATGGCGGCGACCTGATCGTGACGGGTTCGCGGATCCGATCGAAGAATTTGGTCGAGACGGCGCCGGTCACCAGCGTCGGTCAGGCCGAGATCAAGCTGCAATCCGCGTTCAGCGTTCAGGAGGTGTTGAACAGGGTCCCGGCGATCAAGAACAACGATACCAATCTGTCGAACGGCAACGGTCGCCAGCAGTTCGACTTCCACGGGCTTGGCACGAACCGCACCCTGACGTTGATCGACGGGCAGCGGATCGGCGTGACCGAGGGTATCGATGCGTCGGTGGTCCCGGTCGGCCTGATCGAACGGGTCGATCTGCTGACCGGCGGCGCGTCCGCGGTCTACGGTTCGGACGCGATCGGTGGCGTCGTCAACTTCGTCCTCCGCAAGGACTTCGAAGGCATCAATGCCAATGCCAATTACGGTTTCTACAACACCAGAAACCGCGACAATATCGCCGCACAGGCAGCGCGCAACGCTGGCTTTAGCGTGCCGGAGGGGTCGGTTAACGACGGTGGTCGCTTCGACGCCAATATCAGCGTCGGTCACAACTTCGACGAAGGGCGCGGCAACATTTCGGTGTTCGGCGCCTATAGCAAGGTCAATCCCGTCCTCGCATCGGACCGGTCCTTCTCGGTCTGCCCGATCACCCTGTCAGGGCAAAGCGTGGTTTGCGCGTCCCCGTCATCGGCAACGCCGTCCGGCTATTTCCAGGCGCTATCCGGTCCCAACCAGAACGGGACGATTCTCAGCAATGCCCCGAACGGTAGTCGCGAGTTCGTGCCCTACAGTGGGGCGAACGGGTATAACTACAACCAGACCTTCTACTTCCAGCGCGAAAACACGCGGTACAACGGTGCCGTCTTCCTGAACTACAAGGTATCCCCCGGGCTGCAGCTGTACGCCAACGGCCTGTACCTGAAGTCCGAAGCGGTAAGCCAGTCGGACCCCGCGACGATCCAGCCCGGGTCCGTTGCGTATGCCATCAACTGCGACAATCCTTTGCTGTCCGGGCAACAGGCACAGGCCCTGTGCGGCAGCGCGGCGGGCACCGCGACCAATGTCACCACAGACGTCCGGTACCGGTTCAGCGACGCACGAACGACCCGCTCGTCGAACGAAATCTACCGGGGCGTTGCGGGCTTCCGCGGCGATCTTGGCAGTGCCTGGCATTATGACGTGGGCGGCGTCTACTCGACGACGCTTTATCAGCAGCGCCAGAACAATCGCGTCGATCCGACCAAGGTCGCGGCTGCCTTGCAGGTCGTCGACGTGAATGGCGTGGCAACCTGTGCCTCGGCGGCAACCAACCCCGCTTGCGTCCCGCTCGACATCTTCTCGAGCGCTGGCCCAAGCGCCGCGGCGGTTGAAGCGCTGGCCTTTGGCGGCGGCGGGGGCTTGTTTCGCGAACGGTATCAACAATGGGTCGGCAACGCGAACGTAACCGGTGATCTGGGCGAATACGGCATCCGCAGCCCGTTCTCTAGCAAGGGGATCAACGTTGCGATCGGTGCGGAATATCGCACCAGCAGCTACCGATCCAATCCCGACGCCGCGTATCAGGCGGCGTTCGGCTCGACCCCGTCAAGCCTCTCGAACAACGCCAAGGACATCTACGGCGAAATCAATGTCCCTCTGGTCAGCGACCGGCCGTTCATTCGCGATCTGAGCGTTGGCGCGGCGATCCGTGGGTCAAGCTATTCGGGGGTCGACAAGATGCGGTCGACCTACAAGTTCGACGGCAGCTGGCGGCCGATCCAGGACCTGCTGTTCCGCGCGAGCTACAACAAGGCGACACGGGCACCGAGCATCTACGAACTCTCGTCGAATGCCGCGATCAGCTACGGGACGCTCGACACCAACACGCTGGGCGATCCCTGTGCCGGCGCCAATCCGGTCGCAAGCCTCGCTGCGTGTCAACGTTCGGGGGTGACGGCGGCGCAATATGGTTCGATAGCGCAATGCCCGGATTTCCTGTGCACGGTACGCAATGGCTCGCAAGGGCTGGTTACCCCGGAGATCGCACATACCTACACCTACGGCCTGGTGCTGACGCCGCGGATGCTGCGCGGTTTCTCGGCGACGGCCGACTATTACAACATCCAGATCGAGAACGGGATCGGCTATTACCGCGCGATCGATTTCACGCAGACCTGCGCCAATACGGGCTATGATTTCTTCTGCGGGCAACTGGTTCGAAATTCCGACGGCACCCTGTTCAGCAATGCCGGGGCGTCGAGCGGATACATCAACCAAGGCTACTCAAACCTCGGCAAGACACGCGCAGCCGGATTCAATTTCTCCGCCAATTACGAGACCCGGCTTGGCCGCTGGGCCCAATTCTCGACCAGCTACGTCGCCACGCTCCAGACCGACAAGGGCGGCGATCTCGGCTTGCCGGATACGGATTTCAACGTCGTCGGGTTGTTTGGTCCCTATGCCGGTCAGGGGTATCGCCGGTATCAGCACAACCTGCGGACCACGTTCTCGTCACCCAGATCTGCCAAGAACCCCGCGCTGGTCTCGCTCAACTGGCGGCACAATTCCGGGCTGAAGAACTCCCGGCTTGCCGGCAACCCGATTTTCGGATCGGACGATGCAAGCGTTCCGGACCAGTATAAGTATCTGCCGTCCTACGACCTGTTTGATCTGAGTGCCAGCATCACGATCGCACAGAAGCTGACGCTTCGGGTCGTGTTGAACAACCTGTTCGATGCATCCGCGCCGATCCGGCCAAGCCCCCCGCTCGAGGCAGCGGAACGCGTCAACACGTCGCCGTCGGTCTATGACGCGCTTGGTCGGTCGATCAACGTCGGGGCGTCGATCAATTTCTGAAACGCGCACCATTTCGAGCGACGCTGTCCTGGCAGCACCCGGCTTTTGGGATGCCCCTTCCCGCCGGGAGATTCTCGCGGCGGGGGGTGGCGCGATGCTGTTGGGGGTTGCCGCTCACGTGGATGCCGCTGCTGGCGGAGAATGGTCTCAGGCGGACCGGCATCGCATCACGTCAACCTCGCCGGCAAGCGAGTGGCTGCTTGGGCATCCGGTCGGCAACGGAACCCTCGGCGCAATGATGGGCGGCGGCATCGGCGAGGACACGATCTCGCTGAACCACGACACGCTCTGGACCGGGCAGCCGGACCGGGCAGCGGATCATGACGGCCGGGCGGTGCTGACCGCGGTGCGCGATGCTGCCTTTGCCGGGGATGGCGTCGAGGCCGATCGGCGGAGCAAGCCGCTACAGGGAGCATTCAGCCAAAGCTTCGCTCCGATGGCCGATTTGAAGCTCGTCATGGACCATAGCGACGTCCCCACAGCCTATCGGCGAGAGCTCGATCTTGACCGGGCGATCGCATCGGTCGCGTATCGCATCGGCAGCGTCGGGTTCCGTCGGGAGCTGTTTGCCTCGCATCCCGATCGGATGATCGTCCTCAGGCTGAGTGCGGACCAGGGCTCCGCCATTTCCTGCCGAATCGGACTGAGCACCCAACTCCGCGGAAGTGCCACCGCGGCAGGCAACGCCATCACGCTGATCGGCAAGGCGCCCACCCGATGCGAACCCGAGTATCGCAAGGTGCCCGAACCGATTGCCTATTCCGACAGGCCCGGTCTGGGCATGCACTTTGCGACGATCCTCAGCATCGAGACGACTGGCGGCGCGGTTGTCGCTGCCAAGGACGGAGTGCAGATCACCGGGGCGAGCGAAGTCATCGTCCGCGTCACGGCAGCGACTTGCTTCCGCCGGTTCGATTGCGCACCCGATCTGGCGCCAGCAGTGATCCTCGCCAATGCGCGCCGAGATCTCGTGGCGGGTATACGCCGTTCGTATCGTGCCTTGCAGGATCGCCATGTGACGGATCACCGTGCGCTTTACCGGCGCACGGCGTTGGAGCTTCACGCCACGGGGGGCGACCCGGACGTCGCTCGTTCGGAACGCCTGTTCCATCTGGGCCGCTACCTCCTGATCGCAAGCTCACGCGCGGGAACCATGCCGGCCAACCTGCAGGGCATCTGGAATGCGACCGTCCGGCCGCCGTGGAGTTCGAACTACACCACGAACATCAACCTGCAGATGAACTATTGGCCCGCGGAAAGCTGCGATCTGGCGGAATGCCACTTGCCGTTGATCGACCATATCGAACGAATGGCAGTGAACGGCGCGCGCACCGCCAGCATCCTGTACGGCATGCCGGGCTGGTGCGTGCATCACAATTCCGACATCTGGGCGATGAGCAATCCGGTCGGCGGCGGGGACGGCGACCCGAACTGGGCAAACTGGCCAATGGCGGGGCCGTGGCTCGCGCATCATGTCTGGGAGCACTACAGCTTCAGCGGGGATCTCGGTTTCCTCAAACGACGGGGATTCGCGATCCTTCGCGGCGCGGCGGAATTCTGTGCCGCCTGGCTGGTCCGCGATCCACGCGACGGCCGGATGACCACCGCTCCGTCGATCTCACCGGAAAACCTGTACCTCGATGCGTCCGGCAAAGCCGCGGCGATCGGTACCGGGTGCACGATGGATCTGGCGATGATCCGCGAACTGTTCGCCAACTGCATCGCAGCCGCGAGGCTGGTGGGCGACACCAGTGCGCTTGCCGGGCGGCTCACCAGGCTGCGTGATCAGCTCGAGCCCTATCGGATCGGGCGCTACGGACAGCTGCAGGAATGGTCGCACGATGTCCCCGAACAGGACCCGGGCCATCGTCACATCTCCCATCTTTACCCGAGCTATCCGGGAACCGAGATCGATCCGCACAACACCCCGCAGCTCGCCCAAGCTGTTCGGGCGGCATTGACGCGGCGAGAGGCCCACGGAGGATCGAGCACCGGCTGGAGCCGCGCATGGGCGACCGCAGTCTGGGCGCGGCTGGGGAGCCGCTCGGATGCGGGCCGGTCGCTGTCCGCTTTCCTGGCGCACAGTGTGGCGGGCAACCTTCTCGACACACACCCGGCGCAGCCGCGGCCGGTGTTCCAGATCGACGGGAACCTCGGCATCACCGCCGCGATCGCCGAGATGCTGGTGCAAAGCCATGGAGGCGCGATCGCGCTGCTTCCGGCCCTTCCGCCAGCATGGGCAGCGGGAAGAATTACCGGTCTGCGTGCGCGGGGCGGGCACCGTGTTGCGGTCGAGTGGACGGCAGCAAGCGTCACCGCAACGATCACGGCTGGTGCCGATACGATCACGATCCGGCCGCCGAGCGCGTTCGACACGATAGCCGTGCAGCACGCGGGCCGCGCGATCCCGCACACCCTCGACCGGGGTCTCGTGGCGTTCAAGGCAACGCCTGGCAGGACCTATCGCATCACGCTGCAGAACCGATCCGCGGCACAGGTTTCGGCCTAGGCATCGTCGATGCGCCACGCCCAGATACGAGGAATACCCATGTCCGAGATGTCCCGCCGTACCGTCCTTGTTTCCAGCATCGCCGCATCCGGGCTGGCGATGATCGGAACGTCGAGTGCTGCTGCACCGCGCTCCGGCAAAGCCGGGGCACCCGCACCCTGGGGTGCCGCCCCCTCCCCGCGCCAGCTGGCGTGGCACAAGCGCGAACAATATGCCTTCGTCCACTTCTCGATCAACACGTTCACCGATCGCGAATGGGGCTATGGCGACGAAAGCCCGAAGCTGTTCGATCCCAGCGACTTTTCCGCGGACCAGATTGTCGGTGCCGCGAAGGCTGGCGGATTACGGGGGATCGTCCTGACCGCGAAACACCATGATGGTTTTTGCCTTTGGCCGACGACCCTGACCGAGCATTGCATCCGCAACAGTCCTTTCCGGCAGGGCAAGGGCGATATTGTCCGCGAGTTCGAACAGGCCTGTCGGCGGGCCGGTCTCGCGTTCGGGCTCTATCTGTCACCCTGGGACCGAAACCATGCCGATTATGGCAAGGCGGCCTATATCGATTACTACCGCAAGCAGATCGTCGAGCTCTGCACGCGGTATGGCGAACTGTTTGAATTCTGGTTCGACGGTGCCAACGGCGGCGACGGCTATTACGGCGGCGCACGGGAGACGCGGAAGATCGACGCCGAAGCCTATTACAACTGGCCGTCGATCGTTTCGCTGGTCCATCGGCATCAGCCGATGGCCTGCACGTTCGAACCGCTCGGCTCCGATCTGCGCTGGGTCGGGAACGAAGACGGCGTCGCGGGCGACCCGTGCTGGCCGACCATGGCCGACCACAAGCCCAGCCAAGCCGAGGGCAATAGCGGCCTGCGGAATGGCCCCTTGTGGTGGCCGGCGGAAACCAACACCTCGATCCGACCCGGTTGGTTTTATCATGCGGACGAGGATTCCAAGATCAAGACGCCCCAGCGGCTCGTCCGGTTATACGATGAGTCGGTGGCGCGTGGAACAAACCTGATCCTCAACCTCCCACCCGATCGACGCGGACGGCTCGCTGACCCGGATGTCGCGGTCCTGCAGTCGTTTGGAAAAGCCCAGCAAGCGACTTTCTCCACCAACCTGGCGGAAGGTGCACGGGCCACCGCCGATCACGAACGCGGCGTCGCCTTCGCAGCGACGAAGGTCCTCGACGGCGACCCCGACAGTTACTGGTCGAGCCCGGATGCAATCCACACCCCGCAGATCGTGCTCGATCTGCGTCCAGGACGTCCCTTCGATCTCATCAGGATGCGGGAATATCTGCCTCTGGGAACCCGCGTCACGCGCTTCGCGATCGATCTGGATACAGGTTCGGGATGGCAGGAAGCAGCAACGGGCGCCTGCATCTCGGCGCAGCGCGTTGTTCGTTTGCCGGCTCCGGTCGACGCCAGACGGCTGCGTTTGCGGATCGTCGACGCGCCGGTATGCCCCGCCATCTCCGAGATTGCGCTGTTCCGCCAGGTTGATCCGGCGGGGGTAGAGCTTCCTGCGGCACGACCGAACGATGTCCTGCCGCCCGAAGCGTGGTCGATCATTGCAGCACCGGCACCGGGTGCCGAGGCGCTGACCGACGATGACTCCGGCACCGTCTGGCGCGTCCCCGTCACCGACCCGACACAGGAGGTGTCCATCACGATGAAACTCGCGGTGCCTGTTCGCCTGCGGGGGTTCGTCCTGATCCCGTCACGGGCGGTGATGACCGATGCAGCGCCACCGAAACGCTATCGTGTCGAAGCAAGCATGGACGGAAAGACATGGACCGCTGCGCGTACGGACGAGTTCTCTAACATCGCGAACGCGTTGACACCGCAGAGGATCGTATTTCCATCCTCGCCCACGGCTGCTTTTGTCCGGCTCAGCCTTATCGGCTTGGCCGCTCCAGCCCGCAATATGGCAATCGCGGGGGTTCAGCTGCTACGATGAACGGCACCCGTTCCAGGGCGACGGTCGGTCCATAATCGCACCGATCAGCCCAACGATCGCCGATGGTGTCGAGAAAAGGCTCGGGCGGATCACTTTCCTCCTGAGCATCACAGGCGGTCCCGGGGACACGTGGATCAAGCCGCCAGCTCTGCCGGCAAGATACGATCGCCCACCACCGCAAAGGTATCGCCATCGACCAGCACCTGTGGGCTCAGCGGGCGGCAATTATAGCTCGACGCCATCGCTGCACCATAAGCACCGGTGGCATGGAATACCGCCAGGTCCCCGCGACGTACCAGATCGACGGTCTGCGCCATGCCGAACGTGTCGCCGGTCTCGCAGACCGGACCCGCGATGTTGGCCACCATGGTATCTCCGTTTGGGGTCACCGCAGCAAAACGGTGAAACGCGTCGTAAAGAGCTGGCCGCGCAAGGTCGTTCATCCCGGCATCGACAATAACGAACGGATGCGCAACGCCCGGCTTCACCCATATCACGCGAGTCATCAGCAGCCCGGCGAGACCCGCAATAACCCGGCCTGGCTCGAACGTGAGGCCAACACTCCACTGCTCGGTCACCCGGGAAACCATCGCGCCATAGTCATCGAACGACGGCATTGCGTCGCCAGACCGGTACGGAATGCCCAGCCCGCCGCCAAGATCGACACGCGTTATCGCGTGCCCGCGCGACCGCAGCGCGAACACCAGTTCCCCGACGCGGCGATACGCGGCTTCAAGCGGTTTGAGGTCGGCAAGCTGGCTGCCGATGTGCAAGGCGATGCCGTGGAGATCCAGCCCGTCCAACCGCGCGAGGCGGTCGAACATGTCGGGCGCCTCGGTGATGGCAACCCCGAACTTGTTCTCGCGCTTGCCGGTCGAAATCTTGGCGTGCGTGCCCCCGTCGATGTCCGGATTGACCCGCAGAACCGCAGGCGCACGCACGCCGCGCGATTCGGCGAGACGCGCCAGCACGTGCCCCTCCTCTTCCAACTCGAGGTTGAACTGACCGATCCCGGCGTCCAGTGCGTCCGTAAGCTCGCGGTCGGTCTTGCCGACGCCCGAAAACACGATTCCGGAAGGCGCCATCCCTGCATCCAGCGCACGCCGCAATTCGCCCCCCGACACGATATCCGCACCATAGCCGCAATCCGCCAGAAGCCGGAGCACGGCCGTATTGGGGTTGGCCTTGACGGCAAAGGCGAACCGCGCCGCCGGAAGATGGCGGAGCGCAGCCATGAAGCGGTTGGCAGTGTGTCGCAGGGCACCGGCTGAATAGACATGGACGGGCGTACCCACCGCGTCTGCGATAACCGGCAGCGGTACGCGTTCGGCATGCAGGATGCCGTTGTGATATTTGAAGAAGGTCATGATGATTCCTCAGCGCTTCAATGACCGAAGCCGTCCGTACCCTGCCCGCGTCGACGCACACGCGCGGCATGGACGACGTCGACGGTGTGTCCGTGACCTCGCCGTTCCGCACGGAACATCTGCCCCACACGTTTGCCGTGCAGCATCAGCGGCAGGCCGAGCAGCGCCAACGGAAAGAAGGCGATCGTGAACGGCGCCCCGTCAACCGCCACGCACAGCGCACAGGAGATCGCCGTCAGCGCAAAGCCTCCGCCTTTCCATTGCAAGTCGCGCCGCGTCATGCTGCCTGCCTGCGAACCGAGGTCGCTACCGGATCGCCAATTACGACCTTACCGGCGGCAGCGAGCAGCGCCGCAGCGGCGCGGTGATCGCTTCCCTCGTGACGGCAATGGAACAGTACGATGTCGGCGGGAAAGTCTGCCTCCCGTACCAACGCCTCCACCATGTCGGCGCATTCGAAGGTAAGGCCGATCGCGGGTTCCTGCAGCCTAGCTGCGGACGCCCGCGCGCGACCGATCAACGTGGGCGCACCATCGATGCCATGTCCCTCGATCGCGGTGAACCCGAGCCCGCGCGCATAGCGTGCCGTCTCGATCAGCAGCGTTCCGCAAGCGCAATCCGCATCGACGATCCGCACCGCGTGGCGATGCTGCTCCCGCAGTTCGGCAAGTGCAGCAGCGACAGACGGCCAGCGCGGATCGCTCTGCGCCGCGCGACCGCCCGCCGCCACGGACGTAGCAAGCCGCAGACGACCGGCCGCACCTGAGGGCACGCCGACCCTGTTCTGTATGGGTTCCATGTCGAAATGTCCTTCAGGCAGCGCGGGCGAGCGCGTAATCCGCTGCGGCAATCGGGCCGAAGGGGATCATCGGGACCAGCGGCATTGCCGCAATTTCCAGGCTCGCGTGGTAGATCTGGCATTCGCCCCTGGCGAAGCTCAGCGCCGCGCTGCGTGATACGAAACGGCCTTCCAGCTTTTTGCCGTTATCCTGGACGAGCCAGTGGCCCGCCTTGTCCTGACCGACGTAGATGACGAGCCCGTGTTCGTCGGGCTCCGGATTAGTTTCAGACGACATGTTCGCCTTCGTGCCTCCATGATCGGGCGTCCAAGCACCCGCAGACCGGAATTACGAACCCAAGCATAGGGATTCGAGATCGATTCCCGGAAACACCATAGTGCAGCCGTAGCATTGGTAACGGCTCATCGCATTTGCGGCCGTCACCAGAGACGAGAAGCCCATTCGCGATCCGATTTCATGCTCAAGTAGGTTACATCCGAGATGCCGTGGGCATCGTGAGCATGTGTCCGCTAACACTAGTTTCGATGTGTAGTCGGTCGGATAGATACCCGCGAGCGAACGGCTCCGACGCACGGCAATCCGTCGAGCAACCTACGATGTTATGATCGATCCGGTCGGGGCAACCGCACGCCCGAGATGACGCGCAATATGCCCCAACCGCCGACATCAGAACCGCAGACGCAACCCCGCGGTCACGCTCTCCTGGTGATCGTCGCGGCCGGTCTGCGACCCGACCGAGCTGAACAGGTCGAGTCCGCTCTGCAGGCGATAGGCGATGCCCGCCGCCGCCGTGCCGACCACCCGCGCCCGTTGCGCGCCGAACGCTTCAAGGCCCGGGCTGCCGCCAGCATAACCGGCGACCGCGTCGGTCCGTGTTCCCTCGATCTGGTACCGCGCGCCGAGCGACACGAACGGACGGAACGGGTTGGTCGATGTTTCCGGTCGTGCAAACGACAGCCCGGCATCGGCGAAGCCCGCGACATGGCGGTCGCGTGCGACGGTCAGTGCGAACGGACTGCCGCCCGTTTCCGCCATGCCGTCACGCGTGGTGCGGACATAGGTGACGCCCGCACGCGGGCGAAGCGTCCAGTCCGAGGCCATCGCGAACTCGTAGCTGACCGAGACGTCGCTGACCCAGCTGTGGAGGTCGTAGCGCCCGTTCGCGGACGCCTCCCCCGGCAAGGCGCGGTCGGTCCGGGCCTTGCCACCATCGTAGAGGACCGATGCGGTCACGCCTAACCCACCGGGGGTGAGATAGCGGCCATGGACACCCGCGACGACGCCGTCGAGCGTTGTCCGCGCACCCAATGCGTCGATCTGTTGGCGATCGTTGAGATAACCCGCGAACCCGCCGACGCTCCAGCGTGCGTTGCCGACACCGACGCCGCCCACGAAGCCGTAGCTGCGGCTCTGCGCCATCGCGGTACCCGTGGCCGGATCTCTGCCCAGCCGGTGCCACCCGCCCAGCGTCTGCGCGAAGGTGAAGGCGTGCGTCTCGTCTCCCGCCGTGCCGAACGCCGCGCCCCGCGCGACACCCGACAGGGCAAGCGCGTTGTCGACACCGATCTGTGTTGCCGAGGCATAGGCCTCGGGCGTGATCTGCGCGAAGGCTAGCGGGTTTGATGCGCCACTGGCAGTCAGCAGCGACGGCAGCGCGTCGAACAACGCGCTCGTGGCCGGCACCGCCGCGAGCGTCGCATTGGCATAGGCGATGCTGCGCGAGACCTGCGGCGAGAAGGCGGGATCGCCGAGGAACTGGCCGAGCAGCTGGATCCGGTCTGCGCGCTGGACGACGAACCCGAACAGCGTGTCCGGCTTGACGATCGTCGAATAGCTGCCGGTGACCCCGCCGCTCGCGAGGATAAGGTCATAAGACGTACCGGGGCGCAGCGTCCCGCTCGGCGCAAGCTGCAGCGTCGCACCCGATTCAATCGTCAGCGTACCGTTGACGAGCAGCGTGTCCGACACCGTCGGGGTGATCTCGAACAGTGACACGGACCCCGACTGGAGCGCGACATTGCCGTTCACCGTCATCGTGCCAGGCGACGCGCCGGGACTGAGCGTGCCCGCGACAGTCAGGTTGGCGTTGACCGTCCCGGCCGACCCGAAGGTCGCGCCCTGACGGACGAGGATCTGCGACGCGCCGATCGTCGAACCGGCAAGGCCGACAAGCCGCCCTCCGGTCAGGTCGACGGCGCCGAACGCCGCCGTACCCGACACCGTCGCAAACCCGCCCGACATCGTGAAGGCATCGACATTGGCGACCGAGCCGAACGCGACCGGGGCAGTCTGGCTGCCCCCCGACACGGCGATCGTGTCGCTGCCCGCACCGCCGTCGACCGACCCTGCGAAGGTACCGGCGATCGTGAAGCGGTTGTTACCCTCGGCGAACACGAGCTGCGGTGCGACCAGCGACGCGCCTGCCGCAATCGTCAGGTCGCCGCTTGCGAGCACACGGTCATAGGCGTGCGTGCCGGCCAGCGACAACGTGCCGGCGCCTTCGGTGGCGAGCGTCTCGAACCCGATCAGCACCGCGCCGAGCGTGCGATTGCCAGCCAGCTCGATCGTCGCAGTGTCGGTTCCGGCTCCGCCGGCAACGGTCCCGTTGAGAGTCCCGGCCGCGGCGAGGCGGAAACCGTCATTGCCCGCGCCAAGATCGATCGTGCCGGCAAGCGTGCCACCGTTTGCGACGGTTATCCGCTGGTCGCCGACGCCGAACGCCAGCGTAGCGGCTGCGGTGCCGAGCGTCCCCGTCACGGTCAGTGCACCGCCATCCAGCACGACCTGCTCGAAGCCCGTCGCGGTCCCCGCGAGCGTGACCGGCACCGACGCGCCGAAGCGCAGCGTGTCGGTACCCGCGCCGCCGTCGTAGCGGCCCGCGGCGCGCGTCGTGCCCAGCGTAAGGCTATCGTCGCCGGCATCAAGCGAGACGCTGGCGATATCGCCGTCGACGCTCAGCGTTTCAGCCGCCGCCGATCCGGTCACGGCGCCGACGGTGTAGCCGGCGAGGCCGAGGTTCAGCCCTGTTCCGGTCAGCGCGATCTGGTTGAAGTTCTGGTCGAGCGTGAGCGACAAAGCACCCGAGCCGATGACGCCCAGCCGCTCGAACCCGGTCCGCGCGCCAAGGCCCGCATGATCGCCGGCAAGGGCGATCGTGTAGAGATCGTTGCCCGCGCCACCATCGACGCCGCCGACAACACGGCTGCCAGCCTGTTCGACGAAGGCATCGTCGCCATCACCGAGCGACACGGCACCGCCGACCTGCCCTGCGTTGACGAAGCGGTCATTGCCGCCGAGCAGCAGCACCGACCCCGCGATCGTGCCGTTGTTGTTCACCGTCTCGGCCGAGTCCGACCCCGTCAGCGTGACGGGTCCGTTGCTGGCGAGCGTTTCGCCCGCGGCGACCGTGACGGTCCCCAGCGATACGCCGATCGTATCGAAGCGGAAAATGCCCGAATAGGCGACGCTGCCCTGCCCGATCTGACCGAAGCGTTCGAAGTTGATGAACTGGTCACCATTGAAGGCACCACCGCCGGTCGCGTCGACGATCAGGCTGTCGGTCCCGGTGCCGCCGTCGACCGTGCCAAGCAGCGTCGCGCTCGCCAGTTGCAGGAAGCTGTCGTCGCCGGATCCGAGGAACACGTCGCCTTCGATCCGGCCGCGGTTCTCGATGGTATCGTTGCCGGCACCCAGCGCGACCGAGCCAATGATTGAACCGGTATTGACGATCCGGTCGTCGGCGCTGTCGATCGTCTGGATCGCGCCGGCGACGTCGCCGGGCATGTCTGCCCACGCGCCTTCGCTCCCCATCCCGCCACGGATTGTGCCAGCGTTGGTGAGATCGAGGCCTGCCTCATAGGAAAGGATTGCGATTGACCCCGTGCCAGCCGCTTCGATCAGCCCGCTGCTAGCGTTGACGAGCGTCGCCGTGGCGGACGTGCTGCTGTTGAGCAGCAGCGCGATGCTCGTATCGCCGTTGGCGCGGATCGTGCCTGCGTTGACGACGTTGATCGTCTGGGTGGACGCATTCGACAGGCCCGCTGCATAGACCAGCGCACCGATGCTATTGCTACCGGTTGCCTCTATGGTGCCCGAATTGTCGAGCGACGCGGTGCCGCTATCGACCTGCAGATCGACGACAGCCCCTGACGTACGGGTAATCGTGCCGCTGTTGACGAGCGAAACCGATGCGGATGATGGCGCGCTGTCTGACGGTCCGTAATCGGCATAGGACAACGCCAAGAGCCCCCCGACGAGTGTCCCACTGTTAGTCGCCGCGACCGAACCATTGGAATAGTTCAGCAGCGACACCGCTTTATTGCCGATGCCCGCCGAAATCCGTCCGCTGTTGGCAAAGTTTATTGCCGAGGCATACACGGAGACGGTATCCGTGCTGCCGTCGTTCTCGAGCGTTCCGCTATTGTCGAAGCGCAACGCGGACGACTGATTGATCGATACCGCAGTGTCCGCCAG
The DNA here is from genome assembly GCF_040549155.1 of Sphingomonas sp. PvP056. NCBI lineage: Bacteria > Pseudomonadati > Pseudomonadota > Alphaproteobacteria > Sphingomonadales > Sphingomonadaceae > Sphingomonas > Sphingomonas sp. PvP056. The sequence continues at coordinate 220,281 of NZ_JBEPST010000005.1, forward strand.
CGCAGCGGTTCCGATCGTACCGGTGTTGGTGAAGGATGCCGTCCGGAGCGAGGCACCTCCCACGATCGAGCCGGCATTAGTGATCGATACGAGCGTCCGGTCGGCAGGAAACAGCGGGTTGGCATTGAACGGATTGGACAGTGGATAGGGCAAGTCGGTAGTCAACCGGCCCGCGATCGCAGCCTGGTTCGCGACAGTACCGTTACCTACCAGATACAGATTGCCCGCGAACGGGACCGATGCCGTTACCGTGGCGACCGTGTCCGCGCCCACTGCCCCGATCAGCGCATCCTCGAAGTTGCGAACTCCGGCGAAGTCGATCGCCATGGTATCGCTGGTGGTGAGCACGCGACCGTAAAGGTCATAACCCGCACCACCATCAACGATGCCCGAGACCCCAAGCGAGTCCCCGGTCTGGAGGAGCAAGTCGGTGCCGTCACCGAATAGCAGGTCACCTGCGATGGTGCCGCCGGCGGCGACGAAGGTGCTGCCGGCATTGGACCGCGTCGGCGCGCCAGCGTAGTACGGAAAACCATATCCCATATCGACGGTGCCGTTCACCGCGCCCGCGTTGGTGAAGGTGCCGTAATAGAGGCGCACCGCGGTTCCACCGGTGCCGGTAATCGTGCCGCCTGATTCGTTGGTGATATTGGCAGAAGCAGAGGTGTCGTTGCCGGAAATGGCGATGCCAGCGGTGCTCGACAGCGTGCCCGAATTGACGATCTGCCCGCTGTTATACGCGCTTACCGCGACACCGCCGACACGGATGGTCCCGCGGTTGTCGAGCGTTCCGTCGACGACGCCACGCGCGACCGCACCACCGTCGATCTGCGCGATGATACCGGTGTTGACGACCTTGGCGTTCGATATGCCGATACCACCATCGAGCAGGATCAAGCCGGCGTTTGTAACGGTCCCGCTGCCACTGCTGATGCTGCCGACAATGCCGGCCGAGCCGCCGTTCGCGTTGCGATCGGCGACGGCGATCGTGCCGAAATTGGTGAAGCTGTCGTCGTAGCCGAGCCTCACGCCCGCACCCCAGCCATCGGAACTCCCGGTCGCGCGCGTCACCGTGATGGTGCCGTGGCTGCTGATCGCGAGCACGCCTGTCGGGCTGCCGTACAACGCCTGAGTCGCCAGGATGCTGTCCACGGCTAGCGCGGACGTCGCCGTGGTGGTCGCCAGGTCGGCGTAGAGGTCGATGCTGCCGGTACCGGCGACCAGCACCTGCTGCGTGACCGTCGCTGGTGCGGTCAGGCTCAGCGCTGCGCCCTCGGTCAATTCATAGGCGGCATTGGCAAACGGACCGACCGGACCCAGGACGGCGGATTGCGCGCCGGTCACACGGTAGCGCAGCTTCGCACCGCTCGCAGCGGTAACAGAGCCCGTGATCCCCGCGAACATCCCGGGGCCGGTGTTGACCAGATCGGTGAACAGGAGGCCGCCTGAGCCTAGCACGAGATTGCCGTTCAGCACGCCTCCGGCCTGCGATATATATCGCTGGCTGCTGCGACCTTCATCGGCATAGGTCAGCGAAACCTGGCCGTTGATCGTGCCAGCGTTGACGACAGTTTCGTTGAACAGCGTGCCGGTAATCGCTTGGCCGCCATTGCCGATGACTCCGCCTGCATTGTTGAACACCACGCCGTACGCGTCGAGTACCACAGCGGTACCGTCGCTGTTGGTCGCCGTGATCGATCCCGTGTTGGCCAGATACGCGCTAGTCTGCACGCCGGTCTTGGCACCCTGGATCGTCCCGCTGTTGGTCGAAAGGGTACCAACATTGCCGCTGAGCCGTGCGCCGATGCCTGCGGTCGACCGGATCGTCCCGCTGTTGGTCAGGCCGTTACCGAAAATCTCGACGCCGGTGCCCGCGACGGTGAGCGTGCCGGCATTGATGACGCTCGCCTGCGAACTGATGATGCCGCCGCCGGCCGACACGACCGTACCAGCGTTGACGATCTGAGAAAAATACCCGGATCCTCCGGTGATCGCATAGGCCGATCCGCTGCCGGTCTGGATGCTGCCCTCGTTTACGAAGCGTTGCACGCCGGGCGACGAAACCCCGTTCAGGACGAACGCCGAGCCGGTGGTCGCAATCGCCGCACGATTGATGAGGGACCCTGCACCGATGACCTGGATCGTCGTGGGCGCAACGAATCCCGCACCGAGCGTCGTCGTCACGCCCGTGTCGGTGGCGATCGCGAACTGCTGGAATCCGGTCAGCAAGGCGACCGGGGTAGCGATCGTCGTATCGGTGCCGATGGCGATCCGCTGCGTATTGACGCCACCGCCGGCATCGATCGTGCCGGTGATCCCCGTCACCGGGGTAGCGGTGCCGTCATAGCGAACCACCAATGTGTCGGAGCCTGCGCCGAACACGACCGAACCGTTGATCAGGCCCTGCGATGAATCGATCAGGCTGTTGCCGTCCCCCGTCACGACGTTACCGGTGATCGTCCCGCGGTTGACCAGATTGAGATAGCCGGTGCCGACAATGGCGGTCGCGCCGCCGCTGCCGATCTGCCCGCCCGCCTGGTTCTCGACGACCAGCGACGAGGATGACAATGCCGCGCCGGCGCCCGCATTGACGATCGTTCCGCCATTGACCAGCGTACCGATGGTCGAACTCACGATTGTCGCGGCGGTGCCGCTTGATCGGATCGTCCCATTGTTGGTCCATGTGCCGGGATAGATCGTGTAGGGATAGCGCGTTCCAGCGTTGCCGCTGGTCAACGCGCTGCCGCTGCCGCCGTCGATGACCCCGGCGTTGTTCAGCGCCGCGACCGGGCCGACGATGCTGCCCGAGATCGTACCGGTCGCGCGGTTGGTGATCGAACCGAACGCGGACCAGGAAGTCGTGAACCCGTTGGTCGTCGTGGCAACGTCGCCGCGAAGCGCCACGCCGCTGGATCCGGCAATCATGCCGGCATTGTCAACCGTAGCGAGAAGCTGGCCGTAGAGGCTGCCGGCAGTCTGCGCCATGTCAAGGCCCGTAGACCCCGACAAGGTCGCGCCTTCCGTCAGGGTCAGCGCCAACCGTGTCGTGCTGCCGTTATACGTCGACGCCGCCCCGGTCAGAAGCATGATCCCGCTTTGCGTTCCACCGGTCACCTTCCCGGATAGGATGACGGTTTCGGCGATCGTCGGAACGGTGTTTGGCACCTCGATCGCGATCGCCGCTCCGCCCGCATTGGTCACGGTCGCATCGCTGGCGACGGTGACGGTCGTGCCTGGCGTCGTCACCCGGATGCCGTCGACGTCGGTACCGGTGCAGGTATTGATGCCATCCACCAGCGTCGGATCGGGCGCGCATTGCGCGAAAGCGGGGGCTGCCAGCGCCAGCGTCATTACCAGAGCGCTCGTCTGCAACGCGCGCGCGCGCACGCGCTGCGCCGACGACATACCTTCAGCCATGTAGCATCCCCCCAATTCGCTCAAAAGCTTACTGGAAGAGGAATGCTTTTGTCTAGCAAAGTCGATGGCCGGACGCGCTTGACCGCAGAACCTGTAGGCGGTCGGTCGGCTCACTTGCCTGACGTCTTCGCCGTCGATCCTGACATCCGGACACTCAAGCGATACAGGCTCGGCAACAGCAGCAGCGTCAGGATGGTCGAGGTGACGATCCCCCCGATCACCACCGTTGCCAGCGGACGCTGGACTTCCGCCCCTGCCCCGCTCGCGATCGCCATCGGAACGAAGCCGATCGCGGCGACGAGCGCGGTGGACAGGACCGGGCGCAACCGGTCGCGCGCACCCTGCCGCACCGCCTCGTCGACCGGCAGCGGATCGCTGTCGCGACCATCGCGAAGGCTGTTGATGTGATCCACCAGCACCAGCCCGTTGAGCATCGCGATACCCGACAAGGCAATGAACCCGATCGCCGCGGTGATCGAGAACGGCATGCCGCGCAGCCACAAGGCAAGCACCCCGCCGGTCACCGCGAACGGGATGCCGGTATAGACGATCACCGCCTCCTTGATGCTGCCGAGCGCCGCATAAACCAGCAGGAAGATCAGCAGCAGCGCGGCGGGAACGACGATCGACAGGCGCTTCTGCGCGGCCTCGAGCTGGTGGAACTGGCCGCCGAATTCGATCCGATAGCCGGGTGGCAACTTGACCTGCCCGTCGACCGCGGCGCGCGCACGCGCGACATAGCCCGCAAGGTCGCTGGTCTTGAGATTAACCATGAGCGCCGCGCGGCGATTGCCGCTGTCGTGCAGGATCGGCTCGACCGTCCGCGTTTCACGCAGCCGTGCGACGCGTGACAACGGCACCATCCCATAGTCGCCGACCCGCAGCGGCAGCGCGAGGATCGCGGACGGATTTGCGCGCAGACCTTCGGCCATGCGGATCACGATCGCGTGGCGCGCCTCGTTGTGCGGGATGAAGCCGACCTCTGCCCCCGCCACCGCATCGGTGATTGCCTGATTAACCTCCGCCGTGCTCAGGCCAAGCCGAGACAGCGCGGCGTGATCGAGTTCGACGACGATGCTCTTGGGCCGCCCCGCGGTCTCGAACTCGACACTCTCCGTGCCGTCCTGCTTTTCAAGGATTGCCTTGGCCTGTTTGGCGGCGCGTTCGAGCACGTCGTAATCGTCGCCGAAGATCTTGACCGAAACGTCCGCGCGCACGCCCTCCAGCATCTCGTTGAAGCGCATCTCGATCGGCTGCGCGAACTCGAACGTCTGGCCGCGATAGACCTGCTCGCCGACCTTGCGGATCCCCTCCACAAGCGCGTCCTTGGTCGTGGGCGCGCCGTTCCCGGTCGGCCAGTCCTTCTGCGGCGCATAGAAAATGTAGAGGTCGTTCTCGTTGGGCGGCATCGGATCGGTCGCCACCTCGCTGGTGCCGATGCGCGAGAAGGTATGCGTCACCTGCGGGAAGTGCCGCTTGATCTGCCGCTCGGTTTCCTGCTCGATCGCGAGACTGCGTTCGAGCGACATGCCGACGGGTCGATAGACCATCGCGGTGATCGCGCCCTCGTCGAGCTGCGGGGCGAATTGCGAGCCGAGCGCCCGGAACACCCCGAACGTCACCGCCAGCAGCGCGACGGCACCGATTACGAGCAACCACGGATGTGCGATCGCGCGCTCCAGTGCCGGCGCATAACCGCGCTCCGCATAGCCGATCAGCCCCGTGTTCCGCCCGTCTTCCTGCTCGCTCGCGGGTGCGCGCAGCAGCCAGGCGGACAGCATGGGGACGATCGTGAAGGTCCAGGCCAGCCCCGCGACGATCGCTAGCATCACCGCCTGCGCCATCGGCTGGAACAGCTTGCCCTCGACCCCGCCGAGGCTGAGGACGGGGACATAGACCAAAGCGATGATTGCGATCCCGAACATCGTCGGGCGTGCGACCATCCGCGCGGCGTCCGCCACGGTCGTGCGACGTTCCTCGGCTGTCAGATCCTCACCCTTGGCGCGGCGGCGTTCGGCGAGCAGCCGCAGGCTGTTCTCGACGACCACGATCGACCCGTCGACGATCAGCCCGAAATCGAGCGCGCCGAGGCTCATCAAATTGCCCGACACACCAATAGCGTTCATCCCCGTCACCGTGACGAGGAACGCGAGCGGGATAACCAGCGTCACGATCAGCGCCGCGCGCCAGTTGCCCATCACGAACAACAGCACCAGCGCGACGAGCAGCGCCCCCTCCCCCAGGTTATGCTCGACCGTCGAGATGGTCCGGTCGACCAGCTCGGCGCGGCTATATTGCTGGTCGATCACCATGCCCTTGGGCAGCGCCGCGCGGATATCGGGGAGCGCCTGCGCGGCGCGTAAAGCGACCTCGCGGCTGTTCTGGCCGACGAGCATCATCACCGTGCCGAGGACGGTCTCGCGCCCGTTCTGCGTCGCCGCCCCCTGTCGCGGTGCCGCGCCGATGACAACATTGGCGACATCGCGCACCTGCAGCGGCAGGATGCCGCCTGCGAACTTGACCGGGATCGCCCCGATATCGGTCGCATTCCTGACGCGCCCGTTGGTCAGCACCGTGAAGCGTTCCGCCCCACGCGCGATGATGCCGCCGCCCGCATTCTCGACATTCTTGCCGACCGCCGCAGCGAGTTCGGCAGCGGTGACGCCGTGCATCGTCAGCCGCACCGGGTCAGGCTCGACGACGAACTGCTGCTCGAGCCCGCCATTGGTGTTGACGTCGGCGACCCCCGTCACCGCGCGCAGCATCGGGCGGACGGTATATTCCTGCGCCTCGTACAGCTCCATCAACTGGCGCTGCGGGTCCATCCCCGGCGGCGGGCGCTTCCATTCGAGCGTGTAATAATAGATCTCACCGAGCCCGGTGGTGATCGGCGCGAGCTGTGGCGAGGCGCCCGGCGGCAACTGGTCGCGGACCGCGTTCAGCCGCTCGGTGACGAGCTGGCGCGCGCGCATCTGGTCGGTCCCGTCCTCATAGATCAGCGTGACCTGCGACAGCCCGGTCTTGGTCAGTGCGCGCGTTTCCTTGAGTCCGGGCTGCCCCGCCATCGCGCGTTCGATCGGCAGCGTCGCCAGCCGCTCGATTTCCTCGGGCGCGAGCGACGGGACCATCGTGTTGACCTGGACCTGGACCCCGGTGATGTCCGGGATCGCGTCGATCCGGAGCGTCGCGAACGCCCAGATGCCGATCACGGCAATCACCGCGGTGACGGCCGCGACGACCAGCCGGTACCGCGTGACGAGATCGAGCAGCCGGCCGATCATCGGACGAGCGCGGTGCCGCCGTTGAGCGCGCGCAACGACAGCAACGCCTCGAGCGCCTCGCGCCGGGTCGACAGCAGCGCGTTGGTCGCCTCGACATAGGATTGCTGCATCTGCATGTACGTCGTCAGCGGGATTGCGCCGAGCCGATAGTTGCGGTCCGCATCCTCCGCCGCGCTGGCAAAGCTTTGCGACGACGTGCCGTCCCATTTGGTCAGCGCCTGGCGCTTGGCCTCATATTGCGCCACCTGGTCGAACACGTCGCGCGCGATCCGCCGTTCGGCGTTGATCAGCGTCGCATTCGCCTGCGCTTGGCGCCCTTGCTCCACCGCGACATCGCCCGCCTGGCGGTTCCACAAGGGGATCGTCGTCGACAATCGCACGCCGTAATTGGTCTCGCGAATGTCCGAGCGCGCGCGGTCGTAATAAGGCCCCACCCCCAGGATCGGGATCCGCGCCTTGCGCGCAAGGTCGACGCGCAGTCCCTGCTGCTCGAACTGCGCGCGCAAAGCCTTGAGCTCGAAATTATTGGCACTCGCGCGTTCCGCGAGCAGCTCGCTCGAACCGAGCGCGGGCAGGCTCATGTCGGGGCGTACGATCCGGATGCGCACCGCAAAGGCGGCACCGCGCAACTGGTTGAGTTCGTAAAGCGCCGAATTCGCCTCGGCATCCGCCAGCGCTGCGGAGCGCTCTGCGCTGATCGCGCCTGCCTGCAACGATGCTGCCTCCAGCCGCGGCGCGGGGCCTGCGGGATCGCGTGCGACGATGATCCGCGCAAGCCCGCGCATCCGCTCCGCGACGGTCCGCGCGACGTTCGCCTTTTCGTCTGCGGCGAACAGTGCATAGCCAAGCGTCCGCGCGCGCGCCGCGAGCGTCGCGTCGAACTGCTGCAGACCCATTTTGGCAAGGTCGACCTGTCGTTCCGCGATCGCGCGCCGCAAGGCGATGCGCCCGCCGAACTCGACCGGCTGGACGATCGACACCGCATAGGTCGTCCCCTCGCCCAGCGCCGCGCCGCTGGTGCGGTCGTTCGCGCTGCGCTGGCCGAATTCGACCACCGCCTCGGGGTCTGCCCACCGCCCGGCGGCGGCGCGCTCGACCCCTGCGGTCTCGATCTGGCGCTGGTAGAATTGCCGTTCCGGATTGTTCGCGACGACATCCTGCGCCAGGCGGTCGAGCGACATCGCGGTGGTTTGACCCGACACCTGCGCGCCACTGACGGTAGGCAGCGCGACGATCGCCAGTCCGATAAGCAAATTTCGCATTGGTGATCCCATGACTTCGGGTCGGCGTTACGCAGCCGCCTCGTCATCCGTCGACTAAATCCTGGTTCAGAGTCTGAACTGCTATTCAGTTGACGGTGCCGTCCATAACCGGCGAAGCGGACGTGTGACGCACATTCTGCTCATCGAGGACGACGCTGGCACCGCCAACGAGATTGCGCTCGAGCTTGGCGCAAGCGGCTATGACGTCACGCATTGTGCGCTCGTGGCCGAGGGGCTTCGGGCCGCGCGGAGCGACGGCATCGATCTCCTTATCGTCGATCGACAGCTCCCCGATGGTGAGGGGCTCGACCTGATCCAGCAGTTGCGCGGCGAAGGCCGGCGCACGCCTGCGCTCGTGCTGAGCGCGCTCGGCAGCCTCGACGATCGGGTACGGGGCTTGCGTGCGGGCGGCGACGATTATCTGCCCAAGCCGTTCGCGTTGATCGAACTCGTCGCGCGGGTGCAGGCGCTGTTGCGCCGCCCCAACGACTCGCGCGACACGCGGCTGATCGTCGGTCCACTCGATCTCGACCTGCTGGGGGGCACCGCCACGCGCGCTGGCCGCGCACTGGATTTGCTCCCGCGCGAACTCAAGCTGCTCGACTATCTCGTCCGTCGGCCGGGGCGGATCATTACCCGGTCGATGCTGTTGCAGGATGTCTGGGGGTATAGTTTCGAGCCCAACAGCAATGTCGTCGATGTTCATAAGGGGCGCCTGCGCCGCAAGGTGGATGCCGAGGGTGAACCGCAACTGATCCGCAACGTCCGGGGGCAAGGCTATGTCTTCGACACCCTCGGCTGACCCCCGGCGGCGCGCGACCTGGCGGTGGGGCGGCGCGATCGCGTTCCTGCTCGTCGCCCAGTCGATCGTGGTGGCAGGCCTGTTCTGGTTGCTCGCCTCGGGTGCGCATCGCCGTGATTCCGAGCGCAGTTTCGAGCAGGATTGCCGCGCGTTCGCGCAGCTTGCCGGTACGCTGCGGCGGTCGGAACTGCGCGAGGCACTGACCCGCGACGTCCACCGCAATCGTTTCCTCGCGCTGTTCGCGCGCGATGGGTCGCTGATCGCGGGCAATGTCGCGGCGTTGCCGGCGGCAACCGCGGTCGGCGCGGTGTCGTTCGTCGCACCACTGCGGCCGACCGAGTTGCCGGGGAAGGACAGCGACGTCGCGCGGCTCGCGGTCTGCGCGATGCCCGACGGAACTCGCCTGCTCACCGGCGTCGACCTCGACGATTCGGAGGAAGCGCTGCGCGTCGTCGAACAGTCGTTGCTGTTCGGCTTGCTGCCTGGTCTGCTGTTCGCGATCGGGATCGGGCTGTTCGCGGGACGCCGCGCCGCACAGCAGGTCGACGCGGTTCGTTCGCTGACCGAGCGGATCGTCGCGGGCGATCTCGAGCGCCGGCTTCCGGTCGGGGAGAACCCCGACAGTTTCGGGCTGCTGTGCGCCCATATCAACGCGATGCTCGACCGGCTCGAAACGCTAGTGCTCGACGTGCGCGGGGTCGGCGACGATATTGCGCACCAGCTGCGCACCCCCCTCACACGCCTGCGCGCGCGGATCGAGCGCGGGTTGCGCGATCCCGGCGACCGCGCTTCGGTCGAGGCCACCGCCGACGCAGCCCTCGCCGAGATCGACCAGTTGCTCGGGATCGTCGCCGCGCTGTTGCGGATCCGCGAACTCGAGGACCATGCGCGCCGCAGCCGCTTCGCCACGGTCGACCTCGCCAGACTGGTGCGGGATGCGTGCGACCTCCACCGCCCGACCGCGGAGGACCGTGGCATCCACCTCACCTGTGATGTCCGCTCGGACGGCGTGGTCGAGGGCGATGCGAGCCTGTTGATCGAGGCGCTGTCCAACCTGATCGACAATGCGATGAAGTTCGGCCCCCCGGGCGGTCGCGTGACGGTGACGCTGGACCGGGAGCGGGGCTGTATGGGGGTCGCGGTGGCCGACGACGGGCGCGGGGTCCCGGTGGGCGAACGCGCGCTGGTCACGCAACGCTTCTACCGCGGCCAGCATGATTGTGAGGGTGCCGGGCTTGGCCTCAGCCTGGTCAAGGCGATCGCCGAACTGCATGGATTCACGCTGCGCTTTGCCGACACCGGCAGCGTGGTGTCGCTGATCGGTCCAGCCCGCGCGGTCTGAACGCGCATTATGACAAGCTGTGCTGTCGAAGCATGTGGAGGCGTTCGGCCAGTTCGTGCGTTGCGGCGGAATGAGCACATCTTCCCATGACCGCTACGCCTATCGCCCCATCATCGGACGTCCCGACTATGACTGGCCGGATGGCCGCCGCCTCGCCATCTACCTCGGCGTCAACCACGAGGTGTTCGATTTCGCGGGCGGGCTCGGGCCGGAACTGGCGCCCGCACAGACCGAGCCCGACGTGATGAACTACGCCTGGCGTGACTATGGCAATCGCGTCGGGGTGTGGCGGCTATTCGACCTGTTCGATCGGCTGGAACTGCGCACCACCGCGCTGCTTAACGCCGATGTCCTGGACCGCTGTCCCGGGCTGGCCGAGGCGTGCCGCGATCGGGGCGATGAAATCGCGGCGCACGGCGGCAGCAACGCCAAGGCGCAGGGTGCGCTGTTCCGTCCGCGCGAGAAGCATCTGATCACCGACGTGACCGAGCGGCTGACGGCGCTTGGCGTGCGCCCGACAGGCTGGCTTGGCCCATGGATCTCGGAAAGCCACGCCACGCCGGACCTGCTCGCCGCCAACGGCTATCGCTATGTCCTCGACTGGGCGCATGACGACCAGCCGACCCGGCTCGCAACCGCGCATGGCGGGCTGCTGTCCGTCCCGTATTCGCAGGAAATCAACGATTTACCCGCGATCATTGCGCGCAATCAGGAGGCAGAGACTTTTGCGTCGATGATCCGCTCAGGGGTGGAACAGCTGCTGTCCGAATGCGATCGGCGCCCGCTGGTCCTCGGCATCGCGCTGCACCCCTACATCATGGGACAGGCGCACCGCGTTCCCGCATTGGCGCGCGTGTTGACCGAACTGCGCGAGGCAGACGATCCGCGCATCTGGTGGACCACCGCGGGAGACATCGCCGCGCATGTCGAAGCGCACGACCTCGCGGTCTGATCCGGGGTGCTCGAGGGACCACCCATTCCGCGAACCCGGTTTATTGCGTCCTCGCTCCATTCGCGCGGAACGGACCGGGCTTTGCAACGTCGGGCAGAAACCCGAATGAGTGAGGCTGCATGACACTACCGACGTTGGTCTTCCTCCACGCGCTTGGCGCCAGCGCGGGCGAATGGGCGCTCGTGACCGACCACCTGCCCGAGCATGACTGCGTCGCGCTCGATCTGCCCGGGTTCGGCGACGCGGCGGGTGCCGGTTATGCCGATGTCGCCGCGATGGCGGACTGGCTGGCGGAGGAGATCCGCGCGCGGGCGCTGACCGCCTGCGTGCTGGTCGGGCACAGCATGGGCGGCAAGATCGTCACGCTGGTGGCGGCCCGCGCCAGCGCGGGCGAAATCGGCCTGTCGGGGGTTCTCGGCGTCGTGCTCGTCACGGCGTCGCCCCCCGCCCCCGAGCCGATGGACGAGGATCGCCGCGCCAAGATGATCGGCTGGTGTGCCGATGGCCCGCCCTCGCGCGACAATGCCGCCACCTTCGTCGATGCCAATACCGCCACGCCGCTCCCCGATGCGCTTCGCGAACGGGCCATCGGTGATGTGCTGCGATCGAGCGGGGAAGCCTGGCGCGGTTGGCTCGAACGCGGCAGTCGCGAGGACTGGAGCGCCGCTGCGGGACAGATCCCCATTCCCGCAATGATCATCGCAGGTGCCGAGGACGGGGATCTGAACGAGGACGCGCAACGTCGGCACAATCTCCCGCATTACAGCAATGCCGCCGTGCGGGTCGTCGACGATGCGGCGCACCTCATCCCCTATGAACAGCCACAGGCGCTCGCCGTACTGATCGCGGAGCATGCGACCGCCGTGGCCGGCGCGATGCTGCCCGCAGACTTTGCCCGGATCCTCGGCTCCGATCGCGTCAGCGCGCGGACGCGCGCGGCGATGCTGGCCAGAATGCGCCCCCCTTCCCCCGCAACCGACGCGTGGACACCGGACCAGCACGCCGCCGTCGCAACGCTGATCGCGCATGTCCTGCCCGATTGCGGGGCCGACCCCGACCTCGCGCGCCGCATCCTGGACGGCATCGCGCAGGGCGGTGGTGACGGCTGGCGCTTCGCCGCCTTGCCGTCCGACGCCGAGGCATGGCGCCGCGGAATAGCGACGCTCGACACACTGAGCGGGGGTTTCGCCGCGCGCGACCGCGATGGGCAAGGCGACTGGCTGGACCGCATCGCCAGTGGCACGGCCGGCATCGCGGACGACCCTGCGCACCTCTCGCCCGGGCAGATGGCGCTGTGGTTCGAGGACGTCCGCGCGGAGATCGTTCGGACGTGGATGGCGCTGCCCGCGACGATGGCGGCGATCGGCTATGACGGGTTCGCCGTCGGGGGCGATGGTCGCCGCAAGCAGGGCTATACCAACACCCGCGCCGACGATCCCGAAGCGTGGCAGAATCGCTCGGGAGACCGGTCGTGACGGCGGCCCGCTACGCCGAGACGGACAGCGTCGACGCCGTCGTCATCGGAACGGGTGCAGGCGGCGCACCGCTTGCCGCACGACTTGCGCAAGCCGGCCTGTCCGTCGTCGCGCTCGAGGCTGGCCGCGCGTTTCGCCCCGACGATCACGTCCCCGACGAGACCGCCGCCGATATCTACTGGATGGAGGAACGGCTGAGCGGCGGCGAGACGCCGACCGCATTCGGCGCGAACAATTCGGGCATGGGCGTGGGTGGGTCGACGCTCCACTGGGGTGCGTTCTGCCCCCGCCCCGACCCGCGCGACCTGCAGCTCAAGACGCTGACCGGCGAAGGGGCCGACTGGCCGATCGATCATGCCGAACTGGTCCGCTACATCGAGGACGTCGAGCAGTTCACCGGCGTATCGGGTCCGGTCCGCTATCCGTGGGACGAGGGCCGCCGCTACGCCTATCCGCCGGTGGCGCGCAATGCGTCGGCCGATGCGATGGCGCGCGGCTGTGCGGCGGTCGGCATCACCGCAACCGATGCGCCCGCCGCGCTGGTCTCGCGCGATCACGATCAGCCTCACTGGGGGCAACGGCAAGCCTGCGTCAATTGCGGCGCGTGTCACCAGGGGTGCCGCAACGCCGCCAAGACGAGCATGGACACCACCTACCTGCCGCTCGCCGCAGCACATGGCGCCGAGATCCGCCCCGGCTGCCGCGTGCTGTCGTTCGAGTTCGACAGCGCGGGGCGGATCACCGCCGTCGTCTACCAGACCGACGGGCAAGAGCATCGCCAGCGCTGCGGCGCGGTGTTCCTGTGTGCAGGCGGGATTGAGACGCCGCGCCTGCTGCTCAACCTCGGGATCGCCAATGCGAGCGGACAGGTCGGGCGCAATTTCATGGCGCACGTCGCGACGCAAATCTGGGGTCGGTTCGACGCCGACATGCGGATGAACCGCGGCTATCCCTCGTCGCTGATCAGCGAGGACATGATGCGCCCGGGGGATGCGGGCTGTGCGGGCGGGTATCTCATCCAGAGCCTTGGCGTCCTGCCCGTCAATCTCGCCACCGGGCTCGCGCGCGGTGCCGGAATGTGGGGGGAGCGGCTCCAATCCACCCTGCGTCAGTATAACCGGATGGCGGGGATCGGGATCAACGGCGAATGCCTGCCCCATGCCGACAACCTGCTGACGCTAGCGGAGGAGACCGACGTCTTCGGTCATCGCAAGGCGCGGATCGACTTCAGCTATCGCGCCAACGAACTGGCGATCGATCGCCACGCGCGGCGCACGCTGACGGAGATCTGGCAAGCGGCGGGCGCGCACGACATCGTAGCGGTCGATCGCTCCGCGCACACGATCGGCACCTGCCGGATGGGGCATGACGGCGATACGGCAGTGGTCGATCCGGATGGGCGCAGCTTCGATGTCCCCAACCTGCTCGTCTGCGACAATTCCATCTTCCCCAGCGCGCTGGCGGCCAACCCCGCGCTCACCACCATGGCGCTGTCGCTACGCACCGCCGACCGTTTTCTCGCATCGCATCATTGAGGAGTATGTCATGGATCTGGGTATCAAGGACCGTATCGCGCTGATCAGTGGCGCGGATTCCGGGATGGGCAAGGAGACCGCGCGCCTGCTGCTGGAGGCCGGGGTTCGTGTCGCAATCACCGATCAGCCCGGGGGCACGCTGGACGCGGCGCTGGCCGAATTATCGTCGCTCGGCGAGGTGATCGCCGTTACCGGTGACGTGACCAAGCCCGACGACGTCCGTTCGATCTGGGCGGAGGTGCGCGAGCGGTTCGGCAACCCGGACATCTACGTCAACGCCGCAGGCGTGACCGGCGCGACCGGCGATTTCCTCGAGGTCGACGACGCCGGCTGGCAGCAGACGCTCGACATCAATCTGATGGGCGCGGTGCGGATGTGTCGCGAGGCGATCCCGGCGATGCGCGAGAGCGGCTGGGGCCGCATCGTGCTGTTCGCTTCGGAAGACGCAGTCCAGCCCTATGTCGACGAGCTCGCCTATTGCGCATCGAAGGCGGGGATCCTCAGCCTCGCGAAGGGTCTGTCCAAGGCTTACGGCGGCGACAACGTGCTCGTGAACACCGTCTCTCCTGCCTTCATCGCCACCCCGATGACCGACACGATGATGCGCAAGCGCGCCGAGGAACGCGGCGAAAGCTTCGATGCGGCAATCGCGAGTTTTCTGGAGGAGGAACGCCCGGGAATGGTGCTGAAACGGCGCGGACGTGCCGAGGAAGTTGCGTCAGCCGTCGTGTTCCTGTGCTCGGAACGCGCAAGTTTCATCAACGGGGCGGGGTTGCGGGTCGACTCCGGGTCGGTCTTCACCATCGCCGGATAGGCGGGACGTGTCGCGGAGTGGCTCCGTTTAGCGGAGCCACTTCAAGCACCAGTGCAGCGCCTTTGATGGCAGGATCGCCAGGGGCCTTCCCGCCATATCGTCGACCCATTCCAACGAACACAATGGACTGTGCAAAATACTCCGTAATTTACGGTCGTTAACCATGTTGTAATTCGCGTGTCACGCTGAGCGACGATGGCAGTGCAATCCCCTCAGCCGAGAGGGTGTTGGGCCGTAAGTTGATACCGGGGTGGCTATGAAGACCAAGTTTCTCAGCGCGAGCGTCGCAATGTTCGTCGCATCTGTCACTCCGGCGCACGCCATCAACCTGCTCGGAAGTTACGCCGTCAGCTACGCCAAGGCGATCGACACCAAGGAAGCCAGCGCTGTCGCCTATAATTGGGATACGCGGACGCTGATGGTCACCAACGATGAGGAAGACAGCAACGGTCGCAGCATCTGGGGCGAATATGATCTGAACGGCAACAAGACCGCGACAATTTCTCTGTCCGGCTGCCTTTCTTTGGGAAACGCTCAATGCGATCCGGAAGGTCTGACCTACGTCGGTAACGGCCAATATGTTGTCGCCGAGGAGCGGTATCAGGATATCGCGCGGATCAGCGAGATCGGTTCGGTGGGCGGCACGCGCAATTACACCGCCTATCCGGACGCACCAACGGTCAGCGTAGGGCCCAACGCAGGCAACAGCGGCCTGGAAGGAATCGCCTATAATCGCGTTACGGGCGACTATTTCGGCGTCAAGGAAACGTCGGCGCAAACGATCTACAAGATCACCGGCGTCGACTTCGACAGTGAAACCGCCAACGTCACCACGCTGTTCAATCCGGCATCGCTTGGACTGGACCGTCTGTCCGACATCGCGGTTCTGTCGAACGGGGTGTTTGGAGCGACCGCCTTCGGGGATAATTTGCTGATCCTCAGCGGCCGGTCGTTCAAGTTGCTCGAGGTGACCCAGACCGGGTCCGTCGTCAGCAGCTACGATCTGTCCAGCTTCCGGTCGCTGGTCGACCCCGCGAATGAGGGCGGCAAGTTCGAGGGCATGACCCTTGATGAATCGGGGAACATCTATCTGGTCAGCGACGATGGGGACGGTCCCAACCAGTCGTATCTCGTCAAGCTCGCCTATACCGGAGCGGTACCAGAACCGACGACCTGGACGATGATGATCCTTGGATTTGGCCTGATCGGTTCGAGCATGCGTCGTCGTCAGAAGGCCCTGCAGCCATCCCCCCGACGGTCGGTTTAAACCTCGAAGGGTAGCTCGACCTGAGTTGGCAAACGTTGAACACGAGCGCCCCGGTCATCGTCGAACGGCGATGTCCGGGGTCGCCGGTAATGGTTTGCGTCAGCGCAGGACGGTCATGCCGATCGTGGCGGATGAATAGGATTGCCGCTGTGAAGGCCAACTGCATCATCAATAGCGGTTCGAGGTAACGAAGCCCTCCCGCAGCGACGATGCCAACTCGGGCATCCGCGCCAGTTCCGCGACCTCCGCTGCGGTCGCTGCAGCACCGTTCACGATCGCAACGAGGCGGGCGAACGGAAACCCCTGCGGACGATCGAGCAGCTGTACGTCGTCGCCCCCACAGAGCTTACCTGTCTCGAGGACGCGGTAGTACCAGCCGGAACGACCGCTTCGCAAAAACGCGCGCGGCATCTTCGCATCGCCAAAATAGGCGGCCAGCTTGAAGCACGGCTGGCGCGGCTGGCACACCTGCACCGTGACAGTGCCAATCCGGTGCACATCCCCAATGCACAGATCTGCTTCGTCCACGCCGGCGATCGTCAGATTCTCTCCCATTCCGCCGGGAACGAGCAGGTTGGCATGCTCTGGGATTTCGCTGCGCCACGTGGCGTAGTGGCTCGCCGCATATCCGTACACGGCCTTGTCGGGGCCGCCATGCACCGAGAGGTCGGCCTGTTCGTCACCCATCAAGCCGAGCGCCGACACCGTTACCGGTTCGACGCGGGTCTGTTTGACGTACCCGCTTGGAACTTGCTCCGGCCCCAAGGGGGTTACCCGGCCAACGCGAACTGCTTCAAGCCTCATCGCCATGGTTATACCCCTTGCCCCTCACCCGTCGCGTGTAATTGCGTAGACCTAACTATGGGTCGGCGATCGGAGGTCAATGCAGGATGCACGTCCTGACCTGGTTTGACGTCGCACTTTCCGCACATAGATCGGCGGCACTATCGGCATCCATTGGCACGTTGAAGAAGTACCCTTGCACGGCATCGCATCCACATGCAGCCAAGGTCTCCAATTGTGCCTGTGTCTCGACCCCTTCGCCAGTGGTGCTGACACCCAGCGCCTTCGCCATGTGAACGATCGCTTCGAGAACCGAACGCGCCCCTGCATCGGAGGGTGCGGCCCGGACAAATCCCTGGTCGATCTTGACGCAGTCCAGGTGAAATTCTCGCAAATGCGCGAACGAGGAGTACCCCGTTCCAAAATCGTCCATCGAAACGCGGATGCCGGTGTGCCGCAAAGCCCGCAATACAGCAGCGATCTGGTCGCTGTCATCCACCAACGCAGTCTCCGTCAGTTCGATTTCGACGCGCGAAGGGGTAACCCCCGTTTCGGCAAGGATTGCAGACAGGTGCTCCGGGAACAGATTGTCGCGCAGTTGGACCGGCGAAGCGTTGATGCAGATGCGAATGGCTTCGGGCCAGCGCGCAGCCTGCCTGCACGCCTCTCGACTGACCCATCGCCCGATTTCCCGGATCAGGCCGGTCTCCTCGGCGACGGGTATGAAATCCGCTGGAGACACAACGCCCCTTGCCGGGTGGTGCCAGCGGACCAATGCCTCGAACCCGATCAATGCGCTGCCATGCCGATGGCCGCTCGGGTTGACGCGATAGATCGGTTGGAATGCCAGACGGAATTGTTCGTCTTCCAGCGCGGTACGCAAATCGGACTCGATCTGTACCCGCTGAAGCGCCGCTTCGCGCATACCGGCCTCATACCCGCGATAGTGGCCTCGTCCCAACGCCTTTGCCCGGTACAGCGCCAGATCGGCGTATTGGACGAGGAGCGACGGGCACGCGGTATCGAACGTCGAGGCATATCCGACGCTACAGCCGACGATCACACTCCCCCCTGTCACTTTGATGGGCGCGGAGAGGTGGGAGATGATCCGGCGGCACAACGCCGTCACATACGCTCTGTCATCGGATAGCACGATGACCGAAAACTCGTCCCCAGCCATTCGCGCAACGAAATCCTCGCGTTCACACAAGGAGCGCAGGCGGTGGCCGATCGTCACCAGCAGATCGTCTCCGGCGCTGTGCCCAAGCGTATCGTTGACGTTTTTGAAGTGATCGAGATCGATCAGAATCAGGAACGCTCCGATGTTCTGCAAGAATATGTCTTCGAGCGACTTTTGAAACTGTCGGCGGTTTGGCAACGCCGTCAAATCGTCCTCGAAGGCCAGCCGTTCGATCTCTTTTTGCGCACGGCGTTCCGCGGTTATGTCATCGTACGTCAGAACGGCTCCACCGCCTAGAATCGGACGGCAAGCCACGCTCACAGTACGTCCATCATCAAGATCATGTTCCAGATACGTGACATCGGGCGCGGAAAACCACCGCTCGTGATTGGCTTTGACACGCGCCAGACGTGCTTCATTCCATCCAAGAACCGGTGCAACATTTGTCAGGTAAAGACGCCACGACATGCCGACGTGGATCACGTCGCTTTCCAGGCCAAATATCGCAAGCGCTCGGTCGTTGAAGAGCTGGATACGATCGTCTGCTCCGATGAAAACAAGTCCGTTGGACATGTTGTTGAGGGCAGTTGAGAGGAGGACCCGATGGCGCGTCTGATCAGCCAGTCTTGCTTGATAATTTACGGCATATCCGGTCATGATGCACAGGATTAGCACGACGGCACCAATCGAAACTGCCAGCCAGGAATTGCTCAGGTCGTTGACCGACTGATAGCGCACGTGAATGTCGCTGACTGCAATCGTCCCGAAGTGAATGATGCATACGGCGATCGTAACCAGGGCGATCCTGAGGGCGCGCAAATGGTCGGGGCGTATAGAGAACGCCAGGCCCATGACGACGCTCCCTAGCGCAGTCACCATCAGTGTTTCACCGAGCGATGAAGCTATCGTGCAATTGGTAATTGCCGACATTCCGATGACGTGCATCGCGCCCACCCCGAAGCCACCCAGGGCACCACAGATCGCTCTGTACACTGGCCTTCCGGTTAGCGCCGTCAGGGAGATGGGA
Source organism: Sphingomonas sp. PvP056 (assembly GCF_040549155.1). NCBI lineage: Bacteria > Pseudomonadati > Pseudomonadota > Alphaproteobacteria > Sphingomonadales > Sphingomonadaceae > Sphingomonas > Sphingomonas sp. PvP056. Next base: position 239,418 of record NZ_JBEPST010000005.1, read on the forward strand.
ACCCCGAAAGCCACCATAGCCGCAAGCGCAGACGTTATCGTCAGCAGCGGATCAAACGAAAGGGCAAAGTCCAGACGCAGGCCGAGCGTTGCCGTGAAATGGGTAGCCCAAACGGCAAGCCCTGCGACGCACCCTGCCCCGATCATCTTGCGCACACGCCGTTGCGGCGTCGCCAAGCGCGCCAGATCAAGCAATGCCAACATCAGCCAGGATGAAACGGCACAGACTGTCAATGCCGCCAGGATCAGCAGGAGCGAGTGCTCAAGAGACAAGTTGACCAGCACACCGACCATATTCAACCCCAATCGACGCGGGGTTAATTAGTACATTTAAACAAATACTTAAATGAGCCATTGATGGCATTCATCGTGACGTACGCGTAAAACCCGGCGGACTGCCTAACAAATGTTCAGCAAAGGATCGGTCACAGGATATTTTTCGCAGGAGCGAATGGGTAAAAGACGCGGGATATGGAAACGGTTGATCCGTGGGACTTATTTGACGGCACCGCGATTCACGACCTTATCAGGCTCCCCACTCGCTCCCCTCATCGTCCGGATAGAATGCATCCGGCTCCGAAGCGCTCGTTGGGCGGCGATGACGCACGGACGCGGGGGAGGCCTCCCGAACTGTCGTCGGCAATGTCGGCGCTCCACCGCCGAACCGCACGCGAATGAACGCCAATCCGCCATCCACACCTTGAAAGATCGCTTCGAGATCCTCGCCCCGGCTCATTCGCCCACCAATATAGGGCGCCCGCTCGGCGCTGAGGTAACCGATCTGCACGCCGCGCGGGCTGATCACCGCGATAGCGTTGCTATCGTGCTTGTTCTTCGGCTCGGGGCTGAGCGCCACCGGTTCGCCCGGCAGCGTCATCATCGCCTCGGAACGCCGGTTGCTGCCGTCGCCGTTCGGAAAGTCTATGCCGACAACGGCGAGCGTCAGTTCCTGCATCGCGTTGATTTAGGGTCTTGCAGCAAGCCACGAAAGCCATAGGTTCAGGCGATGGCCGCATTCGACGACACTTTCGATCCGGAATTGGGTGCGGCGTGCAACCGTCTCGCAGCGTGGGTCGAACCCTTGCCCGAAGGCACCGTCATCGATCCGACGTCCCGCCTTACCGAGCGCGACCTTGCGCTGATCCTGCGGCGTCTCCATGCGACCCGGATGGTGAAGCAGGCCGATCAACAACATCCCGTCGAGGATCGATCACCGCCGGTTGGTCGTGCGTCGGTCCCGATTACCGTCAAAGGGTGACCGCATGGGTCGTGCGCCCGCAGTGTCACCGCGTATGCGTTTGGAAAATGGTTCAGAATATGAGTTGCAAGCTCGATCGCCGTCACGCCGTGTTAGGGTCGCTCCATGGGTGACATCGAACGGCAAGTTCCGGCGGGATTAATTGAACAGTGGGCTGTTCATCTGCGGCGTCAACGATCGCGGGCAGCAGACACGATCTGGCTGCTGGATAACGGTTTCACGATCCACGATGGCCGCAACGGCGTGCCGACGGAAGAGGCGACCGCCCGGGTCCGGGCAGAGCAGCAAGCCGTCGTTACCGAAGTGACGGCCCTGCTGGACCAGTATGATGCGATCAATCTGCGCGGGTCCCAGCTTGAACCGGATGCCCGCTGAGGAAGGGTCCGACCGTGGGGTCGCCATTGTCCGTGGCGACGATCTCGCCCGGCCTATCCACCGCAAACCGCACCCCGCGATGATCCGTCGGCACGAAGCCACCCTTCGCGTCGTTCAGCGCAACGCTGACCCACACGAGATCCTTGCCGTCGTTATGCAAGGTCGACCGGTCGGCCACCGCGGCAATGCGCGCTGCCGCACCGACCACCGCAGCGGTAACGACGTCCGAAAGGCCGCCCCCACGCGTGCTCAAATCGCCACCCCGAACGCTTCCGCAACGGTGAAGATGTCCTTGTCGCCACGCCCGCCCAGTCGTGCGGAAGGCTGACGGAGGTCCAGCCAGCATCGTCGAAACGGCTGCCGACATAGGGAACGTCGCCACCGGGATTGCCTGGCGGACGGTGATGCCGGCGCGCGGGATCATGAATGAAGGCATTTCCGCTTGGCAGGATGTAGGGGCGCGGGACGCCCTTGCGGACCACCGTGTCCGAATCATCCATGACGCCGGCATCGAAATCCGCGCCATCGGGTCGCAGCTTGAGTTCGGGGAGGACTTCGTAGCGGAGATCGGCAGTACCGGGGGGATAACCGCGATGGAACTTCCACCCGTCGTTTGATCGACGTCCGAACGCGCTGCGCAAGGCTTAGAGAGCTTACTAAAACGCTCCACAATGATGCTCCGATCGTCAATAAAACGGCTGATCGCTGCTGCTTTCTGCGCGCAAACGCCATTGATTCGGCTGGAATTCGCTGTGGTTCGGTACGAATTCGGCCGCCCTTATCGAGTCCTGTCAGGCCAATTACCGGAATGTCCTACAAGCGCCAAATGGTTTCTCAAGAACGCCTCGCACAATCGTTTGCAATATTGGCCAGACAAAAGATGGTTGACCAATATCCCACCTCGCGATAGCACCCGTCTGTCAGATAACGGTGCCGGAGAGCATCGTTTCTTGGAGGGGTAAGAAATGATAGCGCTATCGAGGTTTCATCGGGTTGGTACGTGGTCGTCGCTGCTGATGGCCTCCGCGGCATGGCCCGCGATCGCGAGTGCCCAGGCTGTTCCGGTCGCGCCCAATCCATCCCCCCAGGCGGCCACCACCCCGACATCGCCAGCATCGAGCGCTGCGGACACCGCAACGACCACGGCGCAGGACGGCGCTGGTCAAACCGCACCGACGGCGATGGACGAGACGGGACAGCCACCGGCGGATCCGTCGGCAACCGGTAACAACGACATCGTCGTGACCGGCTATCGCGCGTCGCTGCAAAGCCAGACCAACGCGAAGCGCAATTCGATCGGCTTCACCGACACCATTTTCGCCGAGGACATCGGCAAGTTCCCCGACACCAACATCGCGGAATCGGTCAACCGTATTCCCGGCGTGACGATCAGCCGCGAAGTCACCGGGGAAGGATCGAACGTCGCCATCCGCGGCCTAGGCACCAACTTTACGCGCGTCCTACTCAACGGTGCGCCCGTTGCGATTGCGTCCGTCCGCTTCGACGCGCAGAGCACCAACCGCGAAGTCGATCTGGACCTGATCCCGACCGAGCTGTTTACCCAGCTAACCGTCAGCAAGTCTCCGACGGCGAGCCAGATCGAGGGCGGCGCAGCCGGTACGGTCAACCTTCGCTCGGCACGGCCGTTCGACAACCCGAAGCCCTACATCAGCTACGGCTTGCAAGGATCGAAGGTCAGCAGCGCCGACCGCTGGGGCTATCGTGGCTATGCATTGGCCAGCGCGACCTTTGGCGACTTCGGCGTCCTCGTCGGCGGCGCGGCCGTCAAGAACCGGTTCCGGGTCGACGGCTTCGAGACGATCGGTTGGACCAACCCGAACCTTACCGCCGCGCAAAACACCGGCAGCACGCGCAATGCCACCGGCGGCGGCAACTTCTCGATCCCGGGTACCGTGCCTGCGAATGCCGGCAATGGCCTGACGCGCGGCACGGTCATCGATCAGGCGTTCCTGCTTGCGAACAACCCCGGTGCGAACATTACGCAGATCGACAATGGCCTCCTGCCCCGTCTGGGCCGTCCGCGTACCGAAATCGGCGAACGGACGCGCTATAACGGGCTGGTTTCGCTGGAGTGGCGGCCAAGCAACGCGTTCCACTTCTACCTCGACGGCATGTACGCCACGCGTGATACGGACTTCACGCGCACGTCGATGGCGTGGGCAGTCCGCAACGGCGCCTCCATTCCGCTCAACACCACCTACGACAAGAGCGACTGCACGAGCGGCTGCACGGTTACCGGCGGCACCTACGCCAATTCGCAGTTCTTCCTCGAATATCGTCCCTACAAGGACCGGCAGGACTATTGGGGCATCAACCCCGGCACCGAGTTCATCATCAACGATTTCATCAAGGGTGACTTCCAGGCCAACTACACCAAGAGCACTTTCCGGCGTGAGAGCCCGACTGTCCTGGTCATCACGCCGCCGAGCAGCGGCTTGACCGCGACCTACGCCAACGATGGCGGCATCCCGAGCATTACCAGCAACGTCGACCTCAACAATCCGGCCAGCTTCGGCTGGGCTGGCGGTGGCCGTGTCAACCTGAACGGTGAAGAGCGCGAGACCGAAACCCGCGGGATCCGTGGCAGCCTGTTGTTTGGTGACGAAAAGCGTTTCAGCGTTCGGGTCGGCGGGGCGTATGACGACACCAAGCGGCGGATCACGCCGTTCGACAATACGAACCCGTGGCAGGCCGCGGTCTGCGGGAACAACCCCAACGTCGTTCTGCCGGGCCCGAACCGGCAGCCGACCTGCGATGGCACCAATCAGCCGGGCACGGTAGCGCCCGCAGGCTACCCGACCTATGCCGGATACGGCACTGGTTTCTCGACCGGGGCCCCGCCCCTCGTTTACGGCGGCTCGATCGTCCCGACGTCCGCCCTGCCCAACTATCTGACGCCCGGGAGCAATGGCTACATCACGGTCGACTGGAACAAGTTCCGCCAGGCGACGGGCTATGACACGTTGCTCGCCGGCGCGACCGAAACCGGATCGGGCAGCAGCGGCGCGAATGGTGGTCTGATCCGCGAGAAGGTCACCGGTACCTTCGCGGAAATGAACGGCATTTTCGATATTGGCGCGGATGACACGCTACGGCTGAACGGCGGTGTGCGCTATGTCCAGACCACACAGATCGTGGGTGGCCGCACGAGCGTGCCGAACCCGCTCAACGTTCGTGGCGGTGTAACCTGCCCGGGATCGAGCCCCGGGTTCGCGCTGGACGGCTCCTGCTATCCGGTCCTGGTCAACTTCGCGGAAACGCGGCGCACCTATTCGAACTTCCTGCCCTCGGCGAGCATCGCCTACAGTTTCGGTCGCAAGGCCGTCGCGCGTGGCTCGATCTCGCGGACGATGACGCGCCCGGATCCCAACCAGCTGTTGCCCGGCGCGTCCTTCACGTCGCCATCGGCGGATGTCGGCACGCTCGGAAACAACGCGCTTGATCCGTATATCTCGGACAACATCGATCTCGGGTTCGAATATTATACCGGCGGAGAAGGCGTGATCGCCTTTGCGGCATTCCGCAAATCGATCACCGGGTTCACCATCAACGGCATCAATACCGTGCCCTTCTCGACGCTGGAACCGTTTGGCATCACCTTCGCGACGCTGACTCAACAACAGCAGCTGGCATTGCAATCGCGCGCGACCCCAGGTCAGGCGCCCGAGCAAATTCCGGTCCAGATCCAGCAGCAGGTCAATGCCGACGGCAAGCTCAAGGTCAACGGGCTGGAGTTCCAGATCACCCAGCCGTTCGACTTCGTCACCCGGTTGGTCGGCGTGACCGGGTTCGGCGTGCAGGGCAACCTGACGCTGATCGATCAGCAGGGCCAAGGCCAGGTTCCGGCGGTCGCGCTGGGCGTCGCGCCCGTGACCTATACGGCCACAGGCTATTACGAGGGCAACGGTCTGTCCGCGCGATTGACCTACACCTATAACGAGGGATCGGTGCAGTCCGGCCTGAACCAGAACGGCCTTCCCGCCGCGGCCATCATCGGCCGCGACTACGGACAGCTGGACTTCTCGGGCAACGTCGATCTCGGCAAGATCCTGAAGAACGACTATTTGCCGACCGTGGTGCTGAACGTGATCAACATCACCAAACAGGCGCAAAGCTCGTACTTCCAGTACCCGAATGCGACGTTCAACGAATATAATCCGGGACGCACCATATTGGTCGGTATCCGGGGTCGTTTCTGATCCCGGGTTGCTAGCCTGACGCACTCCTCCTTGCGCCGCTCCCCGAAAGGTGGGCGGCGTCTTCTTTTGGCACGCCAGAACCGCACGCTTTGCCTGCCTTGCAGGGATAATGCGATGATATGTACGATGCAATTCAATGGGGGTAAGCAGGCGGTCCGCGAGAGATATTCGGGAATGCCTGTCGGAAGGCCTTCTGAACCCCTCCGCGACGGTTGATAGTGGGTGAGATGACAGTTTTGAAAACGGGCCGCCTTTACGCGCAGGTCGCACGACAGATCTCCGAAGACATCACCGCGGGCCGGGTCGCGGTTGGAGCGCGATTGCCGTCGGAACGCGAGTTGTCCGAGCGTTTCGAAGTATCGCGGCCGACGGTTCGCGAGGCGCTGATCGCACTCGAAGTCGACGGTCTGGTCGAGATCCGCATGGGTTCGGGCGTTTACGTCACCGCGCGGACGCCGCTGGGCGGTAAGTTCTCCCCCATCGGGGTCGGCCCGTTTGAACTGTTGGAAGCGCGTCGCGCCATCGAAGGCGAAACCTGTGCCATCGCGGCGACCCGCGCCGAGCCCGAGGACTTGAGTAAACTCAAGCAAGTGTTCGATAAGATGGCCGCGGCAGGCGCGAATGTCGCGCTGGCGGAGTCCTACGACCATCAGTTCCATGTCCACATCGCGCAGATGACCCGCAACAGCGCGCTGAGCGGCGCGGTCGAGGGTTTATGGGAAGCGCGCATGGCGTCGCCCCAAGAAAAATCGCTGTCGCGCAAGGCGCATCTGGCCGGCGTAAGCCCGAAGATCGAAGAACATCTTCCGATCCTCGAGGCGCTGCTGGCGCATGATCCCGAGCAAGCCCGCGCCGCCATGCGCGCGCATCTCGACAACGTCCTGCGCGATCTGATCGTGGCAACGGAGGTGCAGGAAAGCGCCGCCTTCGACGCCAAACTCAACGCGCGCCGAAAACTGTTTCTGGGAACCGCCTGACCCCCCACTGGAGCCTTACGACGCCAGAACTGGCCTGACGGAAGTACCCCCTATTGGTTTGACAATTCGTGCAAGGTTTGCCCAAAGAAAGGCAAGGCATCGTCCAACATGCCACGAGCGAGGGGTTCCGCCTAATGATCCGCACAATCCAAGCAGTTACCAGCGGTGGTGCGTTTCTGGTCAGCGCCCCCGCCCTCGCCTGCATGAGCCCCGTGTCCGTCTGTTCACACAACGTCTCGGGCGCCATTGCCCTCGCAAGCCAATCGCAACCCGCGACAATCTTGCTCGAGCCCGAAGCCGATCCGGCGGTAGCACATGCCGCAAACGCCTTTGCCGAGGATGTTGGTCGGGTCTCGGGGAAATCTCCCGATCGGGTTCGGCAGATCGCCACTGTTTCCGGCAATTTGGTGGTCGCCGGAGTGCTCGGGCACAGCCCAACGATTGATCACCTCGTGCGTACGGGAAAGATCGCCGCGTCGGACCTGGCCGGTCAGTGGGAAGCCTATCGCCAGATCGTCGTCGATCATCCTTTTCCGAACGTTACGCGTGCGCTCGTGATCGTCGGATCAGACCGGCGCGGCGCGGTCTTCGGGCTGTACGACCTGTCCGAGAAGATCGGGGTGTCCCCCTGGTCCTGGTGGGCCGACGTTCCGGTGCAGAAACGTGCCGCGCTCTATGTGACAGCCGGATCGCATCGGGACCAACCCAAGGTGCGCTACCGCGGCTTCTTCATCAACGATGAGGCACCGAGCTTCAGCACATGGGCGCAGACGCATTTCGGCGGTGCGAACGCCAAGGCCTATACGCATGTGTTCGATTTGCTGCTGCGGTTGAAGGGCAATTACCTGTGGCCGACAATGTGGGCACCGCGCGCATTCAACGATGACGATCCCCAGAACAAGGTCCTCGCGGACTCGCTGGGGGTAGTGATGGGAACCTCGCACCACGAACCGATGACTCGCGCGCAGGACGAATGGCATCGCAATACCGGTGCGGGCGTGACGGGCGGCAAGTGGGATTATGCGACCAATGCCGCGAACCTGCGGACGTTCTGGCGCGGCGGCATCCAACGAATGATGGCGAAAGGCGATGGCACCCCTTACGAAAGCCTGATCACGGTAGGGATGCGTGGCGACGGTGACGAGGCGATGTCGGGCGGCACCGCGATCAGCCTGCTCGAAACAGTGGTTTCGGCACAACGCGACATCATCAAGGATGTTACCGGAAAGCCTGCAGATCAGACGCCCCAGGTCTGGGCGCTCTACAAGGAGGTACAGGATTATTACGACCAGGGGATGAAGGTCCCCGACGATGTTACGCTGCTGTTCTCCGACGACAATTGGGGCCAGATCCGCCGCCTGCCCGCGGCGCCGGACACGCGGCGTGGTGGCTATGGCGTCTATTATCACTTCGACTATGTCGGCGGGCCGCGCAATTACAAATGGCTCAATACCAACCAGATCGAGAAGACCTGGCAACAGATGGATCTCGCCTACCAGAAGGGTGCGCGCAATCTGTGGATCGTCAACGTCGGCGACATCAAGCCGATGGAATATCCACTCAGCTTCTTCATGAAGCAGGCGTGGAACCCGGAGGCGATGACGCCTGCCGCCCTCGCGCGTTTCCCCGCGGACTGGGCTGAGCAGACGTTCGGCGCGGATCAGGCGCAGAAGATCGCAACGCTCGTTTCCCGCTACAGCGAGATCGCCGCCCGGCGGAAGCCCGAACTCGTCGATCCGGCGAGCTTCGCGCTTGGCGAGGTCACGCCCGACGCTCTGGATGGCGGCGACTTCGGCGCGCGCGTCGCGGAATGGGATTCACTCGACGTGGAGATGCGCGCGGTCAAACGCACGCTACTGCCGGCACAGCAGGACGCCTATTTCCAGCTGGTCGGACATCCGATCCTCGCGCTCGGCAACCTCTATCGCTTGTATTACGCGGTCGCGTGGAACCGGAAACTCGCCGTCGCGAATGACCCCCGCGCCAACCTCTTCGCAGATCAGGCCGAGGCGGCGTTCAAGCGCGACCAAGCCATCACGGAGACCTATCATGCGCTGAACGGCCGCAAGTGGGACGGCATGATGGCGCAGACGCATATCGGTTACACCGGCTGGCAACAGCCCGACCAGCAGGTGATGCCGTCGGTGATTCGGGTAGCCGGTGCCGCCAGACCGGTGCGGTTCCGTCCGTTGCGCCCCCGCAGCGCGCCCGGTTTCAGCATCGATGCGGCGCGATATACCCGCGCGATCGGCGGCGGCGGGCTGACGTGGCAAACGATCCCGTATCTCGGCTCCACATCCGGCGCAGTGGTCGCGCTGCCGCAGGGGCGCAAGCCGACAGGCCGGGCCGACGGGATTCGCCTCGAATATGCCATGACGACGGCGTCGGCGGGTGACCTCGACGTGCAGTTGACGTTGGCACCCACCCTCGACGTGAGCGGAGCGGGAACGCTGCGCATCGGCGTTTCAATCGACGACGGCCCGATGCAGACGATCAGCGATCTGCTTACCCCTGCCCCCAACGCCGCGGCAACTCAGGCGCAACGCGACTGGAACAACGCGGTCGAGAACAACAGCCGCACTGTCCATGCCGTCTTCCCGGCGGTCACCGCCGGGCGGCACAACATCAAGGTGTGGCGGATCGACGATAACGTCGTGCTGCAGAAAGTGACAGCAAAGCCTGCGTCAGGCGCTTAGTGCTGCACGCACAGTACCATAGCTTAGAGCAATATACCCGAGGATCCTACAGAATGCCCAAGATCGTCAACGCGCGCGTGATCGTGACCTGCCCGGGACGCAATTTCGTCACGCTCAAGATCGAATGCGACGACGGCACCACCGGGGTTGGCGATGCGACGCTAAACGGGCGCGAACTGAGCGTTGCCAGCTATCTGACCGAGCATGTCATTCCCTGCTTGATCGGCCGCGACGCGCACCGGATCGAGGATCTCTGGCAGTATCTGTACAAGGGTGCCTATTGGCGGCGCGGACCGGTGACCATGTCGGCAATCGCTGCAGTCGACACCGCGCTGTGGGACATCAAGGGCAAGCTCGCCGGGTTGCCGGTCTATCAGCTATTGGGTGGCGCGAGCAGGGACGCCGTGATGGTCTACGGCCATGCCAATGGCACCACGATCGAGGACACGATCGAGACCGCCAAGACCTATCAGGCCGAAGGCTATAAGGCGATCCGGCTCCAGTGCGGCGTCCCGGGCATGGCATCGACCTACGGCGTGTCAAAGGACCGGAATTTCTATGAGCCCGCCGACTCCGATCTGCCGACCGAAAACCTGTGGTCGACCGAAAAGTATCTTCGCGTAGTGCCCGAACTTTTTAAGGCTGCCCGCGCCGCACTCGGCTGGGACGTGCATTTGCTGCACGACATTCACCACCGCCTGACGCCGATCGAGGCGGGACGGCTCGGCAAGGATCTCGAACCCTATCGTCCCTTCTGGCTCGAGGATGCCACCCCTGCGGAAAACCAGGATGCGTTCCGCCTGATCCGACAGCATACGACGACACCCCTCGCCGTCGGTGAGATCTTCAACTCCATCTGGGATGCCAAGCATCTGATCGAGAACCAGTTGATCGACTACATCCGCGCAACCGTCGTCCATGCCGGCGGGATCACGCACCTGCGCCGGATTGCAGCGCTCGCGGACCTCTATCAAATCCGCACCGGCTGCCATGGCGCGACCGATCTCTCGCCGGTGTGCATGGCTGCCGCGCTGCATTTCGATCTTTCGGTGCCCAATTTCGGCGTGCAGGAATATATGCGTCACACGCCCGAGACCGATGCGGTCTTCCCGCACGAATACAGCTTCTATCGCGGGATGATGCACCCGGGGGATGCCCCGGGCCTCGGTGTCGATATCGACGAGGAACTGGCCAAGGGCTATGAATACCAGCGCGCGTTCCTGCCGGTCAACCGGCTGGAAGACGGGACGATGTACAACTGGTAAACTGGTTATCATTGGTCTTTTGATCAATCTCAAACCCGTACGCGATCCCAAGCCGTCGGGGCTTGGAGGGTCGCTACTTTTCAAGCACCCTTTCTGGCGATCGCGTCGCAAAAGCCGACGCGCTGGATAAGTTACAGCCCTGCGCAAGTTCGCGGCGCGCAGGTATCGGCTTGGCTGCCAAGGCGGCCGCTGGGACTGCCAAGCGACCGCCTGCGGTGGATAGGCCGAACAGCAAGGCGGCCGTGAGACGCGCCGTTATCATGGCTTACCCCCCGCTGGCCCGCGTCGAGGCGTCGTGGCGCAGGATGCCGAGCCGTTGCGCGTGCTCCATCAATTTATCGCCGCCGTCGACCATCCCGCGTCGGACGCTCCTATACCTATCCAATAGCAACCAGTCCGATCTACGTCGCCCATATGATCCTTGATCGTCGGATCGACACTCGAACGTCTCGCCCAGAATTCAACGACGCACCGCAGGTGGACTGAACAAAAGTCGAAAGGAATGGCACCAGTGCTGACAAATATCTTTGGCGTCTCGTCGACCGTCGTGTGTTCTGAACTCGCGCGTCTGGAAAGGGCGTTTGCCGAGGGCGACGTCTCGGAACGTACGAACCTGTCCCTTGCCAAGGGACAGACGCAGAACGTCCTCTTCGCTATCAATCAATTGCTTGACCGCGCGTTGCAACCGGTCGCGCAGTTGGGCGAGCGGATCGAGCAGTGGAACGTTGAGCACGATCGGGGCGACATCGATACCGTCTTGCCGGTCGAGGCGTTCCGCGGCGATTATGCGGTCATGGCGCAGGGCCTGAACCGGATGGTCGACAGCCACATCACCGTGAAAAAGAAGGCGATGGCCTGCGTCAAGGAGTTCAGCGAAGGCAATTTCGCCGCCCCGCTGGAACAGTTCCCGGGCAAAAAGGCCTTTATCAACGAGACGATCGAGACGCTGCGTGCCAATCTCCAGGGCCTGATCGCCGAGATGAACCACATGTCCGAAGAGCACGACAAGGGAGACATCGACGTCTTCGTCGCGGCGGACGGGTTTCGCGGCGATTTCGGCGTGGTGGCGCGGGGCGTGAACACCATGGTCGCCAACCACATTGCCGTGAAGAAGAAGGCAATGGCGTGCATCAAGGAACTCGGTGAGGGCAATTTCGAGGCGCCGCTCGAACACTTCCCGGGCAAGAAGGCGTTCATCAACGATACGATCGAGAATCTCCGGCGCAACCTGCGCGACATCATCGGCGAGGTTCAGCGCCTCATCACCGCAGCGACTGCGGGGCATCTTAGCCAGCGCGGTGACGACAAGCGCTTCGTCGGGGATTTCGCGGCGATGATCGCCGGGGTCAACAACATGCTGGACGCAACGCTGCGGCCGATCGAGGAAGGCAACAGGGTCCTTAATCTCGTCAGCGTGGGGGACCTGCGACAGACGGTCGACATTGCGTGCGAAGGCGACCACCGGCGCATGAAGGATTCGATCAACGCACTGATCGACAATTTGCGCCTCAGCGCCAGCCTGGCGGACAAGATTGCCGATGGCGACCTCGCCGTCGCGCACCAGCCGTTGTCCGACCGGGATACGCTCGGTCAGGCGATCGTGCGGATGGTCGACAATCTGCGCGTGAGTGCCGATCTGGCCGACAGGATCGCCGACGGGGATCTGTCGGTATCGCATCAGCCCTTGTCCGATCGCGATATCCTGGGACAGGCGTTGGTCCGGATGGTGGAACAGTTGCGCAGCGTCGTCGGCAACGCCAACGGTGCCGCGGACAATGTCTCGGCCGGCAGCCAGGAATTGTCGGCAAGCTCCGAGCAGGTCTCGCAGGGCGCAACCGAACAGGCGGCAGCAGCCGAAGAGGCCTCCTCGGCGATGGAAGAGATTGCGGCCAACATCAAGCAAAGCGCGGATAACGCCGCCCAGACCGAGAAGATCGCACGCCAGTCCGCCAAGGACGCGGAACTGAGCGGCATTGCGGTGCAGCGCGCGGTCAACGCGATGCGGACGATCGCGGAGAAGATCGGGATCGTGCAGGAAATCGCGCGGCAGACCGATCTGCTCGCGCTCAACGCAGCGGTCGAGGCTGCGCGCGCGGGCGAACATGGTCGTGGTTTTGCAGTCGTCGCCTCGGAAGTGCGCAAACTGGCCGAGCGCAGCCAGGTCGCCGCGGCAGAGATCGGCTCAGTCTCGTCGCAGACGGTGACCGCCGCGACCGAGGCGGGCGAGATGCTGACCAAGCTCGTACCCGATATCAGCCGTACCGCCGAACTCGTCGCCGAGATCAGCGCCGCATGCCGCGAGCAGGACATCGGTGCCGCACAGATCAACGAGGCGATCCAGCAGCTCGACCTGATCAGCCAGCAGAATGCGGGCGCATCCGAGCAGATCACGTCGACGTCGGAAGAACTGGCGTCACAAGCCGAAGAGCTGCAGGCGAGCATCGCCTATTTCAGGACAGGCAGCGGCCAGGACGCGATCCATCGGCGGCACACCCCCGCCGTGGCACGCAAGCCGGTGGCGCGCAGCGGCAGCGTGACGCGACCCGGCGCCAAGACAAAGCGCGTAAAACCCAATTCGATCGCCGACCAGAAGGCGCGGGTCAGCGGCTTCGCGCTCGACCTGATCAAGGGCGGGACGGATGCCGAGGACGACAATTTCGGTACGCAGGCGGCCTGACAGGCGACATCGGCGGACAGGCCACCGCGTGGTGGCCTGTCCGCCTTTGGCGTTCGGCACCAGCACCGATCGTGTCGGACGGCCGCGGGCCGCGCCGACCAACGGCGTCGCTTGACCCGCATCCGTTCCGGTTTTCAAAAATAAACCTCGGTCCGAGATCGGACGTGCCCTCCGTCTCTATAAGGTAAACCAAGACTTCCAGGTTTCGGAAGAGACAAGCCGCCGCGCAGCGAAAAGGAGGGAAAGCATGACGCAGATGGTCCTAGTACCGGCAATCGTCACGACGGCGACGGTGTCCCCGTTCGCCGCAGAACTCGCCGCGCATCTCGAGCAAAACGACACCGTCGAACTCGATGTGACTGAGGTTGCGGACGCCGACGTCAGTTTCCTGCAGCTCGTCTGCGCCGCCCGCCATCAGGCCGAGCGGGACGGAAAGGGCCTGCGCCTCGCCCGTCCGGCAAGCGACGCAGTGGCCGCGCTGCTCGAGCGCGCCGGCTTCCTCACCGATATCGCCCCAGCAGATCAAATGTTCTGGTTTCATGGAGACCTGCCGCAATGACCGCATCCATTCTCATCGTCGATGATTCCAACAGCGTGCGGATGGCCATCCGTATGGCACTGACCGGGGCCGGCTATGCCGTCACCGAAGCTGCCGACGGCGCACAGGGCCTGAGCAAGGCCAGTGGCAGCAAGTTCGATATGATCATCACCGATCTCAACATGCCCAACATGGACGGGCTCTCGATGATCCGCGCGCTGCGCAAGAGCCCGGCACAATGCGGCACGCCGATCCTGTTCCTGACGACCGAGTCCGAGGACGCGATGAAGCAGCAGGCCAAGGCGGCGGGCGCGACCGGCTGGCTGGTAAAGCCGTTCGTCCCCGATCAGCTGATCAAGGTTGTCCGCAAGGTCCTCGGGCGGTGAGCCACAACGATCCCGTCGCCGCGTTCCGCGTCGAGGCGGGCGAGTTGCTCGAGCAGGTCGAGCAAGGCTTGCTCGACCTTGGGCATAAGCTGGACGATCACGAGCTGATCGATGCCGTTTTCCGCGGCCTGCACACGCTCAAGGGCTCGGGCGCGATGTTCGGGTTCGATGCGCTGGCTAGCTTCACGCATCATTGCGAGACCGCATTCGATCGCGTGCGCAAGGGCCTCACGCCGGCGACGCCGCAACTGATCGCGGTGATCCTGTCGGCGCAGGATCATATGCGCGCGTTGATCGAAGGCGACGGTGCCGCCTGCGGCGCAGAAGGCCAGGCGATCCTCACGAAACTGCAAGCGGCGCTCGATGCGGCCCCGGCCCCGACCGAGGCACCTGCACCCGCGATCCAGCAATGGCGCCTGTCGCTTCAACTGCCGCCGGAGGCGATGCAGAACGGCATCAACCCGCTCGCGCTGCTCGACGAACTGCGCACACTGGGCGAATGCCGGATCGTCGCCCGGACCGATCAGGTCCCGTTGCTGGCCGACCTGGTACCGACCGAGTGCGCCATCGGCTGGGACGTAGAACTGCGCGGCGCGATGTCCAGGAGCGATATCGAGGACGTCTTCATCTTCGTGCTCGACGACATGGATCTGCAGATCGAGCAGCTCGATGATGAGCCCCGTAACGAAGCGCAGGCCCCGCCTGCCCCGCCTCAGCTTTCCCTTGCACCTGCTCCTGTCGATACAGCCGCGGCGCAGGACCGCGAACCGGCGGCGGCCCCGACCGGTCGTGGTACGCCCAAGAGTGGCGAGAGCGTCCGGGTGCCGGCCGAACGGCTGGACCTGTTGATGGACCGTGTCGGCGAACTCGTCATCGTGCAGAGCCGCCTGTCGCAGCTTGCGCACAGCAGCGGCGGCAGCGCGGCGGACGTCGCGCTGCACTCGATCTCGGAAGAAATCGAACGGCTGGCGAGCGAATTGCGCGATACGGTGATGGTCCTCCGGATGGTCCCGGTCGCCACGCTGTTCGGGCGCTTCCGCCGCCTCGTCCATGACATCGCGCGCGACACCGGCAAGACGATCGAACTGTCGACCGATGGTGAAACCACGGAAGTCGACAAGACCGTCATCGAGCGGCTGGCGGATCCGCTGATTCACCTGATCCGCAACGCTTGCGATCACGGGGTTGAACATCCCGAGCAGCGCGTCGCCGCCGGAAAGCCCGCCGCCGGGCAAGTGCGCCTGTCGGCGCATCAGGAAGGGGGCGAGGTCGTCATCACCATTCGCGACGACGGCCACGGGATCGACCGGGAGCGCGTTCGGGCGAAGGCGGAGTCGCACGGGTTGATCCAGCCCGGGCAGGTCGTGACCGACCAGGAACTGCTCCAGATGATCTTCCATCCGGGTTTCTCGACCGCGCAGCAGATCACCAGCCTGTCCGGTCGCGGTGTCGGCATGGACGTCGTCAAACGCACGATCGAGAGCCTGCGCGGCACGATCGAGGTGGCGAGCGTGCTTGGCCAGGGGTCGACGGTCTCGCTCCGCATCCCGCTCACTCTTGCGATCATCGACGGCTTGCTGATCCGTGTCGGCGACGGGCGATATGTGATCCCGCTCGGCGTGGTCGAGGAATGTATCGAGCTCAGTTTAGAGGAAGACCTGCGGTCGCGCGGTCGCAGCTTCATCACGCTGCGCGACCGGCTCGTGCCGTTCGTCCGGCTGCGCGAGATGTTCGCCACGGGCACGAAGCCGAGCTTGCACCAGAAGATCGTCATCATCGCGACCGGCACCGAGCGGGTCGGGCTGGTGGTCGATCAGATCATCGGCAGCCACCAGACGGTGATCAAACCGATGTCGCCGGTGCATTGCAACGTCCCGACCTTCGCCGGTGCGACGATCCTCGGCGACGGCGGGGTCGCACTAATCCTCGACGTCGTCCAGCTCGTCGCGCTTGGCCAGCATCAGGAGGAGCGGCTTCGCGCCGTCGGATGACCATGGAAGAAACATCGCAAACCCAATGGGACGAGGATGGTCGGCTTGAAGTGCTGACGTTCGATCTGCAAACCGAGAAGTTCGCGGTCGAGGCAGTGCTCGTCCGCGAGATCCTCGACCTGCTGCCCGAAACGGTCGTTCCCGGCGCGGACCGACTGGTCGCCAGCGTCGCCAACTTCCGGGGCAAGATCATCCCGATCGCCGACCTTCGCCTCGCATTCGGCCTGCCCTCGGCAGAATCGACGATGGACAGCCGCATCGTGGTTGTCGAACTCGACGTT
Organism: Sphingomonas sp. PvP056; assembly: GCF_040549155.1. Classification (NCBI taxonomy): domain Bacteria; kingdom Pseudomonadati; phylum Pseudomonadota; class Alphaproteobacteria; order Sphingomonadales; family Sphingomonadaceae; genus Sphingomonas; species Sphingomonas sp. PvP056. Next base: position 256,081 of record NZ_JBEPST010000005.1, read on the forward strand.
GACGGCATCCAGACCCAAATCGGCATCCGCACCGACAAAGTCCACGAAGTGGCGACGCTGCACCGCGACGCAAGCGAAACCCCGCCCACGGTCGGCCTGCGCTGGCGTCGCGATTATATCCGCGAGCTGGTGCGCACACCGCAGGGCGTCATCGTCCTCGCCAATATCGCAAAGATCTTTGACCCGCTGCTGGGCGGTCGGGGCGCACCCGCCGTCCTCGCCCCCGCACTCCTCTAGGCTGGAAGGGCCGCTATGAACGCTCTTGTCGAACGACGGTTGGCCGACACGCCTTCCGCAAGGCTCCCGGCATGACCGGCGCAGGCGAACTCCAGGCCGTGACTTTCGGCCTGGGCGCGGAAACCTTCGCGGTGCCGGTCGCGCTGGTGCGCGAAATCCTCGACTGGAGCGAGACGTTCCGCATTCCGAACGGCCCCGACTATTTGATGGGACTGACCGATCTGCGGGGCGAAGGCATAACGACGATCGACCTGCGGCTGCGCCTCGGCCTGCCGCATGTCGCACCGACCCCGAGCACGCGGATCCTAGTGGTCGATGTTCCGGTCGACGGGCGTACACTAGTGCTCGGGCTCGTCGTCGATCGCGTGCTGGAGGTCAGCACGTTCGATTGCCGTCACATCGGCGATGCGCCCGACATCGGGATCCGCTGGCCCTCGCGTTACATCGCCGGCGTGGTCAAGCGCGCCGAGGGTTTCGTCGTGCTGGTCGATGTCGCCCAGATCTTCTCCAGCGCCGACACCGCCGCACTGGTCGCCGCTGCCGCCGCGTGACGCGATCCGGTCGCCGAACCTAAACCCCGATGGTCCCGTCTTGCGAGGGGCCATCCGCTCCCTGGAGATGGCTCCCTTGTCCCTTGCCCCCCCGCCCCTGAAGCCGTCCGCCAGCAGCATGGACCAGATCAGCTTGCGCGACTTCGCGAGCCTGGCCGACTACATCTTCGATTATGCCGGCATCCGGATGCCGGTCAGCAAGAAGACGATGCTGGAAGGCCGCCTGCGCCGTCGTCAGCGCGCACTGGGGTTCGAGACGCTCGACGCCTATTGCCGCCACGTCCTGACGGGCAACACGCTCGACGAGGAAGGGCGTCACCTGATCAACGCGGTGACGACCAACAAGACCGACTTCTTCCGCGAACCCGTCCATTTCGATTTCCTGCGCGACATCGCCCTCCCCACGTTCGAGGCGGACTATCTGCGCACGATCCGCGCGTGGAGTGTCGCCTGCTCGACCGGGCCCGAACCCTATACCATGGCGATGCTGCTCGACGGGTTCACCAGCGCGCGACGCGGCTTCACCTACAGTATCCTAGCGACCGACCTCGACACCGAAGTGCTCGAGACGGCTCGGCTCGGCATCTATCCGTCCGATCTGGCGGATCCGATCCCGGCGGCGTTGCGCCGGAAGTATCTGATGGAATCGCGCGACCCGGCGCGACGCGAAGTCCGCGTGGTGCCCGAACTGCGCCGTGCGATTGCCTTCGCGCGCCTCAACCTGATGGACGAGAAATATCCGGTGGGTGAGCCGATGCACCTGATCTTCTGCCGCAACGTCCTCATCTACTTCGACAAGCAGACCCAGCACGATGTCGTGTCGAAGCTCGTCCGGAACCTGGCGCCCGGCGGCTATCTGTTCCTCGGGCATTCGGAATCGATCGCGGGTCTCGACGTTCCGCTCGTCCCGGTCGCCAACACTGTTTTCAAGCGGAGCTGATCGATGGCTGGTCAAGGAAAGATCCGTGTCCTCATCATCGACGATTCGGCGGTCGCACGCCATGCGATGAAGACGATCCTTGAGGAGGATCCCAACATCGTCGTCATCGGGACCGCCCCCGACGCCTTCAGTGCCGCCAAGCGCATCCAGGAGGAAGTGCCCGACGTCATCACGCTCGACGTGGAAATGCCGCGGATGGACGGCATCACCTTCCTGCGCAAGCTGATGGCGCAATGTCCGCTGCCGGTGGTGATGTGCTCGTCGCTGACCGAACAGGGTTCGGACACGATGGTGCAGGCCCTTGAAGCGGGGGCCGTCGACGTGATCCTGAAACCGCGCGTCGGGCTGGCCGAGCATCTGAGCGATCACAACCTCCAGATCCGCGATGTCATCAAGGCTGCGGCGAGAGTGCGGGTCAACATGCGTTCGGCGAGAGCCGGGCGGGCCAGCCCGCCCGAGCAGAAGCTAACGGCCGACGCAGTCCTCCCGCCGCCCAGCGGCCGGGGCATGACCCGCGCAACCGAACGGGTCGTGTGCCTCGGCGCGTCGACCGGCGGGACCGAGGCGCTGCGCACGGTGCTGGAGGCGCTCCCCGCCACCGCGCCCGGGGTCGTGGTGGTCCAGCACATGCCCGAAAACTTTACGCGTGCCTTTGCCAATCGCCTGAATTCGCTGTGCGAAGTCACCGTAAAGGAGGCGGAGAACGGTGATCCCGTGCTTCCGGGCCATGTCCTCATCGCGCCAGGCGGCAAGCATATGCTGATCGAGCGACGCGGTACGCGCTACTTCGTGACGGTCCGCGACGGACCGCTGGTTTCGCGTCACCGTCCGTCGGTCGACGTGCTGTTCCGGTCGGCGGCGACGGCGGCAGGGTCCAACGCTCTCGGGGTCATCATGACCGGGATGGGCGATGACGGTGCGCGCGGTCTTCTTGAGATGAAGCAGGCAGGCGCCCGCACCTTCGCGCAGGATGAAGCGACGTCGATCGTCTTCGGCATGCCCAAGGAAGCCATCGCGCTGGGCGCGGCGGAACGGGTGCTGCCGCTCGGTCATATCGCCCGCGACGTCCTGTACGCCGCGACACAATAAGGGGGTTGGGACGATGGAATGGGTCGAACAGGGGGCGTTGGTGCCCGATGTCGTAGCGGCGTTCGGGCCAGCCTTGCACGCGCTGGGAGCCGAACTCGACCTGGTCGCAAGCGGTCTCGACAAGCGCTTCGTCGATGCCGGGCACTCGCTCGCGCACGCCTATGACATCGTCGAAAAGCTGATCGCCAGTCTTGACCACGTGACCAACGCGCTCGACCGGGAAGCCGCCGATCGTGCGATCGCAACGATGCGGGGCAATGCCGATCGCCTCGCGCGGCTGCCGGTGGTGCAGGCCGACCGGCAGCGCTCGCTGGATATCATCCAGCAGGCAACCAGCACGGTGCAGGAGGAAGTGCTCCGCGTCGACCGGACGCTCGATTTTTTGCAGATCTGTGGCCGCAACATCAAGGTCGCCGCCGCGGGGGCACAGGGCTATTCCGATTTCGCCGATGCGATGATTGCGAAGCTCGACGTCAGCGAGCGGGAAATGCACCAGATCAGCAAGGAGGTTGCGCAATTGGCGGAAACCGTCCCGTGCGTGGTCGAGGTCAATCGAGTCCTTGCGTCGGAATGCGCGCATCTGTGCCCGCATGTCCCCGACAAGCTCGCCGCGGACGCTATCGGGTTGCAAAACAACCAAGTCGATACGGCGGATCGCGCCGACCGGATCGCCACCGTCGCGCGCGACATCCGCGCGAAACTGTCGGCGTCGCATGGCGCAATGCAGATCGGCGACATCACGCGGCAGCGGCTCGAGCATGCCGCGCAGACCTGTCGTATCCTCGACGCAGCGCTTGCCGATCCCAATATTGCGCCTGATCCGGTCGCGGCAGCCGCCCTTCAGGGTCAGGCAATGTCGCTTTTGGCAGCGCAGGTCGCCGACGCGACGCAGGACTTCCAGCACCAGTCGCGGCTGCTGGCCACGAGCTTCCAGAGCATCGGTACGCAGCTTGCCGCGATGCTGTCGCTCAGTGGCGAGGGTGCTGCCGAACGCGGGAGTGACGCAGCGTTTCTCGAAGTCCTCGAACAGAGTGTCGCCGAGGTGGACTCCGTGACGGCGCGCTTGCGCGACGCCGATATCCGTTCGACCCGGCTGGGTGCCGAGGCATCCGTGACGGTCGAGCGCCTGGGGCAGCGGTTGACCACGATTTACCGCGTCACGAATGACGTCCAGATCATGGCATGGAATACCGACCTGCGCTCGTTCCGAATGGGGCGCGCGGGGGATGGACTGGCTAGGATTGCCGCGGAGATCCGCGGCCTAGTCAAGACGCTGGAATCCGTCTCGGGATCGGTCGCCACTGCCTTCGGGAGGTTGAACGCCGCCGCAGACGCGATCAGTTCAGAGCCAGACGGCGAAACATCTCAGGGCAGCACGCTCGAAGCGGCGTTGGACGCCATCCGCGCCGGTGCGCAGTTGACGCGGGAGGGTATGTCAGAACTGGATCAGAACGCCGTAATGATCCGTGACCTCGTCACGGAGATGATCGGGGCGGTCGAATGCGAAGCGGTCTTTTCCGACCCGCTGCTCGATATTATTGGCCGTTTCGAAGGATGGGCAACTCGCTACGCACAGACGGACGCAGTATTGACCGAGCAGGCGTCCCGGGTTTTTGACGAGATCAACCGCACCTACACGATGTCCAGCGAGCGACAGGTCCATGGCAGAATTGTTCCAGGTCCGAGCGGGCAGGACGGCCCAACCGAGGGTACGACTGATGTCGTAGATTGCGATGGTCTGTTCTGATCGCTGCCGCCTTCCCCTAAGATATTGAGACCTGTCACGCGTGATCAGGGTCAGCATTTGCTCGTTTCTCGCTCGTTGGGGACGGCGTGGCACCATTGCTGACGACCGAATGCGGCACCCCGCAATCGTGGTTCAGTCGAAAACCAGACATCCCGTGCAGTTCGAACTCGTCAAGCCTGCCTGCCAGACCTCGCTCGCTTGTGTAGAGCAGTGTCCGTAAGGAACGTGGGAATACGCGTCGCTTACCCCTATCGTGCGAGAGCGGCGACCCCACCACCTCCCAGCAATCTGCTAATGCGAAACGATTGCAATTAGACTGATCTCCTTCTACCGCCTCTGCAAAGGGGAATAGAATGAAGATCGCATTGGGCATGATCGCCGCCAGTATCATGTCGACAAGCATCGCGAGCGCACAGGAGATACAGGCCGCCAATGGTGCGGACGACGCTCGACCGGAAGATATCGTGGTAACGGCTGCGCGCACGAACCTGCCTGCTAGCGCCCTGCCCCTGACCGTGGACGTGATCGACAGCGAGACGCTATCGCGTCAGGTCGCAGTTTCCGGCTCGGTCGTCGATGCGATCTCGGCGCTGCTGCCGGCCTTCTCGCCCACACGCGAAAAGATTACCGGCTTTGGCGAAACGCTGCGCGGTCGCTCGCCGCTCTATGCGATCAACGGTATTCCGCAGAGCACGCCGATCCGGGACGGCGCACGCGACGGCTATACCATCGACCCCTTCTTCATCGACCGCGTCGAAGTGATCTACGGTTCGAACGCCTTGCAGGGCATCGGTGCGACCGGCGGCGTCGTCAATCAGGTCACTGCGAGCGCGCCGAAGCAAAACGGTTGGAGCGGACGCACGCTGCTCCAGGGTAACAGCGGCAACGATTTTGCGGGATCATCGCTCGGCGGGAAGGTCGCCGGCCTCGTCAATATGCGCAGCAGCCGGTTCGATGCGACCGGCGGCGTTGCGTTCGAGCGGCGCGGCGTCTTCGTCGATGGCCGTGGGCGGCGCATCGGCCTCGACGGGAACCAGAGCGAAATCCAGGATACGGACAGCCTGACCTTCTTTGGCCGGGTCGGCGTCGATCTGTCCGACACCGCCCGGTTCGAGGTGATCGCCAACCGCTTCAAGCTGGAGGGCAACAATCACTATGTCGCGGTCGATGGCGACCGGACGCTGGGCATCCCCGCCACCAGCCGGCGAGGCGAAACGCCAGGCCAACCCTCCACTGACCTTTCCGAAATGGTGTCGGCATCGCTGACGGACGGCAATGTGCTTGGCGGGGCGTTCACGCTTCAGGGCTTTTACAACCGGACCAACGACACGTTCGCCGGTGGTGTCCTCGCGACGTTTCAGGATGCGAGGATCGCGCCCGTCGGCACGCTGTTCGACCAGTCGCGCAACGTCTCGCGCAAGCTCGGTGGCAAGATCAGCTATGAACGCACGGTGCCGGGGCTCAAAGCGCTGACGCTGACTGCCGGGTTCGATGCGTTGATCGACCGCACCAAGCAGGATCTGGTGCAGACCGGCCGCACATGGGTGCCGCAGACAGATTTTCGCAGCCTCGCGCCGTTCGGGCAGGCCAATCTCAAACTGTTCGATGGTGTCGTCAGGGTCGCAGGCGGGGTTCGCTACGAGACCGTGCAGCTCGATATCCCCGACTATACGACGCTTGCGAGTGCGAGCGCGCGGGCCGTCATCGGCGGCAAGCCGTCCTTCGACCGCGCCTTGTGGAACGGCGGTGTCGTGCTGGAGCCGGTCAAGGGTATCCGCGCCTATGGCAGCTATGCCGAGGGTTACACGATCGCCGACATTGGGCGTGTCCTGCGCGGTATCACCCAGCCGAACATCCGGATCAGCGACTTTCTCGATCTGACCCCAGTGATCTCGAACAACCGCGAGATCGGCGTCGAAGTGAAACAGGGGCCGCTGGACGCCAGCGTGACCTATTATTGGTCGTCGAGCGAGCTAGGTCAGGTGCTCGTCCGCAGCAGCGACGGGTTCTTCAACGTTGCACGCCAGCCGATCGACATCGAGGGTCTGGAATTGAACCTCGCTGTTCGCACCCCACTGCCCGGTCTCAAGGTTGGCACTGGTTTCAGTCATCTGAGCGGGCGCACCGACACCAATGCCGATGGCATTTTCGATGCCGATCTGGACGGCGCCAACATCTCGCCCGATCGTCTGAACCTCAACCTGGATTATACCCGCGGCCGCCTGAGTGCACGGGTACAGGGACGCTATTACTTGTCCCGCCGTTTCCAAGGACAGCCGATCACCAACGACTTCGTCGGCTATCGGCTGTTCGACGCGTATGTCGCCTATGAACTCCCGGTCGGCCGTGTGATGCTGAGCGTGCAGAATCTCGGCAATACCGATTACGTCACTTACTATAGCGATACGCAGGGTCCGACCGACAATGCGCGCTTCTATACCGGGCGGGGGCGCAACTTCACGTTAAGCTGGCAGGCCGGCTTCTGATGCGCATCCTGTCCCTGCTGCATCGCTGGATCGGCGCGATCGGCGGTCTGCTGCTGGCGGTCCTGGGTCTCACGGGTACGCTGCTCGTCTGGCGGAACCAACTGACCTTCGTGGCGCACGCCGGCGATACAGTCCGGCCCGATCCGGGATCGTTGGCCCGGGCCGTCGACGCAGTATCGCAAGCGCCGTCCCCGATCGACCGCATCACCTTCGCAGGCGACGGTCTGGGCGTGCATCAGGTCCTCTTCGCAGACGGCAGCGGTGCCTATGTCAGTCAGGCCGGCGTGACGGTCGAACGCTGGTCCTCGGCATGGCAGCGACCGGAACTGTGGGTGTTCGATCTCCATCATCACCTTCTGGCCGGCGATGTCGGCGAGACAATGACGGGGATCGCCGGGCTGGCGGGCCTGTTCTTCCTCATTACCGGGACGATCCTGTGGTGGCGGATGCGCAGCCGCTTTCGCCTGCGGTTTTGGCCTGCGTCGATGAAGCCCGGCGCCATCGTCCACCACCACCGGGATATGGGTGCCCTGACGGCGCCGTTGCTGCTCGTGTCGCTGGTGACGGGCGTTCTGATGGTTTTTCCCGCACTGGGCGGGCCCTTGCTTGCCGAAACACGGGTGCACCCACCCAAAGTTCACAGTGTCCGGGTGACGCCATCCGCGCATGACCTGAAGCCGCTTTTCACCGCGGCTGCCGCGATGTTTCCTGGTGCCGAACTTCGCCGCCTGCAAATGCCGCGCAAGCCCGGCACGCCCGTCGTGCTGCGCCTCCGCCAATCGTTCGAATGGACACCGAACGGACGGACGTTCGTGTACGCCGATCCGGCTACGCTGAGGATCGTGGCCCATGACGATCCAGCGACCCGAGGAACGGCGGCATCGATCTGCGAGAAACTTTACCCCGTGCACGCTGCCAAGACCGGCGGCATTGCATGGAAACTCGCCATGACCGTGTCGGGCATCGTACTGACGCTGCTTGGTAGCCTGGCGGTGTATGGCTTCTGGCGGACGGAGTGGAACATCAGTCAGAGCAAGCGGCGGAAGCAAAAACTCCTGTAAAACATGGCTTCCGACAGAACGAGTAAGGCTCGAATGACCTGCTGGCTACGGGGCTGGGCCGCGACGCCCGTAGCGTACCTGCGCCAGACCACCAGAAGTCATGGCCCAAGTTCGGCCATGGCGGAGTCACTTACTCAATTTGATATAGGCAACCCTGTAGGCGCGACCCCGATTTGGCCGCCCTAACGTACGAATGTCGCCGTGGTTCCACCGTTGCGACATCCCTGCCCGCAATGTGCGTGGGCAGCGTTCGTCACCAAGGGAGAGTCGTCATGAAGAAAGCCATCATCCTCGCATCCGCTGCGGCTGCAGCATGTCTCGCCAGTGCGCCGGCCTTTGCCGAAAGCCTGACCGTTCAGGGCGTCGTCGCGCCCTATTGCAACGTCGCACTGAGCAACGTGTCCAGCGGCACCGCCTCGATCGCCATGGCGAACCAGCAAACCGTCGCCAACTTGCGGTTGTCCTGCAATTCCGCATCCGGCACCAAGCTGATCGTCGGATCGACCAACGGGGATCTCACGCAGGTGGTCGGCGGCGTCACGCAGCGGATCAACTATGATCTCATCCTCGATTCCCCCAGCGACAGCGCTTTCGCCATCGCCGCGCATGACACCTTCCCGGGGACTGGACAGGAAAACGTCAACCAGTTCACCCGGTCGCGCACCGGCTATACCCAGGGGATCGCCAACGGAATTCCGCTGGTCCTGTCGCTCAACATGAACGTCGCGGCGGACACCAACAACACGCCGACGTCGCAGAACTTCTCGGCGAACGCTGCGCCCGCGGGCACCTACACCGAGACGTTCACCTTCACGGCAACTTCGGTCTGATCGGCTGATCGACCTGGCGGGAGCGGGGGGGTCCCGCTCCTGCCTTTGTCTCGTCGTGTACAGGGGGAATGATCGTGACCACAGCTTTCGTACGCGGAATCGCATCGCTGCTGGGCGTGGCAATGCCGGTCGCCAGCGTCGCGCAAGGATATCAGGTCCAGCCGATGCTCGCGACGATCGCACCGGCCGGTGCCAAGGCGCATCTGACGATGGCGATCAAGAATTCCGGGTCGGTGCCGATCACGCTCGAACTGACCGCGTTCCGGGCCACGGCAGACCGCGCGGGAACGCCGACTCGCGTGGACGAGGACAAGGACATGCTGGTGTATCCGGCGCAGACCTCCATCGCGCCGGGCAAGGAACAGACCGTGCAGGTCCGCTACATCGGGGATGCAGCGTTGACCGAAGCGCGGATGTACGGTGTCCGGGTGTCGCAATTACCAGTCGCCGCGCCGGGGGCCATGCTGGCAAAGGGCGCGTCCGGTGCCGCCTCGGACGTCAAGGTCAGCTTCAACTTCCTCAGCCACATCATCGTTTCGCCCGACGCTGCCAAGCCGGTGATTACCGTCGTGGATACCGGACGCGCGGCCAATGGCGACCTGTTGCTCAAGATCGACAACGAAGGCACCGGCATCGCGATCCTCAACGCCACCGATGTCAAGCTGACCGATACCGCCGGCAAGACAGTGACGGTCGCGTCGGACGATCTCCAGGTCGGCGGCTTTTCCGCATTCATGCCGCGACAGTCGCGCGATGCCCGCGTTCTTGCCAAGAATCTGACCGGTCTCGTCGGTACGATCAAACCGACCATAACCGTCCAGTGAGCCATGACATGCGCGGGGGGGTGTCGACACCCGGTCCAGCTTGCGGCGGCGCCGGCCATCTGCGCCGCCCTCATCGCCGCCTCCCCCGCCGGTGCCCTGATGCGCGATACGACATCAGCGGAACCCCAGGCGAACGGCGCGCCCAATGCGGCGTCCGCACTCGGCAGGGTCGGGCCCGTCCGCATTCCGCTGGAAGTGTCGCTCAAGGTCAACGACAGGTTCCTCGGCACGATCAGTATCGCGGTCGATCCCAAGGGCGACGGCGAGATCGACGCGACGCGGCTGCTGGCGTTGCTCAAGCCGGTCGTCGGCGCTGAACTGATTGCTGCGCTTACGGCGAGGATCGCGGGGCGTACGAAAGTCGACTTCGCCGATCTGCGCGTCGACGGCTTCGCCATCGCGTTCGACAGTCTGGCACTCGAAGTCGTCGGGACGCTCGCCGCGGATGCGACCTTGCCGGCGACCTTGCGTCTCGGCGCGCAACAGGCGGTTCCCGTGCCCACCGACTTCGATCGCCCCGCCGGTTTTGCCGCGGGGGTCAACGTCGGCATGGGGCAACGCTATGTCTACGGACGGGGCGGCGGGCTGCAACCGGTGCGCGCGGACATCGACGGAATCGTCAATGCCGGCGGGTTCGACGGCGTGACCTTCACCGGTGGCGCGACGTTCGACGGGGATCGCTGGCGCCGCCGCGAGTTTCGCGCGACGCACGACCTGTTCGACCATGCCGTCCGCGCGACCGTCGGCGAGTTCACCCCGAGTTCGACGTCGTTCCAGGGTTCGGGACGGATCCTCGGTATCGGTGTGGAACGCGCCTATTCCACGATCCGCCCGTTCCAGAACACCCGCCCGATCGGCCGGCAGCAATTCACGCTCGATCGCGAATCGAGCGTCGACGTGCTGGTCAACCAGGTCCGCGTACAGACCATCCGGCTTGCGCCCGGACGCTATGACATCGGCGACTTTCCGTTCGCCAACGGGCCGAACCAGGTCCAGCTCGTGGTCGAGGACATCGGTGGAAAGCGCGAGATCCTCAACTTCGACGTGTTCAACACCAACACCCTGATCAACCCCGGGCTGACCGAATATGGCTTTGCCCTCGGCGTGCGCGACCGCGGTCAGCTTCGCTACGGCCTTTCGCCCGCGCTGACGGCCTATGCGTTCCATGGCGTATCCGACACGCTGACGCTCGGGGCCAATGCACAGGCGACCAGGCTGGGCGTGCAGGTCGGCGGGGTCGCGGTGCTCGGCACGCGGATCGGGTTCGTGCAGGTGGAAACATCCGCAAGCAAGGCGCGGCAAGGGGGCGGAACGGGTTTTGCCGCATCGCTCGATTACCGCGGGGAATTCTCGCTCCGCAGCAAGAGCGACCTGCGGATCGCCGGGTCGGCGGTGTACCGCAGCGCCGCCTTCCGCGATGCGTTCGCGCGCGACGTGCAGAATTTCCAGGCGCTGGAGGCGGGCCTGCAAGTGCAATGGATCGCACCGTTCGCGATCAGCACCGGGGTGGGCCTGGGCTATAGCATGGCGCGCTACGGCGGTGCCGACAGCTACCGCATCGATTTGTCGCTGGGCCGCAGCTTCGGACGGCTGGGCGTCAACGTGACGGGGGCGCGCGTGGTGTTCCGCGATGGACGCCGCACCGACAACCGGGTCGCGCTCGGCGTCTCGCTTCGGCTGGGCCGACGCGATTATGCCACCGTCCGCTACGACAGTGGCACCGGTCGAAAGGAAGTCGAGCTCAGCCGCACCCCCGAGGGACGGCTCGACGAGCTCAGCGGCGCCATCCGCTATACGCAGGACCGGGACGCGACCGCGGTGTCGGGCCGGCTCGCCTACGTCAACAATCGCTTCGATCTCGTCCTCAACCACAACCGGCTCGAACGGAACGGCCCGGGCGGCGGCACCGTCAACGCGTCCGACTGGAACATCCGCAGCTTCGTCGGCTTTGCGGACGGCAGTTTCGGGGTCGGGCGAGCGGCGAGCGAAGGCTTCATCATCGCGCCGGTCCACCGGACGTTGCGCGGATCGCGCGCGGCGATCTTCTCAGGCGACCGGGTGGTCGCGCGGTCGGGACTGTTCGGGCCGGCCGTGATCCCGATCGGGCGGGCGTACGGTGTCGGGCGCTACGACCTGCGCGTCGATCCGCTCCCGATCGGTTATGACCTCGGTCAGGCGACGATCAACGTTTTTCCGGGATATGGCTCGGGGTATCGCTTCCCGATCGGCAGCGACGAATCGCTGATCGCGGTCGGCTTCCTGATCGGGCCGGACGGACCGGTCGCGCTTGCCGCGGGCACGATCGAGCCGGTCGACCCGGCGCGGCGCAAGGGCTGGAAGGAGCGCAGCTTCTTCACCAATCGCGGTGGCCGTTTCGTCGCCGACCGGCTCGCACCGGGCCGCTATCAGCTGCTGCTCGGTGGAAATGCGGTCGCCGCGTTCGAGATTCGCAAGGGTACACAGGGGATGGTCGATGTCGGCAAACTTAGCATCGTACGCTAAACGCATCGCCGTTGCGCTCGCGCTTGCGGTGCCGAATGCAGGGTTCGCGGCGACGTGCGACGCGACGCTGATCCCGACCGCCTCGATGGCCCGGCTCGACTACGATCCCTTTGCGTTCACCCGTCCGGTCGAGCGGATCACGTTCGAGGTGGAAAGCCGTGCAAACGCCGCCTGCGAGGTCGAATTCGTCCTGCTGGATCAAACCCGCACCGCCGTGTCGAGCACAACGATCGGCAGTTCCGGAGTGCAGGTCGGCTTCATTGCCAGCACAGGCGATGCCGCGCTGGTCCCGACCGCGGTCCCCGGTACGTGGCGCGCAAGCTTGCAGCCCGGCACGCGGACTCGCCTCGCGATCCAGGCGATCGTCACGCAGGATGCGGTCGCATCCGCCGGCGAGCACGCCACGCCGCTGTCGCTGGAACTGCGCGATGTCGGCGCGCTGGCCACCACGGTCGCGCCGATGCCGGTCTCCGTCGTGCTGGCCGTGGTCCCGCGCGCGCAAATGAATATCGTCGGGGCGATCGCGACGTTCGGGCAGGGGCAAAGCGTCGCGCAGGTCGATTTCGGCGTACTCGCCAGCAATGCCACGCGTCGCGTCTTCCTGCAGATCCGCGCCGATACGACCGCGCGACTGACGATCGATTCAGCCAACGCCGGGCGATTGCTGCCGGAAGGCGATCTGCGCGAAATGGACAGCATCGCTTATTCCGCGGCGCTGAGCGGCGTTCCGGTCGACCTGACGCAGCATTGGGAAGACATCGTCGATCCGCCACGGACGTTGGCCGGCACGTCGCTCCCGCTCGACATCACGCTGGGCGCGCTCGGGCCGCATCTCGCTGGCACGTACAGCGACACGCTGACGATCGTCCTCAGCGCGCTCTGATGGGCATCGGCTTCAGGGATAGGAGATGTAGGGAAGAAGCTTCGAGAACATCGCCTCGCGCGAGTTGACGTCGACCTTGTTGTAGATGTGGCGGATATGGGTCCGCACGGTGCCGACCGACATGTGCAGACGATCCCCCACCTCGTCCGCGGTTTCCCCCAGAAACAGCGACTCCAGCACCTTGCGCTCGGTCGAGGTCAAGCGGAACGCGGTTTCCAGCGCATCGCCGTACAACAGATAGCGGCGCGTCGTTCGCCGCAGGGTCAGGCCGGTAAGATGCTGCGCGGATGTGCCGCGCACGCGCTGCCCGGTGAGCAGCAGATGTTCGCCAAAACTGACATGCAGACAGAATGGCGCGATCCCGTCCCCCGACCCCCGGACGAATTGCAGGAACGGATCACACAGTTCGCGCTTGGATATCCGCAACTTGGCGTTCGTGATCCGGATCGGGCTGGTATGCCGCAGGATCTCGTCGGCCGCGGCATTGATCCAATGCACCAGAAGGTCGTCATCGACGATCATCCGTGCGCAACTGTCTCGCTCCAGCCAGTTCAGGATCGGTTGTGTCGATGACGGACCCAGCGCATCGCAAGCGAGCATGGTTGCATTCCCCCCTGGCTGGCCCCCTGCCTGAAATGACGCGGAGTGCGACTAATGGTCGTCTATCTCCGGAACATTAGGACCGTTACGGCTTGGTTCGGGCATAATCCGCTTCGGACTAGGATGAAATGCGCGCTAATGACTACGCACTTTTGCGTAAGCCATCGAGTCTGATGGAACCGGCCGACGATTTGAATACAGCCGTTGGGCGACAACCGGTTATCCGTTTGAGATGGGGAGGAAAGATTGCGATGACACAGTCGCTCTGCGTCATTGGCGGGACCGTTCTCGCTGTTGGTATCCGGCCTGGAACGCGCCGCTCGAAAGTGCTGTATCGGCGCACCCGTTTCGCAACAGAGGTTCGCTCAGCCGCGCTTGCGGTCGTGCGGGGATGATCAAGCCCGCCGTCAGCGATGAGTTCGTCGTCTGTGTCTTGCGGCGACAGCGTACCGTCGCAAACGCGGTAAAGGCGCTGATGACACTGGCGGAAACCAGTACCACGAGTACCAACCGACGACGCGGCACGCAGGCGGCAACCGACGGCGGGGCGATAGCCTCCCGGGGGGGCAGCCCGGGACGCCGGGCAACTGACCCGGATTTTCCCGGGCTGCAGTCGGAATGCTTGATTCTCGAGCCGACGCTGGCGGTCATCCTGCTGACCGGGGAAGAGATCTGGTCGGCATCGAAGCATGCCGCCGGCCCCGACCTGTTCGAATCCTCTGCGGAATTCGCCGCCCGCGACGCGCTGATCACAGCGATCCGTTCGGCGATGGTGCAAGCGCCAGGACGTAGCGAAGCAGCGACGTCCGCCGCCGAAACCTATTTCCTGACGGTGCGCGAACGCGAGGTCCTCGAGCAGATGATCGCCGGTGAAACCAGCAAGGAAATCGCGCGCATCCTGCAAATCAGCCCGCGCACCGTGCAGGTTCATCGCAGCCGCGTGTTATCGAAACTCTCTGCCCGAAACGCCACCGAGGCGGTGCGGATCGCACTTGCCGCAGGCGAAAACGCCCAGCATGTCCGGTTGCCCACCGGATAGCCAGCCGCCCGCCACAAGGCGAAGCGCCTGCGCTATGCTGGATCGCCGTCGGCAGCCTCATCGCGAGATGATCGAAATCCGTGCTTTCACCAAGACGATCAGCAGCAAAGCGCGGGGTTGTTATTCATCGTCCGGTCGTGGGGACAGAGTTTTACCGCTGTAAAACTCTTTCCTCCGGCCGTATGGCACTAACGTGGCATAAAACTAGTCATCCAAGCTCCCTTCCCCGCTCCCCGACATCGGAGGCCCGTTCCTGATCGCACTTTGACGGCTTAATGCGCGCGCGTGCTGGTTGCGCGGGCACGTTATCTCTTGTGAGCCGTTTGCTGCTGACCCTACCAGCAGGAACCGATATGACCGACGACCCGCGCACGAACCAGCCAACACGTTTTCCTAATGAGCCGCAGCAGCCACGGCCCGGCTTAACGACCAAGATGCGAACCAAGCCTGACCATGGCGAGGAGAGCTACGTCGGCAAGGGCCTGCTCAAGGGCAAGGTGGCGCTCATAACCGGGGGAGATTCGGGTATCGGCCGGGCAGTGGCGATCGCCTACGCCCGCGAAGGTGCAAACGTCGCCATCTCCTACCTCGCGGAAGAGCAGGTCGACGCCGAAGAGACACGGAATTGGGTCGAGAAGGCAGGACGGCGATGCGTCTTGCTGCCGGGCGATCTGCGCGACCGGGATCACTGCGCGACCCTCGTCGAACGAACGGTCGCGGAACTCGGCGGCATCGATGTCCTCGTCAACAATGCTGCCGCTCAGACGATGAACGAGGGGCTGGATAGCGTCGACGACGACGAGATGCAGGGCGCTTTCGCTGCCAACGTCTTTGCCATGATCCGTTTGGCCAAGGCGGCTGTTCCGCACATGAAGCCGGGCTCGGCGATCATCAATACGACCAGCGAGCAGGCCAAGGTCGCTGGCAAGAACATGATCGTCTATGCCGCGACCAAAGGCGCGATATCGAGCCTGACGGTGGGCCTGTCCAACCTTCTGGTGAGCGACGGCATTCGCGTGAACGCGGTGGCGCCCGGCCCGATCTGGACGCCGATCCAGCCGATCGCCAAATCGCCGGAGGAACTGGAGACCCTCGGGCAGAACACGCCGATCGGACGCGCCGGACAGCCGGGCGAGCTCGCGCGCGCCTATGTGATGCTTGCGGCAGCGGAGGGAAGCTACATGTCTGGCAACGTCGTGGCTGTTACCGGCGGCGTTCCGATTTCCTGAGCCCGATAAACCCGACCTCAGCCGATTGCATACCCGCAATAAGCTGAGGTTGGCTTTGGCGAAACTGTGCTCATTCGATGACGGCGCGAGGGGCTTGAGATAAAAGCGCGCGTGATCGTGTCGCATGCACGTCATCGCGCCATAACCATTCGAGCGCGCCCGGCAATGTCTGGGCAATGACGTTACCATCAACATGCGCGGCATTCTCCGCAACGACATAACGATAGTCGTAGCCCTTGGCCCGCAACGCCGCCGCCATGCGATCGTTTGCCATCGGCCAATTGTGATAGGTCGGTTCAGGGTCCTGCCAGTGCAGATCCTTGCTGCCTACCTCCATCCACATTCGGATTGGCTTGTGCGGGCTGCCTGGGATGAACCGGGCGTGAAAGTCCCAGGCTCCGCGCGGCGACGCAGGATCGACAGGTGATGCCTGGTTCACGAACGTGCCCGAATAGGACAGCACCTTGCCGTACCATTCGGGGTGGAACCAGGCCATGGCGAATGCCGCGGACGCGCCAGAACTGCCGCCCATCGCCGCACGCAGCGCCGGATTGTGGGTGAAGCGCACGCCATACAAGGCGGTGACCCGTGGCAGCACCTCGCGCTCGACGAATTCGGCGTAGCGGCCCGAGACCGTGTCATATTCAAGCCCGCGCTCGGACCCCTGCGCATCCCCGCCGCCCGATTGGATCATCACGGCAACGATCGGTGGAACGCGACGCGCGGCGATCAGGCTGTCGAGCGCAGCCGTGACGCGCGCGGCATAATCGCGCCCGTCCTGCACCACCAGCATTGGCGCCTCGGTGCCGTGACGATAGCCCGCCGGTATGTAGACAAAGACTTCTCGGCGATAGGATGCAGCTTCGGACGCTTCGTCCGCCGGCGCCGCGATGCGGTTGCCGTAAGCATCGCGTCGCTGCGTGACGGCGTTGTCGCGCTGCCGGATGCCGGGATAGATGCGGCTGTCGCGCGAGTGCATGATGAAGCTGTACAGCGTGCCGTGCGGCATGGCACGCTGCGCCGCCATTTCGGGCGCATCGAGATAAGGTGGGGCGATGCGAACGGTATCCGGCGCGCTCACGGCTGCGACGAGCAAGACTGTCAAAGGCAGGGCCGTGATCCGCATTGGGGTTTCCCTTCATTCGGCAAGTGCCGGGCCATTGATTTGCCGCATCGACATCAAGACGCCAAGCACCTTGACCAGCAGCGCGCCGCGCGCGCGGTGCCGCCGTTCGATGCTCGCCAAACGCGCGGGACCGATCTACACCCATCAATGATAGCGCAAACAGCGCACGGAGAGGGGTGAAGTGCATGACAAGGCGAACCATAGCTCGCAGGAGCGCCGCGCTGGCGGCGCTCGTACTGACGGCGCCGGTCGCAGCACAAGGCCCTGCCCGCCCGCCGCTGGCCAGCGTGTCGCATATCGCGGTCTACGCACAGGATCCCGCGAAAAGCGAACGTTTCTACGTCCGTGATCTGGGTGCGGTAAAACTCCCCGACCCCGAACAGCCCTTGGGCGCGCGTTATTATTTTGCGCCTTCCCAGTTCGTCGAGGTGCTGCCGCTGCCCCCCGGCGCGCCTTCGATCAACCGCTTGGCGCACGTCGCGTTCAACACTGCCAACGCTGAGGCAATGCGGACATATCTGGCGGCGCAAGGCGTCGCCGTGCCCGAGACGCTGAAGTCGGCCGCTGACGGCAGCCGGTGGTTTTCGGTAACCGACCCCGAAGGAACGGTGGTGCAATTCATGCAACCGCCCACCCAGCTACCCGCCATACCGCCCAACCCGCTTTCCAGCCACGTGATGCATTTCGGCTTCATCGTGCACGATCGCGTCAAGGAGGATCGCTTCTACAAGACGGTCCTCGGGCTGCGGCCCTATTGGGAGGGCGGGATGCAGGACGATCATCCCACCTGGATCTCGCTGCAATTGCCCGACGGGCGCGACTGGATCGAATATATGGTCGTGGGGACGCCCGACACTAAAGGCATCCCGCCTGGAATGTCGGCCGCCAACCTCGGCGTGCTCAATCATTTCGCGCTCGGCATACCCGACACGCGCGCGGCCTATACGTTGCTGTGGAACGGCGACCGCCTGCAGGGGCAGGATCAGACGCCCAAGATCGGACGCGATGCCAAATGGCAGCTCAACCTGCTCGACCCCGACGGGACGCGTGCCGAGCTGATGGAGTTCCACGCGATCGGCAAACCCTGCTGCTCCCCCTTCCGCGCGCCCGATCCGCAACGATAAGCGGAGGAAAGCTCATGCAGAAACCGATCCCGTGGATCGCCGCAGCAACGATAACGATCCTGTCCCCGGCTTCGCTGGCGCAGGTGTCGCAGGAGGTTCCCGGGACCTCTGCCGCCAATAGCCCGCCTGGCGCACCGCTCGCTCCGGACTGGGCCTATCCGCAGTCAACCCAGCATAACCAAGTTGGACCGCCACCCGGCTTCCACCGCGATACCCGCGTGGAGAACACCCCGATCGGCGTGTTCGAAGGACAGGCCGACGTCGGGGGTGCGCTCGTGCCCGGCAGCGCGTCGTTGGCCGGCGGGACCTATACGATCCACGCGGCTGGCTATAACGTCTGGTACACCCGCGACGAGTTCCGTTTCCTGTTCAAACGGATGCGTGGCGATGTTTCGCTCGCGGCAGACCTGGCCTATCCTGACGGCGGCTTCGGTGACCACAAGGCGCTGCTGATTATCCGCCAATCGCTCGACGACGATGCCAAGGAAGCGTTGGTAGCGCTGCACGGCGACGGCATGATCCACCTCGCGCAGCGTCCCGCCCCGGGGCGGCGGATCAGCGACATGGAATATCGCATCGGCAGTCGCGGCGGCCTGCCTGGCGGCAAGTCGCCCGACAGTCTGGTCACGCTCAAAGCGAAGCGCATCGGCATCGAGAAGAAAGGTGACCAGTTCACGCTGTGGGTGAGCGAGCAAGGCGAGCCGATGCACCAGTTCGGCGCACCCATTACGCTTAAGCTGACCGCTCCGTTCTATGTCGGGATCGGCTTCACCTCGCATCTACCCGGCGTGGCCGAGACCGCCACCGTTTCCAAGCTCGTGCTCGAAAACCGTGCTGGCCGGGTGCGCTGACGTATCAGGCTCTGCGTCTTGTGTTCGGCGCGTGCGAGCTTGGTCAGGATGTTAGAATTGCCGCTGCAGGCATATCTCGTGCTCGTCGGCTGCCTGACGTCTCGCTACGGGCGCAGCGGCCCCCTTGCGAGCGCGGTTGCATCATAGCGAGCTTTGTCGGCTGAACAGGCTCCGTCGGGTGATGAGCGGCACGGCAGATCAGGCGGAAGGCGCGACCAAAGACCGCCATTCGTTCGCCACGCCCTGCGGCCAAGTAGAGCCACCCTTCGCCGGTCGCGATATACTCAATGTCGGCAAGCCAGAGCCAGATCCGGTTCGGCGCGCTCGCCAGAAAGCTCTGCGCCAGCAGGTTCGGCGCGACCGGCAGATAATGACGACTGTCGGTTGTACAGAGTCGGAACCGGCACCCAGCCGGCGCGCGGATACGATGTCAGCGCATTG
Organism: Sphingomonas sp. PvP056; assembly: GCF_040549155.1. Lineage (NCBI taxonomy): Bacteria > Pseudomonadati > Pseudomonadota > Alphaproteobacteria > Sphingomonadales > Sphingomonadaceae > Sphingomonas > Sphingomonas sp. PvP056. The sequence goes on from NZ_JBEPST010000005.1 coordinate 275,641, forward strand.
GCCGCTCGACCCGACCACGGCTACATCGATGGCCTTCCGCCCGCCGGGCGGCATGCATCCCCGGCGATCCGTATCGACCCTGATGCCGCTCTTGGAGCCGACGCATGTCGCGGAGTAATGCCAAGTTCGCTGTTGTACGCGCGCTCGGTGCCTGGTCGCGCCGATCGTAATAGACGCTGCGGGACACGCCGAGCATGCGGAACATGACACTCACCGGCCAGGCGGACGCATGCTGCTCGATAAGGGCGAACTCCATCGTGGCATCTCCGCAAAGATGCCGACGCTTTTTTTAATACATCGCGCTCCATCCGCGCCCGCTCAAACTCGCGGCGCAACCGCGCAATCTCCGACGCCTGATCCGCGGGCAACGCCATCGTCGAGACTGGCGGCTTCGCCGCCGGGCTCGCGACCGGCACGCTGCTCTCCTCAAGCTTGCGCTGCCAGCGACGCAGCATCGTCGGCATGATCCCAACTCAGCTGTTACTTCGCTCTGCAGGCGACCGCTCGTCTCCCACAGCACCACCGCCTCGTTCTTGAACTCGTCCGGGAACCGCCGCTTCGTCGTATTTGCCATCATACACCTCCAAGCTCCGCAGAGCCTATCATCGGCGTCCGTCAAATCGAGGGAAGATCACTTGGCTCAGATAGGCAACATCGGACGCAGCAAGGCCGAGCGCCTTGGCACCGCTCTGCGGCACGATGTGCGCGGAGTCACCCGAGAGGAACAGCCGACCGTAACGCATTGTCTCGAACATATCGGAGCGCAGCGGTGCGATCGACATTTTCGAACGCAGGGCCGCGCGTCACCGGCCCGGCGGCGAGCGGCGCAAAGCAGTCCTCGCTTGAACTGCGGTTTCTCGCGACACGGGCTGTTCTTGCCAGCGTGTCACGCCCAGGCGAAGCATAATCGTCGAGGAAGAGCGCGATTGAGTGAACACCGACGAAGCGACCAAAACGACCGACAGTGTGGAGAAGATACGGTCAATGCGACTTCGGTGAGTTCTGAAGGCCGTAAATTCTGCTCTTCGATTTTGTCGAAGACAATCAACGCTATGAGGTGGTTTTGTATTAAGGAGGATAGACCTACGCTAACAATTATCCCGTACATAACGATTATATAATTGCAGTCTCCGGTAACTGTTATGACAATAATCGGTCTCTGCCCATCATTCGCAAGACGATAATTCGCTTATGCTTTCAATGTTGACACACGGGCGGTTCCCATGTGACCGGGTTCTAGATCATTCGTACCAATAACAAGAGAAATTCAGTGGTAATAAGCAAGGAGCGGGTGGCAGCCGCGTGGCGTTGGCAGGCACTGCTTGCAGCGGCAGCGATACCGCTCGCACCGGCCAGCGCGCAGGGTCTCGGCGTAGCTGCGGCCAACCAGACAGGTACGGCGTCGGACGGCTCCGCGAGCGCGGCGATGATCCAGACGCAAACCCTGCAAAGTCAGCGTCCGTATCGGCCGGACGACACCAAATATCGCTCCGACGAAATTCGCGCGAGCGGCCAACGCACCTCCGATGAGGGCAATGCCGAGCAGAGCGCTAGCGAGACGCGCAATCGCACGAACGCGCGCCTTGCTGTGCCAAACGAGTTCGAGACCTTCGCCTCGGAAGTCGCCGACAAGCCGATCCGCCGCTTCGGGGCCAATTTGCTGGTCCCGAGCGCGCGAGATTTCACAGCGCCGCCCAACACCACCGTTCCCGAAGACTACAAGATCAATGCGGGTGATCGCCTGGTGATCGGCCTGATCGGCTCGGCCGAGGCGGATAATCTGCCGGTCACGGTCGATACCGAAGGCCGAATCTTCATTCCGCGCGTCGGTGCGGTGCGGGTCGGCGGTCTTCGCTACGGGAATCTGCAATCGGCAATTTCGGCGCAAGTGTCGCGCGTCTATCGCAACTTCCACCTGTCGGTGTCGATCGGGCAGCTGCACGGCATCACGGTCTACGTGACGGGCTTTTCGACGACGCCGGGGTCGTACACGATCAGCAGCCTCTCCACGCTGGTCAATGCCGTGCTCGCCGCGGGGGGACCATCGGCCGGCGGCAGTTTCCGCTCGATCCAGCTGCGCCGTAACGGGCGGCTGATCTCGGACTTCGACCTGTATGATTTCCTGCTGAAGGGCGACAAATCGGCGGATGCCGTCTTGCAGAATGGCGACGTCATCTACATCGCGCCGGTCGGCGCGCAGGTCGCCGCGATCGGCAGCGTCAATAACGAAGCGATCTTCGAGGCACGGCCGAACGATACGCTGACCACCGTGCTGTTGTATGCAGGCGGGGTCAATACGGTGGGAGACACCGGGCGGCTGCTCGCGCTCGACCCGCTTGATCTGAAGGCCGGCTGGCGGCAACTCACGCCGACCGAAGCGAATTCGCAGATCGCCAGCCGCGCGCTGATCCTGCGCGTCCTGTCCGATCTTGGGATCGCGCGTCCACTCTCCAGCCAGAATGTCCTGGTGACGCTGGGCGGTGAAGTCGTTCGGCCCGGCCGCTATTTCGTGCCTGCCGGGACACCCTTGTCCGCAGCGATCGCACAAGCGGGTGGCTTGACGCCGAATGCCTACGCCTTCGCCGCCGAGTTTAAGCGCGAGGCGCTGCGACAACAACAGCGGCAGAGCTACGATCGCGTCATGCAGGATGTCGAATTCCTGCTGTCGGCGACCCCGCTCACCTCGGCCCTGTCGACCAGCAGCGAGCTCGACCGAACCAGCCAGTTGAGAACGCTTATCGATCGGCTCGGCTTGCAGCGGCCGGATGGACGCCTGGTGCTCGATGTCGATCCGGAAACGACGACGCTGCCAGATGGGTTGGTGCTCCAGAACAACGATGCAGTGTACATTCCTGCGCGCCCGGTGGCGGTCGGTGTGTTCGGGTCCGTCGCCAGCCCTGCTTCTTTCCAGTTCCGCACCGGTTCCACGGTTAGCGATTATGTCGCCCAGGCGGGCGGCGTGCAGAAGATCGGCGACCGCGGTCATATCTTCGTGATTCACGCGAATGGATCTTCGGTCGGGTCCGGGCACCATAAGGGAGGCGGCAAGGTTCTGAATCAGCGGATCCTGCCCGGCGACCTGATCTACGTCCCGATCAACCCGGCGCGTGGCGAGTTCTGGCGCAAATTGAGTGCCCTTACATCGGGTCTCGTGGGCCTGGCGCCGCTCGCGTTGTTAGCGAAATGAGATCGGCTTTGTCGCTTCGTGGCGCTCCGCGCGACAATTGCTGTCGCTTCATCGCTCCGATCATGGCGATGTCGCAGTGACGCGCGTGCATAACGCCATCCTTTGGGTGCAGCGCGCGCGCAATCGTCGCCTGGCCTATCTTGCACTGGCGCTCGTACTGGCGATCCTGTGCGTCGTCCCGCGGCCCTGGGTAGCCCGCGCGAAGTTGCTTCCGCAGGATTCGAGCAGCGCGGGCCTTGGCCAGATCCTCAATTCGTTGGGCGGGCAGTTGTCGAGCTTCGCCAGCCTCCTGAGCGGCGGACGTCCGCCGAATGACCTGTATCTCGTCATCGGGCGTAGCGCCCCCGTGACCACCGACGTGGTGAAGGCGTTGAACCTGGTCGGACCGGATCGCCGCTATTCGAGCGAATCCGCCGCGCGCATCGCGCTTAGGAACAAGGTCGACGTGCACTTGCTGCTGGGGGGCGTGGTCGAGATCGAGGCCCGCACGCGCAACCCGGAAGAAGCGCTGCACCTCACGACAGCTTACCAGAACGCGATCAGCGGCCGCATCGCCGCGCTCGGTCGCGAAACCATGAAGCGCAAGGCGCAGATCGTGCGGGATCGTTTCAAGGATGCGTCGGAACGGGTAGCCCAATCCGAGCGCACGCTCGACGCATTTCGCCGCGCAAACCGCCTCGCCGCACCCGAGCAACAGCTCGGTAGCGAAATCATGCGGACAGCGAGTCTCCAAGCGCAGATCCAGGCCAAGCAGGTCGAGGTGCAAGGCCTCGCACAGGTCGCCGGACCCGAGAACGTCCAACTGCAGTCCGCTCAGACGCAACTTGCTGCACTGCAGGGCCAATTGGCCGCGACGGACACGCCAAGCCTTGGCGCGGGCGGCCCGAACGTGTCGGGTCTGTCGCAACTGCAGAGCCGCTATCTCAACCTGTACCGCGACTATCGCTTCGCGCAGGGGCTGTACGATGTCTACGCCCGCGCCTCCGAGCAGTCGGCGGTCGAGAATATCGTGGCCGAGAGTGCGACCTATATCCAGGTTATCGAACCGGCCAACCTCGACGCGGCGCGGCATTACAACATTCCGGCGGTCGGCCTGCTGGTGGCGCTGGTCCTGCTGGCGCTGTTCACCGAGCTGTATGTGCCCGCGACCGGGCTGCGATGGAGCGATGTGCTCGGCAGGAGCGACGATGACACCCGCAAGTGAACGGCCGGCAATTTCCCCGGAAATCTCCGTCGTCATCCCGTGTTATAACGAAGAGGAAAACGTTCGGCAGATCCACGCCGCGGTGAAGGCCGAGCTGGAGACGCACGCCCGCAGTTACGAAATCCTCTTCATCGACAATGCGTCGACCGATCGCACGCGCCCGATGATGCGCGAGATCGTCGCTGCGGACCCGACCACGCGCGTCATCTTCAACAACCGCAATTACGGGCAGATGCGGTCGCCTACCTACGCCATCTATCAGGCGGAGGGATCCGCCGTGATCGCGATGTGCGCCGATTTCCAGGATCCGCCGGCCTTGATCGGCCCCTTGATCGCGCAGTGGCGCGCCGGTGCCGAGGTCGTGCTCGGCCAGCGCCGCAGCGAGCGCGCGTCGTTCGGAACGCGGCTCAGCCGGAGCCTGGGCTATACCTTGCTCGGCCGTTTCGCCGACTATCCGGTCATCCCGGGCGCGACCGGGTTCGGTCTCTTCAGCCGCGCCTGCGTCGATACGCTGGCATCCTGGAACGAGCCGGAGCCCTTCTTTCGCGGCATGGTGGTGGAAAGCGGCTTCCGTCTGGCGGTGATCCCGTTCGATCGACCCGAACGGGCCGCGGGTGTCACCAAGAACAACTGGCGCACGCTGTTCGATTTTGCGGTGTCCGGGCTGGCGGGCTCGTCGAAGGCGTTACTGCGCGCGCCCTTGATCCTGTCGGTCTATGTCGGAGCAATCGCTGCGCTATTGCTGCTTGCGACCCCAATCTCTGCGCTCCTGGGGGGCGGCGTCACCGGCCTGTTGCTTCTGCTCGGCGTTCAGACCGGCATGTTCAGCGTCCTGCTGCTGATCCTCGGCCTGATCGGCGAACAGGTCCGCGCGATTGCCGAGCGGACGCGCAACGTGCCGATGGTGATCGAGGACGAGCGTTTGGGCTTCCCGCCCGGGCGGGAGCGACCGTCGTCGCGTACGTTCGTCAAGCCAATCACGACAGACACGCTATGAGGATCAAGCGCGCTCCGGGCGAATCGCGCCGCCGCATTCCCGAAATGGGCCTCACCCTGCTCGTGGTCGCCGGATTGGCGCACCTGGCCGTTCGCTTCACCTATGACGGGTTTCTGCCGCCGCCCTTCATCTTCGATACCAACGACACCTTTATGGACTGGTTCAACACCGCGTTCTGGGCGCACAATCCTGGCGCGTTCGATAATTGGCGCACGGTCTACCCGCCGCTTTCGTTCGTATTCCTGCGAATCTTCGGCATGCCTGGTTGCTATGACGCCAGCAGTTTTGTGGGGCGCGATTGCGATTGGGTCGGCGTGACGGCAATTCTCTGCTGGTACGTGCTCGGCTCGGCGCTCGCGGCTCTTGCCTTCTGGCGTGCGGACGCGCGCACCGCGCCGTTCCGCAGCGTGTGTTTCATTTTCGGCCTTCCCTGGTTGTTCACCCTGGAACGCGGCAATCTGATCTTGCCGTGCTTCGTGTTCTTTACGCTCGCCCACGGCAACATCGTACGGTCGCCGGTGATCCGCGCCTTGGCAGCAGCGGTGACGATCAACTTCAAGCCGTACCTCGTTGTCCCGACCATGGCTTGGGCGTTGAAGCGACAGTGGCGCGTGCTGGAGTTGGCCGGCTTACTCACCCTGTTCGTCTATCTCGTCACATTTGCCGCGTTTGGCGACGGCACGCCGATGCAATTATACGCCAATACCGTGAACTGGGCGCAGTACGTCAGCGGTTATGTCTACGAGTTCCTCTTCTACTCCACCAGCTATGCGCCCGTCCTGGATCTCGACAGTTACAAATTTCCGACCCGCGACTTCGTAGGGTCGAAATTCCTGGAACAGCTGGTTTTCTGGATACCGGTCGTCCTGCATATGAGTCAGGCGCTGGCGCTGCTGGTGTTTGTTGGCGCCTGGCTTCAACCGCGCGCGTTACCCACGTCGCGCGTCGCGCTGATGGTTCTCACGATCTACCTGATGAACCAGAATCCCGGCGGGTATACCGAATCCTTCGTTGTGTTCCTGCTGTTCCTGGAGCGCTGGGAGCGCGCTGGCCCCATGATCGCCATCACCATGGGATATCTGTTGTGTGTCTCCTACGACTATGGCCTCGGTAATTTTGCGGTCCTCCACAACACGTCGTGGCTTGGCGGGCAGCCGGTTACGACGCCTGTCGGCATGGCGGCCGGCATGTTCCTTCGTCCGGGCTTCATCGTCATCCTGTTCTGGGGGCTTGCGCTCGACAGTCTGCTGCTGATCGCCCGCGCGCATCGCGGGCAACGCCCAACCCTGGCCGTGTCTCTGATGCAGGTGCCCGCATGACCTGGACGCTCGACGACGACCTCGCCGCGATCGGCTCCGCCCTGGCGGACGATTGGTCGCAACTCCGCGGCAAGCGGCTCTACATCACCGGCGGCACCGGTTTCATTGGCCGCTGGATGCTCGAGGCGCTGCGCGCGGCGGATCTGCGCTACGGCATCGGCGTCGATGTCACGGTGCTGACGCGCAACCCGGCCGCCTTCGCCACCAAGGCACCGCACCTTACCAGCCATCCCGGCTTCCGTTTCGTCGCCGGCGATATCTTGGCGTTCGAACCCGACGGCCAGCGCTACACGCATGTGCTCCACGCCGCGACCGAGGCGAGCGCGGACGTCAACATGAACCGGCCGATGCAGATGTTCGACACGGTCGTCGACGGAACGCGGCGCGCACTCGATTTTGCGATCGCGGCGGGGGCGGAGCGGTTCTTCTTCCTGAGTTCGGGTGCGGTCTACGGGGCGCAGCCCGCTGCGATGACCCATGTCGGCGAGGACTGGCTGGGCGGCCCCGATCCGCGCGATGCGCGCAATACCTATGCCGAAGCCAAGCGCGCCGCCGAACTGCTCTGCGCGATCTACCGCAAGAGCCACGGGCTCGACACGATCGTTGCTCGGATCTTTGCGCTGCTCGGGCCTTTGCTGGGCCTCGACATCCATTTCGCCGCGGGCAATTTCATCCGCGACGCGATGGCGGGACGAACCGTGCGCGTCGAGGGCGCGGGAACGGCGGTGCGATCGTATCTCTACGCGGCCGATCTCACGACCTGGCTGTGGGCAATGCTGCTGCGCGCCGAACCCGGGGCGACGTACAATGTCGGCTCGGAAGAAGCGGTTTCGATCGCCGAGCTGGCGGCGCGCACGGCGGCGCTGCTGGGGGATGCGGGGCATGAAGTGCTGGGCAAGCCGGATCCCGGGTGGAACCCCGGCCGCTACGTCCCCTCGACCGCGCTGATCCAGCGCGAACTTGGTGTCGCGGCAACAATCGGACTTGATGAAGCAATTCGCCGAACGGCGGCCTGGAACGGGTGGACGAGATGACCAAGATGAAGCTGTCGAACTGGCTTGCGGAGCAACTCGTGGCGCACGGGGTGCGCGACGTGTTCATGCTGACCGGCGGTGGGGCGATGCACCTCAACCATTCGATCGGCACGCATCCCGATCTCACCACGACCTTCTGCCATCACGAACAGGCGCTGGCGATGGCGGGCGAGGCCTATTATCGGCTCACCAACCGACTGGCGGTGGTCAACGTCACCTCGGGCCCGGGCGGCACGAACACGATCACGGGCGTCTACGGCGCGTTCGTCGATTCGGTCGGGATGCTCGTCATCTCGGGCCAGGTGAAGATCGAGACGACGGTCCGCCACACCGGTTTGCCGCTGCGCCAATATGGCGACCAGGAGCTCGACATCGAGCCGATCGTCACGCCGATCACCAAATATGTGACGATGGTCACCGACCCGCGCTCGATCCGCTATCATCTCGAAAAGGCGATCCATCTCGCAACGACCGGACGCCCCGGCCCGGTATGGCTCGACATCCCGCTCGACGTCCAGGCGGCGCAGATCGACCCCGACGACCTCCTCCCCGGCTTCGACCCCGCCGAACTGAACGAACCCTGGACCAGGACCGACCTCACCGCCGCGGCCGCCGCGATCCTTGATCGGCTGGCCAGCGCCAAGCGACCGGTGGTGTTCGCCGGCGGCGGCGTCCGCCTGTCGGGGGCGCATGCCGACTTCATCACGCTGGTCGAGAAGCTCGGCGTGCCGGTCGTGACCGGCTGGAACGCGCACGACGTGATCTGGAACGACCATCCGCTGTATTGCGGTCGTCCCGGCACGATCGGCGATCGCCCGGGCAACATGGTGACGCAGAGCGCCGACCTGCTGATCGTGCTCGGCAGCCGGCTCAACATCCGCCAGGTCAGCTACAATTGGGCGAGCTTCGCGCGCGAGGCGTATAAGATCTGGGTCGATATCGACCCGATCGAGCTGCAGAAGCCCAACGTCAGGCCCGACATGCCCGTCGTCGCGGACTTGAAGGACCTGATCCCTGCCCTGCTCGACCAGCCCTATGCGGGCCCCACGGCCGAGCAACGCGAGTGGCTCGAATGGGGCAAGGAGCGTGGCCGCCGCTTCCCGGTGGTGCTGCCCGAATATGAGAATAGCAAGGTGTGCCACCCCTATGTGGCGATGCAGAAGCTGTTCGCGCAGCTCGCGGAGGACGATATCGTCGTTACGGGCAACGGCAGCGCGTGCGTGGTCAGCTTCCAGACTGCCGACCTCAAGAAGGGCCAGCGGCTGTGGACCAATTCGGGCTGCGCGACGATGGGCTACGAGCTGCCGGCCGCGATCGGCGTGGCTGCCGCAACTGGACGCCACAAGCGCGTGATCTGCATTGCAGGGGACGGCAGCATCATGATGAACCTGCAGGAGATGCAGACGATCGCGGGCTACGGCCTGCCGGTGAAGGTGTTCCTGCTTAACAACAACGGCTATGTCTCGATCTTCCAGACGCACCGCAACTTCTTCAACGGCGTCGAAGTCGGCGGCGGGCCCAAGAGCAACGTCACCTTCCCCGACTTCAGCAAGCTCGCGACCGCATTCGGCTTCAACCATATGCGCGCCAGCCGCCACGACGAGCTGGAAGCCGCAATCCGCGCGACGCTGGACGCCGAGGGGCCGGCGCTTTGCGAGATCCTGATCGACGAGAACGTGCCCTTCGCGCCAAAGCTCGGTGCCAAGCAGCATCCCGACGGCCGCATCACCTCGCCCGCTCTGGAGGATCTGTCGCCGTTCCTCGACCGAGAGGTGCTGCGCGAAAACATGCGCATCGCCCTGATCGAGGAGTGAGCGCCGTCATGCACCGCATTGTGGATGCCGCATCGTCCCTCGTCGCCCGCGGTGGGAAGCCGTTGCGGTTTCTCATGGTCGGCGGACTGAACACGGCGCTCGGCCTGACCCTTTACCCGGTGTTGCTATGGTCCGTGCCGTGGCTGCGGATCCACTACATGGTCGCGCTGCTGATCGCGCAAGCGCTCGCCACGCTGTTCGCCTTCATGACCTACAAGCTGCTGGTCTTCCAGACGCAAGGGCGGACCGGCCGCGAGCTCATCCGCTTCCTCGCTTTCTATCTGGCGAACTATGCGGTGAACTGGGCGGCGCTGCCGTTTCTGGTCGAGGTCGCGCATCTGCCACCGATCATCGCGCAACTCGGCTTCGCCGTCACGCTCGCGGTACTCAGCTGGTTCTGGCACAACCGCGTCACCTTCGGCGCGCAAGAGCCGCCTTCGGTCGTTCCGGACTCATGACAAGGTTGAAGGCTCGGCTGTTCCAGTCGTGAAAGTGATTGCGACCTGATCGCGAAAGAGCAAGGACGTTCGGCGGCCTGGTCTGGATCAAACTCATCATGGAGTTATTGTGCATCACCACCACAATTTAGTAAGTGCCTTGCTCCGGCAAGTAGCCGCGGAAATCGTCTTGCCACGGTTTCTCAATCTACGCGCCGATGAAATCGTGGAAAAGTCACCGGGTGAGATCGTAACCATAGCTGATCGCGAAGCCGAAATTCGGCTATCCGAAGGGCTGAACGTCATCGACGGTGATGCGCGGATCGTGGGCGAAGAAGCCTGTTCGGCAGACCCCACGCTGCAAGCCGATCTCGATCGTGGACGGTGCTGGATCATTGATCCGATCGACGGCACCGCGAACTTTGCGGCTGGTCGGCAGCCCTTTGGCATCATGATTGCGCTAGTCGAAGATGGGGTGGCTCAAGCAGGCTGGCTGTTCGATCCGGTAAGCAACCGGATGTGCCACGCGAGTCGTGGCGGGGGCGCGTTCATCAATGATGTGGCGATCACGGCGAAGCCCAGCAATGCAGAATTTCCGATCGTATCTATCGCGTCGCAATTCATGACCGAGGAAGGGCGCGCCGCGGTTCACGCCCGGGCGGAGCGCGCGTTTGAGGTGGTCCCGATCCCGCGGTGCGCGGCCGAGCACTATCCGCGGATCTGTCTGGGCCAGAATGATCTGGCGATGTTTCAGCGAACGCTGCCATGGGATCATATTCCGGGCGCGTTGTTCCTGATGGAGGCTGGGGGCCATGTCGCACGCTGGGACGGGACGCCTTATTGCGTGGGCGATGACGGAACGGGGATCTTGGCGGCTGCGACGCCTGCTTTGTGGGATCTCGGCGCAGAGGTTCTACTCGGCCAGCCAACCTTGCCCAAAACGCTTCGATCGCAAGCGGGATCGTCAGCGCGCTGGAGATAACGTTGGTCAGACGTGCGCGAGCGTGATCATATTACCGAGCTTCAGGCCCAACGCTGCCTTGGGCAATGGGATTTTGCCCAGGTCGATCCCTACCGTGTAGGCGGCTTGTCGGACCATGAAGTCGATTGGGAAATAATTGACTGACCTTTGCACTTCGACCTTTTGATACGCGGCACGGCGTACGAGAGTCTTGATCGAGGCCGGGCTATAGAGTTCGGGGTGCTGGAGGCAAAAAGGCGGCCAGCGCGACGCCATCAACTTGCGCAGCAACGATGCCTCATTGTGGGTAACGATCATCAAGACGCCGCCGGGCTTGAGCTTGACCCGGATACGCTCGAGCATCGCTCGGGGGTCAAGCAAATGGTCAAGCACGTGGACCATGACGGCGAGGCCGACCGACCTGTCGGGTACGATCGAAAGGTCGTTCATCTCCAACGAAATGTCGTGCGGAGCATTCCCTGCTGCTTGAGCGAGCGCGCCATGCACGGCCCCATTCGGCTCGAACAACCAATAGTGGTCGAACCGCGCTTCGGCGACCGCAAGGCGAACGATATAACCGACGTCGGGGCCGATTTCGAGATAGCCACCGTCGAGCGGCGCTGTCCCGGCCGTGACATCCCAATACCCGCGCTGCGTCGCTTCGAGCGATGCGGTCGGCACCACTTCCATATTGGGCGCCATGTCCGCATAAAGCTGCTCGAGTTGCTCGTCTGAAAAATACGTCGGTGCGAACAAAACGCCACACGCTGCGCACCGATCGTAGGAGAAAAATACCTTCTTCTTGAACAGGCCGCTCCAATAGGGGCGCAGTTGATCAAGGGAAAGGTCCTCGGCGCGTTGATCCGAAGATGCCTCGGCACGTGCCGAGGTGGAAGCGCAGACCGGACAGGCGCGGCTGAGGAAGGATATCGGAGTCATGCTTTGCTTTGTGAGCCTCGCAAATAACCGTTGTGTCTATCCTGTCCTTCGCGTGTCCGGGCGGTTGGTTGTCCATGAGACGTGCTACGCCCTAATTGCCGACCGGGGTTCAGCCTCCTCAAAGGAGTATCGAGGCTATCCTTTTTCCTGATAGGCGTTGAACAACGCCCTCAGACGGTCTCGAGCTGCGAAGCGCGCTGGCGTTTCTGCATCATTTCGATCCGCGGCTCGTCCTCCTTGGCGATTTTCATGTAGTAATCGCGCTTATTCTGGAGCCACATCAGCTCGAAATCGACTGCGTTGGCGATCCCGGCAACGATCTTGTCGGTTTCGATCGCGTTGCCCTCGAAGATGATCTTGCGCGTCTCGAACCGGTCGAGACGTACCTTGCGAACTTCGCGCAAGGCGTCGATCGCCTCGGCCGACACCGAACCGCCAACGACCAGCTCGAGATCGGCATCGCGGCATGCATGCGCGACGAGAAGCACTGCTTCGGTGATCGAACGCTCGTTGACCGCGCCGCGCGGCATGCCGCGCGAGAGCGTGAAATCGACGCGTCCGAAGACGACTCCGTCGACATTGCCCTTGGCGAGCTCGACCATCTCGTCGAGATTCTGGAGCGTCGTCTGGGTCTCGAGATTGAACAGGAACTGGGTCCGCTGGTTCTCGGGACCGTGTACCTTGTCCTTTGCTTCGATATACTTGGATAGCGCGTAGCGGGTTTCCACCATGGGCGCGATCACATGGTCGATGCCATAAACCTTGGTTGATAGAAGATCGCTGACTGCTTCGCAACCGCCGATCTTGAGTGCGACCTTTACATCGGCACGCTGTGCGATTTCGAGCAGACGGTGAAACTCGTCCGGACGTGTACCTTCGGCCTCGAATTCAGCCTTTACGGCTACAACGCCATAGCTGTCGCGACCTTTCTTGAGCACATCCAGCATCTTACGTTCTAAAGAGTTCACGGAAATATTACTCCCTGCCAATTTTCGTTATTTCGCTGCTGGCAGTACAATCCATTAGCTGTTCTTACACGCCCCGCCAGTTGACTTATCAACTATAAAAATTCAAGGTCTAAACTTGGTGCGTAATAAAATTGACTGGTACCAACGTGTTGCGATCTTGCAGGCGCAGCGATGGTTGCGGTTGCCGGTACCGCCGCTGCGACCACCCAGTCCCGCGGCTTTTGAACGACGTGGCGCTTGGGTCTGGCGGGCATATGGTCGATTGCGGTCGGTCTTGCGGCGGCGGCGGTTCCGTTGCGGATTGGCGCGGCGATCGCCGCTGCCCGGGGTGACCGGAATCGTTACGGTCCCTTATCGTTTCCCGGCAAGCGTGATACGGGCGGCGCATGATGTCATCCCTGATCGCCGTGATCACCGCCCTCGCGGTTTCGTCGGCGCTGCCGTCCGCTGCGGCGACGGTAGCGAAGGCCGAGCCGAGCCTCCCCCGGCCTGATGGGACTGCGCTACCCCAGGGGGGCGCGCTGCCATCGGGCGGTGCTGATTTCGATACGACGATGCTGCGCTGGTCGCGTCCGGCGGCAGTATCGGTCCACGAGCGACTCGAACTTCCTGTCGCCGTAGCGCATCTTTCTTCCCGCTTCGGCATCCGCCGCGACCCACTGCACGGCGGCATGCGCGCACATAGGGGCATCGACATCCCGGACCCGGTCGGAACGCCCGTCCATGCTGCCGGAAGCGGCACGGTCACCTTTGCCGGATGGAGCCGTGGGTATGGCAATATGGTCCGGATCGATCACGGCGATGGCAACGAGACGCGCTATGCGCATCTGCGGTCGATCACCGTCGTCCCCGGTGCCGTTTCGCAGGGGGCCGTCATCGGGAATGTCGGCTCGACCGGTCGCTCGACCGGCGCGCATCTCCATTTCGAAGTTCGGCAGCGCGGCGCGGCGGTCGATCCGATGACGCAGGATGGAGTGTTGCTCGCCCGTGGTGAACGGGAGCCACTCGTCCCGCTCCAGCTGCACTGGAGCGGGTACGGTCCGGATGCAACGGCGTTGCCGCAATCGCGTTTGCGCTGACGTGCGGACACCGCGCCCGCACCGTTACCGCTCGACCCGCGCCCGATAAGCAGCGATCTGGTCGAGCGTCGCCGCCCGCGCGTCACCGCCCGCGCCGACCTGCTTGTGCCAGGTCACGATCCACTCCAGTGCTTCCTCGAGCCGTAGCACCGGCCGCCAGCCGAGCAGCGCCCGCGCCTTCGACGTGTCGAGCTTGAGCAACCCGGCCTCGTGCGGCACCGCGCCCGAGAAGGGCAACGACTCCGCGGCGTCGCCTCCCCAGGCGGCGCGCATCGTCTCGACGATCCAGCCGACCGGGCGCGCGACCTCATCCGCCGGGCCGAAATTCCACGCATCGGCAAAGCCCGGCGCGCGCGCCAGCATCCGCTCGGCGAGGAGCAGATAGCCGCTTAGTGCCTCCAGCACATGCTGCCATGGCCGCACCGACAAGGGCGCGCGAATCTCGGGCGCCGAGCCCTGTTCGAACGCCCGCACCAGATCGGGCACCAGCCGATCGAGCGACCAGTCGCCACCGCCGATCACATTGCCGGCCCGCACCGAGGCTAGCGCCATCGGGTCCTCGCCCGCCGCGCCCGTCAGATGATACGACCGGCGATAGGCCGCGATCGCCAGTTCGGCGCACCCCTTGCTGCTGCTGTAAGGATCATGCCCACCCATCGGGTCGCTTTCGCGATAGGGCCAGATCCACTCGCGATTCTCGTAGCATTTGTCGGTGGTGATGCAGACCAACGCCGCCACCCCGCCAATCCGCCGCGCCGCATCCATGACATGCACCGTGCCGAGCACGTTGGTGGCGAAGGTCTCGACCGGCTGCGCATACGACAGCCGAACCAACGGCTGCGCCGCGAGATGGAAGATCACTTCCGGCCGGACCTGATCGATCACGCGCTCGACCGCCGCCAGGTCGCGGATATCGGCGATGTGGTGATCGACCAGATCGCCGATCCGCGCCGCCTCGAACAGGCTGGGATCGGTCGCCGGCGTCAGCGACAGGCCAGCGACCTCGGCCCCGAGCTGGTGCAGCCAGAGCGTCAACCAACCGCCCTTGAAGCCGGTATGGCCGGTGACGAGGACGCGCCTTCCCTGCCAGCTGGTCGCCGTGCCTGCGCTACTCACCAGACCTTCCACGGAGCCTCGTCGCGGCTCCACAGATCCTCGAGATAGATTTTGTCGCGCAAGGTATCCATTGGCTGCCAGAAGCCGTCATGGCGATAGGCCATGAGGTCGCCGGAGCTGGCGAGCGTCTCGAGCGGTTCTGCCTCCCACACCGTCTCGGACGAGGAAACGAGATCGAGCACGCTCGGGTCGGCGACGAAAAAGCCGCCGTTGACTCGCCCGCCGTCGCCAGCCGGCTTCTCCTTGAAGCCTGCGACACGGTCGCCGTCGAAATCGATCGCGCCGAAACGTCCCGGCGGGCTGACCGCGGTGACGGTGGCACGGCGTCCGTGGCTGTTGTGGAAGGCGACCAGCCCGGCGATGTCGATGTCGCTCACGCCGTCGCCATAGGTGAAGCAGAAAGGCTCATCGTCCTTCAGATGCGACCGCACCGCCGCGAGCCGGCCCCCCGTCATCGTCGTCGGGCCCGTATCGACCAGCGTGACGCGCCACGGTTCGCTCCGGGAACAGTGAACCTCCAGCGAGTTCTTGGACATGTCGACCGTCACGTCGGAGGTGTGGAGGAAGTAGTTCGCGAAGAACTCCTTGATGAGATATCCCTTGTAACCAAGGCAGATAACGAAGTCGGTGATCCCGCCGGCAGTGTAGATCTTCATGATGTGCCAAAGGATTGGCATTCCGCCGATCTCGACCATCGGCTTTGGCCGGACGGCGGTTTCTTCGCCCAGCCTGCTGCCGAGTCCGCCCGCCAAGATTACTGCCGTCGTCATATTGTTCCCCCCGCGGTGTCGCAGGAGGCGCTTCTATAAATAGACAAAGGCTAATGCTACTGCCAATCGCCTGTAATGAAGATGATGATTCAATCAATAGTAGGGTCAGTGCGACCATGGCGTATCTTGGTGCTTGTAGCTATTATGGCAACTGCCTTCGCTATGCGTCTGCGCGGACTGGATTTTGGTCTTCCGGCGTTGCTTGATCCGGACGAGCCGATCTTCGTGCTGATCGCCCTGAAGCTGCTCAAGGAGCATACGTTAAACCCCGGGTGGTTCGGCCACCCGGGTACGACCACGATCTACTCGCTCGCACTGGTCGAGGCCGGCATCGTACTGGTAGGAACATTGACCGGGCGTTTTCCCGACACGAATGCCTTCGCTAAGGCACTTTTTCACGATCCCGCGGTTGCTTTTCTCCCTGGCCGTGTCGTCATACTGATCAGCGGCCTGACCGTTATTCTTCTGGCGTATCAACTAGCCCGACGGTTGTTCGATACGCGGGTCGCCCTGCTGACTGCGGCGCTGCTGGCGATCGATCCGATCCACATCCGTTATTCGCAGATCATCCGCACCGATATGCAGTCGACCATCTTCATCCTGTTGGCCTTGCTTGCAGCGATGCGGATCGTCGAGCGCGGGTCGCTGCGCGCCTATCTTATTGCGGGCATGTGGGTCGGGATCGCCTGTGCCACCAAATGGCCCGCGGGAACGGTGGCGGCGGGTGTCGTGGGCGCAGCGCTGCTTCGGATCCGGCTCTATCCGAGCGAATACCGCTTGGCGCTGCGCAGGCTCGGCTGCTGTGCGCTCATGGCCGTCGCAAGTTGCGTGATCGTGTCACCTTACCTGGTTCTGGACTTCGCGACCGTGATTTCGAACCTGCAGGGTGAAGGTCGAGCGGTTCATGTCGGTGCGACCGGCAACGGACTCCTGGCCAATATGGGCTGGTATCTGGGCAATCCGCTGACCAATGCGCTAGGAATTGGCGGCTTGGCGCTCGCTGCGGCCGGGCTCGTCGCGAGCGCGCGGCGCCAGCCGATCTTCGGCTACGTCGTCGGAAGCGCGATCGGCGTATTCTTCGTCTCGATCACCGTCCAGAACCTGATTTGGGAGCGCTGGGTGGTGCCGCTCCTTCCGCTGCTGACGATCGCACTCGCCTACGCCACGGTTTCTTTTGTTGATAAGGTCCGAAAGCATTTTCCACTGTTCAAGCTTCCGGCCGCAATCGCGATCACGCTCCTTGTCGCCGTACCGCCATTGCGTGTTGCCAACGCCCAGGCGGTCGAACGCGCCGTCGACACACGTCGTCTCGCCACGGCCTGGGCCATGCAGCATATTCCACCGGGCAACACCGTCGCGATCGAATATCTGGCCTTTGACGCATTGTCCGCGCCATGGCGCTTCCTGTATCCGGGCGGCAATCGCGGATGTTTCGACCCACGCACCTTTGTGACGCGGCAGATAACCGTCTCCACCGTCGGCTCGTGGCATTCGTCACGACCTATCGTCGATTTTGCTGACATAGAAGCGGACCGCACGGAGAGTTGTCGCGCTGACTATTTGATTTTTGCCAATTACGACCGCTATGTTGCCGAAAGCGCGCGTTTTCCGACCGAGATCGCCAACTATCGCCGCATCGCAGCGGGAGGGCATCTGGTCGCGGTCTTCACGCCTCACCCCGGGAGCGTCGGTGGGCCGATCGTACGGATCATCCGCTTGCCAGCCTGTCGCGCTCAAACGATGCGCTCGAACGAGCCCCGCTGCCACTCCTGACAGGGAATGAATTTCGGGAACAGAGCAACCGAGCCACCTCCCAACTACGCTCGGAAAGCTAATACAGAGCGTCACGATCTATCGTGGGGGGAGCCCACCCCTGCGGCGGACGTCGTGGCAACAGTTGTTAAGCTCGGCACGGGCGCCATAGACGACAACGCCGCTCGTAAGGACAGCTTTGCCGTTTAGCGTTTGCATGCGGGGACTCAATTTGACCCCTGTAGTTTGCCCCCTGTAGAACGTGTTTTCGGCTCATCGTCAGTTTCGGCTGTAACATCGCGTTGACACAATTTCGGCCTTTCGCAACTGGCCCGACAGCTCTCTCAAACCGAGCTTACGCTCGGATGAGCTGATCATCGATGCTCGTGAACACCCTTGACCGTTCTCGCTCGAGGCAGCAGCGCGAGAAATTGTACGACTGGCTTAACCGGCACCACTGTCGTCATACGCTTCAATTGCCGAACGCACCATCGATCGTATGCATCGCCCTCGTTACGAAGCTTGCCTCTGGTCCCGCCCGCCAAGCGACAATTTCCGAAACTTCCTTCAAACAGTTCCTGCCGCTGCCTAGTCGGCATCTATCCGGTGGTTAATTAATGCTACCAATTGTTCTAATGTACTCACCGGAACCTTTCCGGTCAATTAAACTTAGTCCCAAGAAGCGGTGGCATCTTTGCTTGACAGCGATCCCGCAGTTCTTGGACCAATGTTATTTACGAAACGGCGTGGCCAATTTGTTTAAATATCTCCATCCGTAAGGTTACACCGCACTGCATGCAACCGTTCGCTCACGCCCGTTTCTTGCGTCGCTTGCGCGTTTTGCGTAGGCTCAATAACTGAGATCCATCCGAAGCAAAGCCGCGACGTGCTTGAACGCGCGTTCGGGGGCGATGTGATCCTCTTCCTGCAACATTTCATCGACAGCAAAACCAACCTCCTCCGCCAGACGGAGGCGTTGCCATAAATCGGCTCGATCTACGTGCGGCAGGTGCCGTGCATAGGCCGCGACGAGTTGATCGGTGACGTAACGGTGCGATTCGAGGCGGACATGGACCAGCTGCGGCGTGGCATGCAGCGCGCGGAGGATCCAGACTGCGCCCGGCTCGGACTGCGTCACCGCCGCGGTTTCGCGCTGCAATTCCTCGATCCCGTCGCGCAACGCGTCCACGCCGTGCTCGACATGGCGCGCGACCCAGTGTTCGAGCACGATGTTCTTGCGTGCCATCAGACGCCGCCCAAGTGCCTCCAGCACCGCATATTTGCCGTCGAAATAACGATACAGCGCGGGCGGCGTCAGTTCGGCGCGGGCGCAAATCATGTTGGTCGAGATGCGGCCGATCCCGACTTCGTCCAGTAGCGCGCCCGCGACGTCGAGCAAGCGCTCGTAGGTCAGATGGGCGCGTTCCTGCTTGGGCTTGGAGCGCTTGGAGATAGCCGGGGTCGTCATGCGCCGACGCCATGGCGCGGCGAGCCCGCGCCCAACAGGGCCAACACCGCGGCAACGAGGCAAATCGTACCGAACAGCAGCACCGACGCGACGTTGCTGTCGGCGACCAGGGCGCTGGCGAGCAGCGGACCGAGGCTCGATCCCGTCAATTGCGCGCCCCCAATCAACACCGCTGCCCGACGGGTCGGATCGGCGGCGATGACAAGCGAAACTTGGAACGGCAGCGCGAACAGCCACAGGAAGCCGAACATGGCGATCGCCACGACGAACAGGCCCGATGGTGCTTCCGCCATAACCGCGAGCACGCCGAGATTGAGCAGCCCCACGTACAGGATTGTCGCGCGGGGCGGCAGACGCCCCGCCAGCACCGTCGCAGCGCCAGCGCCGATCACTTGCATCGCCAGCGAGAGCGGCACGATGAAACGTACGGTCGGTGCCAGCACGCCGCGCTGACGCGCAAGCGGCTCGACATAGACCCAGATCGCAACGATGAACGCGAGGTAGAGCAGGACGCCGGCCAACGCGAGCAGCCCGCGCCCGTGCGGCAACGTGCCACCATCCGCGTCTCCGGCGCTCGCCGCGTGCGCATCGGGCATCCACCGCACCGCGACGACCCCTGCAAGCGTCACCGCCCCGAGCGTGCCGAACCCGCCGCCGCTGCTCGCCGCAAACAACCCGATGAAGCTGGCCAGCGCGCATTGCGCGAGCGTTTGCAGCGCAAGATAGATTCCCGACCAGCGCTCGGGCCGAGCGGTGCCGACGATGAAACCGATCGCGATCCAGATCAGCACGCCCTCCCCCAGACCGGCGGCGATGCGGGCGGCGAAAATGTCGCCACTGCCGCAAAGCGGCGTGGCAAGATCCAGCAGCCCCGTTGCCAGCAGCGCGCACAGTGCGATCGCCCGCAGCCGGTTCGCTGGCAGGATGAAGCTCGCCGCAGCCGCCGCGATCCCCATCGCGAGTAGCTCGACCGTGGCCAGTCCGCCCAGCGCCGCAACCGACAGACGGCCTTCCAGCGCCAGCGCGCCGAGCAATTGCGGCTGCAATCCAGCGATCAGCACGCCGATCACGCCGACGACCAGAATGGCCGCGACGTGACCGGCGCGGGGCGTCACCGTGCGCGCCCGCGCGCGCTGACCGGCCAGATCTCGACCAGCGTACTGCCCTGCACGACATGGTAATGGTCGTAGAGGTTCACCGTCGGGTCGCAATGCGGCACGGTCAGGCTTACCGCATCGCCGGGACGCAGCGCCTCGCCGATCCCCGGCGCGATCAGCGCGGCGTGTTCGTCGCCCATGAACACGAACATCGCGTCCGCCGCTACGCCGCTGCGCACTTGCGCCGCGCCGCCGTCGGTCGACAGCGATTTGAAGCCGGCGTCGATCGTCACCAGCGCATCGTGATTGGCGCTGACCACGCGCGCATCGACAGCAAGCGACGGCGCAAACGGCGTCGTGCCGTCGCCGATCAAGTCGCAATCGAGATATTGCTTATCCATGAAGACGTAGGACCCGACCTGAAGCTCGGTAAAGACACCGAGGTCCAAATCGATGCGGTGCGTGCCGGTGCCGGAGCCCGTCACGATTTCAGGTGGATAGCCGGCATCGGTCAGCGCCGCGATGACGCTCGACAGATAGGTGGTGCGCTCGATGATCGCGGTGCGGCGGGCGGCATAGTCCTCGATATGCTGCTGGATCCCGCAATAACATTGCACGCCGCAAAGCGTGATGTTGTCGCACCTCGTGATCGCCTCGGCGAGCGCGACCGCTGCCTCGGGCGACGCGACGCCGGTGCGCCGGATGCCGGGGTCGATGTCGATCACCACGTGGAGTGTCGTGCCTGCTTCGGCCAGCACTTGCTGGGTCCGTGCGACCACGCCGGGATCATCGACCGCCACCATCAGCCCCGCGCTGCGCCCGGCCAGCGCCGCCAGCCGTACGATCGCCGCTGGTGCCGCGACCGGCGAGGTAATCAGCAACCCGTCGACGCCGCCATCGGCGAACACCTCCGCCTCGCCGATCTTGGCACAGCACAGGCCGACCGCGCCGCGCGCGATCTGACGTCGCGCGATATCGACGCTCTTGTGCGTCTTGCCGTGCGGCCTGAGCGCGACGCCGTGCGCAGTAGCCAGTGCTTGCATCACCGCGATATTGGCATCGAGCTGATCGCGGTCGAGCACCAGCACCGGCGTGTTGAGCGCGCCGCGCGACCCTTGCTGGCCGATCAGATGCTGATGCAGCTTGAGGTCATCCATCAGGAAAACAGCTCCGCCAAATGGGGGTTGAGGAACTTGCCCGACGGGTCGGCGGCGCGGCGCACGGCGCGGTAACGCTCCGCCATCGGGTAGAGCGCGTCGACATCGGCGCGACCGAGCGTGTGGCGCTTGGCCCAATGCGGCCGTCCGCCGCCTCCACGAAAGATCGCTTCGGCATCGGCGAACAGCGCACGCCACGGCATCCTGGCATATTGGTGCATCGAAATCGCCGCGACCGGGCCAGCATTCATCGGGCTCATCCAGATATCGTCGGCTGCCACGACACGGAATTCGAACGGGAACGACACGGGCAATCGCTTGCGGCGAATCCAGCCGACCACCTCCTCCAGCACCTCCAGCCCAACCGCGCGGGGCATTTCATATTCCATCTCCTCGAACGGAATCGTGCGATCCGATGGGAAGATCGCGTGAGCCGGCCCGCGCCGGTTGCCGTCCATATTGGTCTTCATCATCAGCCGCTGGAGCGTCGGGATCAGCGGCGGCACCCACGCCCCCAGATCGAGCACGCGGCGGAACGTGGCCTCGTCCACATCGCTGGTCGATTTGGGCGGATCGCACGGGTCGGTCAGCTCGAGCGTCTTCAGGATCACGCTGTCAGCGTGCGGGAAAAACCAGAATTCGACGTGGCGCTGCTGCGTCACCAACGCGTCATAGCGTTCGCGGATTTCCCCCCACGGCTTCTTTTCGATCCGTTCGGACAGATGAAAGGCCGGCACCACGTCCACGACGATTTCGGTCGCGATGCCGAACATGCCGAGCGACAGGCGATGCGCTTCGAACAGATCGGGATTGGTCGCGGCATCGCACCAGACCGCCTCGCCATCCGCCCCGATGCGCCGGAAACCGCGCGCGAAGGTCGACAAACTGCCGAGATCGCGCCCGGTGCCATGCGTGCCCGTCGCCATCGCGCCCGCAAGCGATTGCGGATTGACGTCGCCCTGGTTGGCGAGCGCGAGGCCTTGATCGAACAACCCCGCGGTCAGCCGCTTGATGCTCCATCCCGCCGGGATGCGCGCGGTGCGGCGGTCGGGCGCGACGGTCATCGCGCCCGCCATATCCTCCAGGCTGACGATGATCCCGTTGGAATCGCACAGCGGCATGAACGAATGTCCCGCCCCGACCGCGCGCACGCTCGTCGCCGCGCGGATCGCCTTGCCGAGGTCCGCTTCGCTGGTCGGGCGCAAGACCGGCGCGGCGCTGCGGACACTGCCCGACCAATTCGACCAGTTCATCGCGCCGTAACCCGCTTGGACCCGTCAACCGCGTCACACGCCCCCTTCATCGTCGCGATGTAGCGTGTGATGACGGCAAGTCCTTCGCCATGTGCCAGATCCCGGCCGAGTTCGGGCATCATCTCGCCCGGATCGGTACTGGCGAGCCGGTAGGTCAGGATCGAGCGATCGGGCTGCCCCGGCACGACATCGAAGGGACGATCCCCCGCGCCGCGCCCGGCGGCGACCGGGGGCTTGCACGTGCCGAGCATCCGCGGGTCGGCGGTTTTCGTATCGAGCCACAGGCCCGAAGTCCGCGCCGCGCCAACACGGTTGTGGCAATGGCTGCAATTGATGTCGAGATAGGCGCGGGCTTGCCCGATCGTGCCGGCCTTCTCGTCCTGCCACTTTGCATTGCCGGGCGGCACCTGGCCCGGCACGCCGGTGAGGTAGCCCAGCGCCACCAGCCGGCGGAGCTGGTTGATCTCACCACCCTCGCCCGCAAAGGTCCGGTCGAGGTGGCGCGCCTTGAGCCCGATCGGGTTGATCGCGCGCGTGCGGAAATCCTGGGCGTGGCAGCCGGAGCACTGGTTCTGATTGGGCACGGTGTAGCTGAACGCATCCCTATGCGCGCCATCGATCAGGGTCAGCGGTACGTCGGCACCGGTACGCTCGAGCGTCGCATCGCTGCCATCGGCGTTCCAGACATAGGGCAAGGCGACCCAACCGCTGGTGCGCTTCACCAGCAGCCGCGTTTCGATCAGCCGGACATGGCGGAGGTTGAGCCCAGACACCCCGGTCTGATAGGTGGCGGGCGTGACCTTGAGCACTTCACCACTGGTTTGCGGTGCGGCTGCGTCGACCGGGGTCGAATAGTAAAACGTCTTGGTGATGATCGTGCCGACCGGAAAATCGAACCATTTTTCCGGATCGTATGTGGCATGGACCCCTTTGGGCATCCAGATCGTCCGCCACTTCTGCGCATAGTCGCTGAACAACGGTGTGTTGAGCTCGTACGTGACCATCCCGTCGTGCGGTGCCAGCCGTCCCGCAGTGCGCGTGAACAGCCCCCATTCGGAAAGATTCGCCGGATTCTCGTCGGGGTGGAACGTCACCCCGCGCGGCGCACCACCGCATCCCGCCAGCAGGATGAGAATAGCAACGCTGATCCACCTCCAAGGCGCTGCCCCGGCGAAGGCCGGGGCCCAGTCGCGGAACGCTAGAAAGGCAGCGTTGCGCCCGGCCTCATCAACCTTTCCAACTAGGCCCCGGCCTTCGCCGGGGAAGCGCCAAAGGGGAACGGGATACGCGAACACGCTCTGCGTCACGGCTTGCCACTGTCCTTCGTCATCGCCGGCGGGAGCGCGATTTCGGGGAGTCGGCTGGCAGGCGCGCAATCGACCGCGGGATCGATCCGCGCATTGGCGAACTTGCCCGGCCCGTCGACGTTCAGCAGTTTCGCGGTGCCGTTGCGCACGCAGATTCCCGCGGATTTGAGCTTGGGATTGACGAAGCCGTCCCACAGCACATCGGGCAAACGTCCCCCGGCAAGCGCCTTCATCGGGACGAAGCGACCGCCGGGATCGTCACCACCGCCCGAGAAGCGGTTGTCGGTGACGAAGATGTTCTCCGGGTACGGATCATAGGCCGCCGCGATCCCGCTCTTGGTGTCGAAGCCGGTCGAGAAGTAGCTCGAGATGATGACGTTGGCGGTCTTGTTGTCCTTCACGTCGTTGTCGAAAATCTCGACCTCGTCGTTCGAATTGACAATCACCCCCGACCCCGGCGGGACCGAGCTGACCGCGCTCCCTTTCGCGCCGAAATTGGCGTGATTGTTGGCGACGACGGTGTTCCGATAGACCCGCGTCATGCTGCCCGGGACCGGCAGGTTGGGCATGTTGAACACGAGAATACCGCCGGTATTGCCTGTCGCGGTGTTGCCATAAACGTCGGCATGGTTCGAATTTTCGATTTCGATTCCTGCGACATTGCCCTCGGCGCGGTTGTTGCGGACGATAATGTTGTTCGACTGGCCGACATAGATGCCGGCGTCCGACGCACCCTTCACCACCGAATTCTCGATCAGCACGTTGGTGACTTGCACAGGGTAAAGACCATAGGCACCGTTGCTGCTCTTCGAGCCACCGCTCCACGACGCGCGCACGCGGCGCATCACCGCATTCCTGGTGCCGTTGATCTTCAGCGCGTCGCCCTTGCTGTCCTCGAACGCCAAATCCTGGATCGTGAAATCGTCGCCGGTGACGAGCATCCCCTCGGCACCCGATGTTGCCTTGGCAAAGGACAGGATAGTCTTGTCCATCCCCGCGCCCTTTACCGTCACGCCATTGGCGATGAGGCTGAGACTGCGGCTCAGCGCGTATTTGCCCGCTGGAATCGTCACCACGTCACCGGGCTTCGCGTCGATCAGCTTGCCTTGGAGCGTCTTTTCGAAATCAGGGTCGATCACGAAGCCCTGCGCATCGGTCCTGGGCCCGGCACAACCGGCGAGCAATGCCAGGCTTACCGTGCCCCCCAGCGCCAGGAGTTTCCTGTGCATCTTCCTCTCCTCAAAAGCGAAAGCCCAATTCGACACCGTAGAAACCCGGCCGCTCCGCCCGGACATACGGCGTCTGAAAGATGTCGGCCGAGATCGTGTTGAGCGTGCGGTAATATCTCTTGTCGAGCAGGTTCTCGGCATAGGCCGAAATCGTCACATGGTTGCCGGGCAAGCGCCAGCCGACCCGCGCGTTGACGATGTCGCGCGCCGAGCGGAGCGCGCCGAGCTTGGAGAAATCGACGAATGGCGCGATCGCCGTATCGATCGCGCGCGTCGCGTCGTTGATCCGCTGTTTCGAAGTGTGGCTGTAGCTCGCATCGGCGAAGAGGCTGCCCACGCCGAAGTCATGCTTGTAATGCGCGCTGGCGATACCGCGGAAGCTTGGTTCGCCCGTCGGCTGCCGGGCAATATTCACGCCTTGCTCGACCCGCGTGACCCACGTCGATTCGATGGCACCCGCGGTAAAGCCGACCGTCCAATCGCGCGAGACGACGAACTGGGTCTCGAGATCGGCACCATATGCCTGCGAATCCCCAGACCGTGTGATATATTGCGGCAGCGCGCCGCCGGCGTTTTCCAGGCTGATCGACTGGCGGTTGCGATATTTGAAATAATAGCCCGAAAGGTTGAACCGGACTCGCCGATCGAAGAGCTCGGACTTGAAACCGCCCTCGAAATTCCACACCCGTTCGGGGGCGAAGAACGAGTTGATCTCGGTCGAATTGTAACCCCCGGCCTTGTAGCCGTGCGATGCCGACGCATAGAGGTGAAGGTCGGCGTTGAGGTCGTATTGCCCGACGAAGCGCGGCGACACGTCATTGAAGCTCTCGCGCCGCGTGAAGGGCACCCCTTCCAGTGCGCCGACATCGAAGATCAAGCCGCTCGCGCCGACCGTCGCGCGGAAGAAGTCAGCCGCGCTGATCGATGCAGCGTCGGGAAAGGGCGATATGCCGAGGACTGCATCGGTGATGGCATTGTACAGCGCGCCCGGCGCGGTCAGCGTCTCCAAACCGGATGCGTCGAACCCGCCGTTGGTCCAGGTAAACTTCTTCAGATCGCGGGTGTAACGGATGCCCGCGGTCAGGCTCAGTCGATCTGTGACCTTGTAGGTCGCATCCGCGAACGCCGCCAAGGAATCGTTTGCGGCGCGGTTGTCCATGTCCTCCCGGAAGGGCTGGCCAAACACCGGCAAGCCGCCGAAGGTGTCGAGGATCGTGAAGACCGGAAAACCGGCCACCTGGTCGAGCAGGCGATCGACCGAATCGCTCAGCAAGGTCGCCGCACTGGTCTGCCGCCCGCGCTCGTGAAAATAGCTCCCGCCGACGATCGCGCTCAGCCGATCATTGTCCAAGCCGACGCGCAGCTCCTGGTACAGGCTGCTGTTCTTCTCGATATTCTCCGTGTCGAAATAGCGTGTCGGGTCGGCGGTGCCGTCCTCATCCTCGCGATTGTGCGTTTCGAAATGCTTGAACGAACTGATGCTGGTCAAGGTCAGCGGACCGGTGCGGTGCGTCGCGGTGAACGAAACCGCGTTGAGCAACCGCGTTTCCTTGTCGTCGATCACGTCATTCGTGTACGGCCCGCGCGGATCGGTGCTGAGCGCGGTGTCGCTGATGCCGATCGCGAACGGGCCGTCCTTGGCGGTGTCATCATGATCATAAGCGAGCACGAAATCGGTGGTGTCGGTCGGCGCCCAGCGTAAGGCGGCACGCCCCGATGCGTTGTTCTCGCGCTCGCGCCGCCGACCGGTCAGTGCGTCCCTGAGATAGCCTTCGCGGTCATTGGCGACGCCGTTCAGGCGCAGGAAGAGCGTATCGGTGAGCGGCAGATTGAGCGTCGCATCGCCGCGGATTTTCTTGAAGTTGCCGATTTGCACCGTGCCGCTCAGCGACCGCGTATCGTTCGGCTTGTTGGTGATGATAGAGATCGCCCCGGCAGAGGTGTTGCGCCCGAACAGCGTGCCTTGCGGCCCCTTCAGGACTTCGACGCGGGCGACGTCGTTGAAGAAGATTAGCGACGACCCCGATCGCCCCGAATAAATGCCGTCGATGAAGATACCGACCGAGGGATCGGTGCCGATCCCGAAATCGTCGGTCGCCACGCCGCGCACCGTGAAGCTGGGTTGCGTGACCGACGTATCGTTGATCGTGAGACCGGGCGTGAAGGTGTCGAGGTCGCCGATCGATTCTGCTGTCAACGCGGCGATATTGTCCGCGGTGAAGGCGGTAACGCTGATCGGCACCTTCTGCAGCGATTGCTCGCGGCGCTGTGCGGTGACGACGATATCCGGCAGCCTTTCACTGTCGGACCGAGCGTCGGATGCCGGGTCGGCAGCGGTTTGCCCGCGCGGCGCTGCAGGATCGCCTACTGTCTGGGCCGTAGCCGGATGGACGCAGGCGATTGCCAGCCCAGCGCAAAGCGTCGCGTATTGCTTCATACTCATGCTCCCCAACATGGTATCGATACGCAACTCTATTACGAACTATAGCGTACGCTATATTCTGACGAAGTAAACATGAGGAAAGTAACAGATTGCTACTTACCTCACATGCGAAGCTTTTTCATTGCCTTTCCTTCATGCGAACTGATCGTATCGCATGAAGGAACTTATATACGGGTATCGATGCTTGGACCCGTACATGGGCGTTCAGGACGCCCTGCCGCACTGGCCAACTGTCAACGGTCATTTCCGTCGGTTCATTGGGGTCGGACGGACAGCAGGCGAAGGCAAAACGACCAGAAGTAAGACTCGGCCGTTATCCCTTGCTCGCTACTGCAATGACGGGTTTAGGTCGGAGCGGACGCTAGGCTTTGGATGGACAGATCGATTGACCTACGTCTTATCGATGGCGGAATACCTGCTCCCAAGCCCAATTGCTTACCGAGCCGGCGCGACGCCTCAAAGCAGCGGCCCTATCACGAGCTCGCAAGCAGCATTTCCTACGACATAATGCCGCAACTGACGGTCTATGTTCAGGGCTCCAACTTGCTGGATTCAGCAACACAGCGATACTCGACGTATAACAACGTTCCGGCGTTCTACGAATACACTGGCCGCGCGTTCTTCTTTGGCGTGCGCGCACGAATATAGGATTGCCAAGCGCGATCGTCAGCATTGTTGGCCGCCCATCCAGATCCGCCGCGAACTGATTTTGTAGCCTGCTGTCCCTTATCAGATTGTGACACCTTACCTATCACAATCTGATAAAGGCTAACGACTACCCTGACCCTTGATTGGACGCCTTGGGGCATTACGCGCTGGTAGAGCGGACGTCCGTTCATCACGCGCGTCTGCGTGTATCCGCAGCCTTTAGACCTCATGTCAGCGCTGCGAGGGTGCTCTCGCTACATGTTAAGCCAACGCAGCATCGATGGGCGGTTCCAATTCACGTCAACAAACTGCCGCAAGAGCACTGGAACCGGAACGCCATTTTCGACAAGCTGCGGAGCACCGTCGTCAGGTCAGTATCTGCGGTGCGGCGGGCCTCAGCAACCAGATCAACCGATTACCAACCGTAACAAACTGATCGTTGGAACGTGGGTTTGCACGCTAACGTCGCCTGACGCTGAAGGCGCCGAGCCTAGAGACGAACAGCAGCGATGCAGGCGATCCTGCGCGAATGGCGAAGCTCTGGCTTAGCGACATCGTGATAGCGCTGCCTGCGTCCGAAACTCAAAGGCGGAAGCGCTTCCCCCCGCCCCGTAAGTGCTGCACGATGGCGATCAACGGCACGTTAGATCCATCAGCGGAGCTTTCCGCGGTTCAGAGGTTCGCGGACCTGTCGACTAACTTAATCTAAACTAAGCTGAAATGGGCTTGATTGGGGTGTTAAGAAATACTCCCTTCACCTTCTGACCATAAAACTTGAAGGCGTGACGGACCCTGCGCGCATGACAGCTCATCCCTTTCCCGACGACATATGTGTCGCGCTTGTCGCTTGCCTCGATCCCGAGGGGCGCGCTGACGATCATACCCTCGATCGCGATCAGGCCACACAAGCCAAACTCCTGATCGACAAACTCGCCTCGATAGTTTGGGAAAGCGCACCGGATGGCATCGTCGAAACTGACAGCCCGACATGGCGCGCTTTCACCGGTCAGAGCTACGATGATTGGAAGGTCTATGGATGGCTGACTGCAATCCATCCCGATGATCGCTTGGTGACGATGGAACAGTGGCGGAACACCGTCCAGGACGAACGAGCAGTTAAGGCAGAGTATCGATTACGGAAGCAGGACGGTCAGTACCGGCGGATGCGTGTCCATGCCGTTCCCTCCCGCGATGCCCACGGGCAGATCATGCGGTGGTTCGGCATCAATATCGAACTCCCTGACCATTTCGATTTGCCAGAGATTGCTGCCGAACGCGCTGTTCCCAAGTCTCGCCCCCAACAACAAAACGCGATCCTGGCGAACAGCGATGACGAGGCGGTCACTCGTTAGAAACGTCACCCCGCTGATCGAATGACAGTTCGAGGGGCGGGGTTCTTGATGTCGCAAGACGACGTCGCTGGACAGGGGGCAATGGCAAAGCGGTTGGTCGCTCTTGAGCGCGTGTCAGCGAAAACCGCCCCCTGGTCGCGCGTTGGCCAAAGTCTGCCAACGATTCGATCACGAACGCCGAACGCAAACAACACTCTACTGGACGCGACGATCCCGTTAAGGCGCTGCTAACGTTCTACTTTTAATAGATACACGATGACCTTTGCCAGCTCCCTGAGCGACGCGTCCGAAGCGGCGCGCCTGACCGCGCTCTGGAGCATGGCGATTCTCGATACGCCCGCGCAACGCGACTTCGATGAGGTCACGCGCTTGGCAGCACTCGCGCTCGGCGGCGAAAGCGCTGCAGTCAGCCTCGTCGATGACCGTCGCGCCTGGTTCAAATCCAGCGTTTGCATGCCAGCAACGGAGGCACCGCGGAACCATGCCTTCTGTACTCTGGCGCTGGACGGCATTGAACCGGTCGTCATTCTCGATACACACGCCGACCCACGATGCGTCGGGAACCCGCTCACGCTCGGGCCCGACGGCTACCGGTTCTATGCGGGGGCCCCCATCATTACCCGCGACGGGCATTGTCTGGGAACGCTATGTGTTCTCGATCGGCAGCCCCGCGACGAGGTTCCGTCCAATCAACTCAGGGCACTAGTGGATCTTGCCGGGATCGTAGTGGGGCTGATCGAAGCCAGACGGTATCGTCAGATCGGAGAGGTCGCCACGCAGATCGTGGACGTCACTTCAGATGCCATTCTCTGCGTCGATGGCGGCGGCTCCATCACGTTCTGGAACAGCGCCGCCGAGCAGATGTTCGGCTATTCCTGCGTGCAAGCGATCGGCCGTACGCTCGACATCATTCTTCCCCCGATCCATGCGGACGCCCATCATCGTGGCTTCTCGCGAGCTTCCGCGGGTGGACGGACCACCTTGGTCGGAAAGTCGGTCGAGTTGACCGCCAAGCGCTCCGACGGTTCGGAATTCCCGATCGAACTGTCGTTGGCGCGCTGGGGGTCCTCCGAAGGCGGGTATAGTTTTGCGGGGATTATCCGAGACGCTTCCGCTCGCAAGATGCTCGAGCGGGAACGGGAGCAGGCAAAGACGTTTCTGGATACGGTTGTCGATCACCTTCCCGCCATGCTGTTCGTCAAGGACGCGGACACGAGGCAGTATCTGCTGGTCAATCGCGCCGGTGAGGAGCTGACCGGCTGTTCCAGGCACGATATCATCGGGAAGACCGATCCTGAGCTGTTTGCGCATGGCGCAACCTATGAGCGGCGCGATGATGCCGCGGTCGCAGGCGAAGGTCTGTATGTGTCTGAAAGCGATTTTGTCCGACCCGGCAACACCACTGTAACGCTGCGCACCAAACGGCTCGTTGTCGACGGCCCCAGCCGCCCGCGCGAATATATCGTCGGCATGTCCGAGGATGTGACCGAAACTCGCAAGGCGCAGGCCGAGGTCCAGCGTCTGGCACATTACGACTCGTTGAGCGGTCTGCGCAACCGCGCGTCGTTCGTCGACGAGTTGGACCGGCTCATTGCCGACCAAACGCCTTTCGCGCTCGTCAGCATCGATCTCGACCGGTTCAAGGCCGTGAACGATCAATTCGGCCATCTTGCCGGTGATGCGGTGCTGGCGCAGATCGGCGATCGGCTGCGCGCGGTCGCAACGGCCACAACGATCCAGGCGCGTGTTGGCGGAGATGAGTTCGCGGTCATTGTCGCCGGCGCGGCACCCGGAGAGCAGGCACGTCAGCTTGCGGCAACGATCGCGATCACGCTGGCATCCCCGATCGTCACCCACTGGGCTACCGTCCAGCTGGGAAGCAGTGTCGGCATCGCGCTGTTTCCTGAGGACGCGACGACGACCGAAGAATTACGCCAGCATGCCGACCTTGCCTTGTATCGGGCAAAACAGCAGGGCCGCGGGATCGTGTGCTTCTTCAGCGCGGAAATGGACCGGGCGACGCAGGACCGACGGGAGCTGGAGCGGGACTTGTCCGTCGCGCTCGACCAGCACGCCATCACCCTTGCCTACCAGCCCGTCTTCTCAGCAGATACCGGGCAGATCACGAGTGCCGAGGCATTGGCCCGCTGGCATCATCCGGTGCGCGGACCGATCCCACCGGACGTGTTCATCTCGATTGCGGAGGAAAGCGGGCTGATCGGGCAATTGGGAACGCGGATCCTATGCCTAGCCTGCGAGGAAGCGATGACGTGGCCGCACCATATCAAGGTCGCCGTCAATATATCCCCTATGCAGATCCACGCAGGGGACCTTTGCCAGGTTGTTCGCCACGTCTTAGACAGTACCGGCCTTGATCCGGAACGTCTTCAGCTGGAAGTAACTGAAGGGCTTTTCCTGCGCGACGTCGACCACACATTCCGCGAGCTTGCACAACTGCGCGCTCTTGGAATTCAGATCCTCATGGATGATTTCGGCGTCGGCTATTCGTCCCTCAGCTATTTCGAACGGTTCCGGTTCGACAAGGTGAAGATAGACCAAAGCTTCGTGCGGCAAATGCTCTCGTCGCAAGCGTCATCTGCGATCATCCAAGCCGTTGTCGGGCTCGGTCGAAAGCTCGGTATGGGCGTGGTAGCGGAAGGGGTCGAGACCGCCGAGCAGATGTCAGCCCTCATGGAAGGCGGATGCACGCATTTGCAAGGCTATCTGCTGAGCAAGCCGCTTCGAAGCGATGAGATCAAGGCATACTTTACGAACGACGATCGACGTTTGGCGCATGCTTCCCTGCAAGGTCTGCAGGCGGAGGCGGCATAGTTCCGCCGTCCTGTAAGTGGCTTAGGTATTGTCAACCAAGAGCATTGTCTCAATCTGAACTTCGTACCACGGCTGTTGCAGGCGTTCGATCGTGCCGAGTTCGGCGAGATCAGGGACACGACCGATCGAAGGCATTCTCTCTGATTAGGCCGCGTTGCTCGTAAACGGATCCTTGCTTCAGTCCGGAAGCAAACGCCCCCTCCCCGTCTCGAACGTATAGCGTCGTCTCCACGCAGAAACCGATCGCGTGGATCGCTATCGCCACGTTGACGATCCTGTCCCCGCCTTCGCTGCACCGCGCGTGTCTCCGGTTGGAGCCGTTCGCCGGATCGACGTCAGCGGGGCAGCCTGGACGCGGTCGCCAACCGCATCGCATGGGACGAAAAGAGCCCCCGGTTGTTGGTGACGGGCAAGCCGTAGCCGCCCCTGTTTGCGGTCAGGTTACCTAAACGGAGACAGAATATGGGTAGAATGATCGACGGTGCCTGGCACGCGGGCAAGGTGACGGAAGACAGCAAAGGCGGCGCGTTCGAGCGGCAGGATGCGGGCTTTCGTGACTGGCTCACCCCGTCGGGCGACCCCGGCCCCGATGGCCAGCCCGGCCGTCCGGCGACGCCCGGCCGCTATCACCTCTATGTCAGCTATGCTTGCCCCTGGGCGCACCGGACGTTGATCGTCCGCGCGCTGTACGGTCTGGAGGAGGCGATCGGCGTTTCCGTGGTCGATCCCGTCATGCTGGAGAATGGCTGGACCTTCGGCACCGACCACGGCGGGAGCGGCGATCCGCTGCACGATTCCGAATTCTTGTGGCAGCTCTACGCCCGCGCACGGCCAGACTATTCGGGCAAAGTCACGGTCCCCGTCCTGTGGGACCGCGAGACCGACACGATCGTGTCTAACGAGTCAGCCGAGATCATCCGGATGCTCACCGCGTTTGGCGGACAGGGGCCGGATCTCTATCCCGCGGTTCATCGCGCCGCGATCGACCGGGTCAACGAGCGCATCTACGATACGGTCAACAACGGCGTCTACAAAGCCGGGTTCGCCACCACGCAGGACGCGTATGAAGCCGCGGTCCGCCCGCTGTTCGGATCGCTGGAATGGCTGGAGGAGATGCTATCGGGCAGCGACTGGCTCGTGGGCGATGCGATGACCGAGGCGGACATCCGCCTCTTCACGACGCTGGTCCGCTTCGACGCGGTCTATTACGGGCATTTCAAGTGCAACGTCCGCCGCATTGCGGACTATCCCGCGCTGGAGGCTTATCTCGAGCGGATGCTGGCCGATCCCCGCATCGCTGCGACCGTGCATCTGGACCACATCAAGACGCATTATTACGCCAGCCACCGCGACCTCAACCCGTGCGGTGTCGTGCCGGTTGGCCCTGACCTGCCCTGGGCGCATCGCACCGCGGGGGGCGACCAGCACCTCACGTGACGCACCCTGCGGCGTGCCGGAATTTGCCCTCAAGGGGTCGGTTTGTCGGCGAGCAGGAAGCCCTCGTTTGGCGGCCGATTGTATATTGAAGCGCTGGCAGTGGGGGATCCTCGCTACCCCACCGCCGTCCCCTGGCCGCCTCAAGCGATCCCTGGTGTCCACGGGTCGATCGTCTGACCGCCGAAGATCTGGGCCCGGGGCAGTCCGAAGATGAAATACGGGTTGAGCATCGGCGGCGCGCCGGCAGCATCGAGGCGCGCCTGCTGACCCGCGGTGATGACAATGTCGAGGGCGGCAAGATTCTCGCGCAATTGCTCCGGCCGGCTCGCGCCGACCAGAACCGATGCAACACCGGCCCGTGCCACGACCCAAGCCAGGGCGACCTGCGCCATTGGTCGCCCGATTTCAGTCGATACCGATCGCAAGGCATCCACCACATCGAAGTTCTTGTCGGTGAACAGCATTCCGCCAAAGGGATTGTCGCCGTTCAGACGGTCATTGTTGCCGCTGCCCGTCGCTTCGCCGCCGCGGTTGGGAAGACTCCCCGCCGGGCCGGCATCCGCGATCTTCTCGCGCCCATATTTGCCGGTGAGCAGGCCTGCCGCCAACGGACTCCAGGCGACCATCCCCAGTCCGAGCGCCTGCCCCGCAGGCACCACATCGAGTTCGACCCCGCGATCGATCAGCGAGTAGGAATATTGCAAGCCGATGGGCTCGGGCAGGCCGTGCGCGCGGGCCAGCGTGGCGATTTGCGCGACGTACCACGCAGGCGCATTGGAGAAGCCGTAATACAGGATGTCCCCGCGCCGTACAGCATCGGTCAGCGCGCACAGCACTTCTTCGGGCGGGGTCGTGCGATCCCACACATGCGTCCAATACATGTCGATGTAGTCCGTGCCGAGCCGACGCAGCGAGCCCTCGATTCCGTCACGGATGTTGCGCGCGGAATTGCCCCCAGACAGCGGATTGCCCGCGGTTCGCGGAAAGCCGGATTTGGTCGCGATCACCATCCGGTCGCGGTTTCCCCGCTCCGCAATGAATCGCCCTAGCATCTGTTCGCTTTCCCCGCCGGAATAGATGTCCGCGGTATCCGCAAAATTGCCGCCAGCCTCGACATAAGCATCGAAGATCGATCGTGCGGTCGCTTCGTCGGCACCCCATCGTCCGGCGCCGAAGGTCATCGTGCCGAGCGCGAGCGGGCTGACCGTCAAGCCGGAGCGTCCGAGTGTGCGATAGGTCGTGAGGGTCATTGCTGTAACTCCTAGGAAAGTCGCATCGGAGACTACATGGTGGTGGCGAACGGATAAGCCGTCATTCGCCGCAAGGCTTTGTGAAGGAAATGCAACAATGAAGCGTGGCGACCTGGACGACCTCGCTGCCTTTGCTGCGGTCGCACGCGCGCGCAGCTTCACCCGTGCCGCGGCAGAACTGGGCCTTTCGCCCTCGGCGCTCAGCCACGCGATGCGTAGCCTGGAGGAACGCCTCGGGGTTCGGCTGCTGGCACGAACGACGCGCAGTGTTGCCCCCACTGCGGCGGGAGAACGCCTGCTGCGATCGCTCGACCCGGCGCTTGCCGAGCTTGCGCGAGGCCTGTCCGAATTGGCCGACTGGCGCGGCGTACCGTCCGGTGCGATCCGGCTGACCACCTTCGGCTACGCCGCGCGGACCATACTCGCGCCGGTTTTGCCGCGCTTCCTGCGCGACCATCCCGAGATTTCGGTCGAGGTCATCGTCGAAGACCGGCTGGTAGACGTCGTGGCCGGGGGTTTCGACGCGGGTATCCGGCTAGGGGAGACGGTCGATCGGGACATGGTAGCGGTGGCGGTCGGACCTGCGTTGCGCACCTTGGTTGTCGGCACCCCCGATTATTTCGCGACCCGTCCCCTGCCCACGGTTCCAGCCGATCTCGAGGGGCACAATTGCATCAACTATCGGCTTCTCGGTGGCGGGGGGTTGCTCCCGTGGGAGTTCGAACACGATGGCCGGGACATCAAGTTTCGTCCACGCGGGCAATTGATCGTCAACGACGAGCAGCTGGCGGCTGCAGCGGTCCGAGCCGGTGCAGGCCTGGGTTATATGCTGGACCACGATGTCGCGGCGGAGATTGCGGACGGCAGGCTGATCCAGGTACTCGATGCCTGGTGCCCGAGCTTTCCCGGTTGCTATCTCTACTACCCGAGCCGGCAGGTCACGCCTGCGCTGCGGGTGCTGATCGACAGGCTACGTTGGGCGCCTACTGCATAGATGATGCCGTCGTCCCCCGGCATGGCTTGTGTGCATCACGACAGAAAGCCTTAACGCATCGTCGGCGCGGCTATCGGCAGGTCGGCCAGACCGGCCGCCTCGTGATCGGCGCACGCGCGCGCAACCTTGCTCTCCTCCAATTCGCCGAAGATCGGATGCCCTCCCTATCACCGCATAGCACCGCGGGCAGGTAGATCGTCGACATGTCTACCGACGTTCCAAACGCAAAGATTCCAACCGTTTAGCGGACACGCGCGATCATGTAGGGGAACCGGCCATATTCGGACGAGACCGCAAGGAAAATGTCGGCCCGTTCGCGATGGGCGCGCGATGGTCGGCGCGCGAGGTGGTTGGCGCTGTGTCGGTATCGTTGCGCCCGGACTGTTTGCTTGGCCCGTTGACCGAAGGACGCTGGCGCGTGCCGCGACCGTAGAACAGCCTGATATGCTGCGAGAAGGTGAAGTCGCACCCGACCGATGCGGGCAGGATCTGCTGCGCAGCGGGGACATTGTCCTGGAAACCCTGACAGCGGATCGAGTTGAGTTTCCGAAACTCCGTGTTGTAGACACCGCGCGCTGCCCCGGCGAGTTCGAAGCCCTCAGAGTAGAACGGACGGCGCAGGCCAACGTAGATCAGGCCGGCGATTCCCTCTTCGAGATTGTCGGAGGCCGTCGCCTTGTAGGACCTCGACGGGCGACAATGCCTGCGCCGGGAAATCCGGAATCGCGACCAAACGACCTTCGGCGGTGAAGATCTCGCGCCCCTGCACTGTCGTCTGCACGTTGGGGAGGCCGCGGATCAGCACGCCGTTTGCCTCATCGAAATAGCGCGTCATCTGCACGCCCGTGATCCGCGCGATCGCTTCTGAGGGCAAGTAAGCTTTTGCGAACGTCCCGCCGCGCTACGGTTACGGCGATCAGCTACGTAAATGGTGAAGCACCCGATCCGCGCTCCGGCGAAGCTGGATGGGAACAACCGGTCGACCAGGATGATCAGGGCGGCAACAATTGGGACTTTGATCTGAAAACTCAATCACCCGATCTGCTCCTTGCGGTGGGAGCAGACAATCTACGGGATGCTTATGGATCGATGCAGTCGGTCCCCCCAATGTGGCGGATTGATTAGCCAGACATTTTACTCGGCAGCTTTCGGACTGCCCGAAAGCTGCCGTGATGGCCGCACTGACGCGCTTCGGCTCGCCGCTGCCCGGCTCGCTTACCGCGGCTCTTGCAGAACCATGCCTTCGGTTCCTTGCGGGCAGCAGACAGGGAATGTCCTCAAGCCAACCGATGGACGCGCGGACTCGGTCAGGAACCCGCTATCCGTTACGGTCTCACCCTCAATCCGGCGCGTGGCCGGAGCCGCCATTCAGGGTAGCGGCAGGCTTGTGGGCATCGGCGGAGGCAGGTCTTGCAGCCAGTGTGTCCCCTCCGCTTCCAGCCAGCATGCCGTTCAACGAGCTGCCGGTCATTCCCAGTTCTGCCATCAGGCCATCGATCAACGGGCCACCGACACGGTACCGCATCGCCGCCGCCACCGCCGCATCGGCGAGGTTGCCTTGGCCACCGCCGGACGCGGCATCGCTACCCCCGTCACCGTGTAGTCCTCTTGCATCGACGATGCTGATCTTGTCGATGTTCTCCATCGGCTTGCTCGCCGCAGCGATGATGGCAGGAAGAGCCTCCAGCATTGCGCGGCGGATGAGCAATGCGGTCTGCGCGTCGTTCAGCAGATTGGTTGCTTCGTTCAGCGACGCCTGACCCGCGGCATCGACCTTGAACGCCGCTTCGCGCCCTTCTGCGCGGGCCTTCTCGGCATCCGCTTCGGCCGTCGCTTCGGTGCGCAAGGCACTGGCGCGCGCTTCGGCGGCTTCCTTCTCGGCGGTCGCGGCAACGGTGATGCCGACGGCCTCCTCCTGCGCGCGCTGCGTGGCGGCGATCACCGCGACGTTCTTGTTGCGGTTGGCGATTTCGGTTGCCTTGGCGGTCGCGACGCTTTCCTCCGCCCGGACGGCAAGCGCGCGGGCTTCGTTGGCGGCAGCGGTTGCGGTCGATTCCTCCTCGGACTTTTGCGCGGTCTGCACCGCGGTCGTGATGCGCGCGATTTCGATCGTACGGTCGCGCTCGATCGTCGCCGTCTGAATTGCACCGTCGCGTGCGATCGTGGCCGTCTGGATCACCTTGTCGGCCTCGGTCTGCGCGACGGTCTGCGCCTGGCTGGCAGTGATGCGGGCGATCTCGGCGAGACGGGTCTGCTCGGCCTCGGCGGTTGCGATCGCGGTCGCCTGCTCCGCGCGGCGGGCGGACAGCGTCTGTTCCTGCGTCAGGCGCGCCTGTTCCGCGGCCTGTGCGATCTCGAGCGACTGGTTATTGGCGTCGAGGTTACGCTGCTCGATCTCGACGCGATTGGTGGCGACGATGTCGTTGCGGATCTTCTTGCGCTCCTCGATCGTCCGCGTGAGCACGGTCAGACCTTCGGCATCGAACGCGTTGTTCTCGTTGAAATGCTCGAACGCGGTCTGGTCGAAATGCGTGATGCTGACGGATTCGAGCTGGAAGCCGTTCATGTCCAGATCGGTCATCAGCGCCTCCTGCACCTTCTGGATGAAGTCGGCGCGGTTGGCGTGGAGGTGTTCCATCGTCATCGTCGCGGCAACCGAGCGCAGCGCGGAGACGAGCTTGCCGTCGAGCAGCGACTTCACCGCGTCGGGGCTGTTGACCGAATCGCCCAGCGTCTGCGCGGCGGCGGCGATCGATTCCGCGTCGGGCTTTACCTTGATGTGGAACAGCCCGACGACATCGACGCGCAGTTTGTCGAGCGTGATTAGCGCGTCCTTGTTGAGGCGCGACACCTCCAGCTTCACGGTCGTCAGGCGGACCTGCATCAGTTCGTGGAGCACGGGGATAACCATGATGCCGCCGTTGAGGACGACTTTCTCGCCACCGAATCCGGTGCGGATCAACGCGACGTCCTTGGTCGCGCGGCGGTAGAGCCGGGTCAGGATGACGCCGATCACGACGAGCGCGAACAGCACGATACCGGCATAGATCAGGACGTTCAGAAGCTGTGCGGGCATGAAACCCTCCCCGGTTATGATTGTGGTCAGATCGACTGCAGGAGCGCGTTGGCTTCGGGCAGCGCGTAGAAAAGTTTGCCGTCGCGGCGGACGATCAGCGCGGTCTCGCCGGTGGCGATCGCGTCGGTGTCGTCATGCGGCTCGACCATGATGAAATGCGCCTGGCCGTGCTCGTCGACAATCTTTGCGCGAGCCGGCGATCCACGGCGGGCGGTGCCCTCAAGAATCGTGCCGCGGCGGCGAAGAAAGTCGTCGGTCGAAATTACGCTCGTTTCGAAGCCGGGCATGACCCGGGCGAGGCCGCGCGCGGCAAGCGTATTGAGCAGGCCGCCGGCGATCAGCGCGCTTCCCGAAGCGAGGCCCCAGTGCAGCGGGCTGCCGGCCATCGCAGCCGCGCCTTGCTGAATGGCGATCCCGGCCAGCGTGAAGCAGCCGAGCAAGGACGTGAACCAGATCAGGATCGGCAGTTCATGGCCAAGCCCGAGCCAGTCGAGCACGCCACTGCTATCGGCGTCGGCAGGCACGTCCGCGTCGAGATCGAGATGGCCCAGCCCAAGGCCAATCGCCTCGATCAGCCCGATCCCGATCATCACGACGAACGCAATCGCGAATGGCGCATAGGCCGGCGTCAGGAAAATGGCGAACATATGCCGTGGCTCTGGTTCTGCATCGGCGCACGGATAGCGGACGGACAACAACGCTTCGTTACGAAGAGCCATCCCGCCCGGTATTTTAAATGCATATGATTACACTCCCCGCGTCGAGGCTAGCCCTACGACGAGGCAATCGCAACGCCTGCCAAGGTAAGATCGACCGGGTTCGGATGAGGACCTACAGGATCTGCACAATAGCCGGACTCAGAGCACATCGACATCATGATTACGCGTTCATGGGAGCACCGTGCCGCTGCCCGTAGAACACCAAAAAGCGAAGGTAAAAGCCCTTCCGGCTTTAAGTTTCCTTACCGGCAAAGACCGAAACCACGAAGAATCGACCGACTTTACGGATTCAATAACGGCCATCCAAGCCGCCTTAACCGCGTCCAGAAACGGGACCTTCGTGAACTCGCGTTTATCGTCAATTGCTGATGATGACGCATGACTGCTCCCGTTAGTGGTCGCAACGGGAGCGATGGTCCAACCAACCTCGGCCGCGCCATTGGCGTCATCGGATTCAAGCGCCGAAAGCGCCGTCGATCGTATGCATTGCACCGGTTACGAAGCCCGCCTCCGGCCCCGCCAGCCAAGCCACCATGCCCGCGACTTCCTCAGGCCGTCCGTGGCGCTTGATCGCCATGAAGCCATGCAGCAGATCCTTCATCGGACCGTCTTCGGGGTTGGCATCGGTGTCGATTGGCCCGGGTTGAACGATGTTGATCGTGATGCCACGCGGCCCGAAATCGCGTGCGAGCCCCCGCGCCATCCCTTGCAGCGCCGACTTGCTCAACGCGTAGGACGCCATGCCTGGAATCGGCATCCGATCGCCGTTGACCGAACCGATGACGATAATCCGCCCACCGTCGGGCATCTGCCGTGCCGCTTCGACCGAGGCATGGTAGGGCGCGTGGACGTTCACCCGAAATAGCCGGTCTATCTCGTCCGGGTCCTGATCGAGCGCATCGCCGAAGATGGCGAACCCGGAATTTACGATCAGGACGTCGAGCGGCCCACTCTCGCGCACCCGTGCAATGACCGCATCGCGGTCAGCACTGTCCGTCTGCACCGCGTTGCTGCCAGTGTCGGCGGCAAGCTGCTCGGCGGAGGCTCGCGACCCCGCGTAGGTGAAGATCACGGATGCGCCTTCGGCGGCGAAACGCCGGACAACCGCTGCGCCGATCCCACGACTGCCGCCAAGGACTAGAACGGATTTGCCTTGAAACGAAGCCATGACCTGCATCCTTGAGATTTAATATAGTGTGAGCTACATAAAAACCCAATTGAGCACGTCAAGGTATTTTGTAATAGTGACTACAGATAAATCCCGCACAAGGGGCCGTCCTCGGCGCTTCGATCCCGGGGAAGCCGTTGGTATCGCGCAGCAGCTTTTTCACGCCCGTGGCTATGACGCGGTCAGCGTCTCGGACGTCACAACCGCGCTGGGGATCAATCCCCCCAGCTTCTACGCCGCCTTTGGCAGCAAGGCCGGTCTCTACGCCCGCGTGCTCGACCGCTATAGTGCGACCAGCGCCATTCCCCTCGCCAAGCTGCTGCGGGACGACCTTCCCGTGGGCGACTGTCTCGCAGCGGTGCTGGAGGAGGCCGCACGCTATTATGCCGCCGACCCGCTTGCGAGCGGTTGCATGGTGGTGGAGGGCACCCGCTCGAACGATCGCGACGCGCGCGAGGCCGCCTGTGCGCTCAGCCTTGCGGCCGAAGCCGTGCTTCGCGACTATATCGCAGCCCGTCATCCAGCAGATGCCGGGCGTCTGACCGACTTTGTCAGCACGACCATGTCAGGACTCTCCGCCAAGGCGCGCAACGGGCACACGCTGGATCAACTGCTCGCAACGGTGCATCTTGCGAGCTTGGCTCTGACGCAGACCCTTCCCAGCTGAAACTGCGTTAGCGATCTCGTTTGATGCTGAGATGAACCAAAACCAGATCGGCTGAGCCATCCCCGCAGCAGAGTTTGGACGAAAGCCGTCCCGCCACTCTCACGCGATGGCCGCCGTGCGCGCTAGGCGGTCGACCACCCGCATACCTTTACGAAGCCGTTTGAGCCCTGTGGTGCCGGTCTGGATCTGCGAAACCGCCGATCGTGCTGGGCGCGTCGTACATGACAAATATTTCATCTTCATCGTGGCACCGAACACCAATCGAGCGTTGTCGCCCTTCCTCATGGAACGGAAGAGCATGCCGAGAAAACTGACGATCGTCGGCATGGGCGCCTGCGGCGTGGCCGCATTCGCCGAAGCCGTGACGCGGCTTAGTTACGACCCGGGCGAAGGCTGGATCATCCATCTGATCGAGCGTGACGATGTCCTCGCGCGTGGGCTGGCGTTCGGTACGGAACAGCCGGGACACCTCCTCAATACCGAATCCCGATTGATGGGATTGTACGACAAGGAGCCGGGTCATTTCCGGACCTGGCTCGAGGCGCGCCGCGCCGCAGCGGGCATGCCGCTCGATCCCGATGGCGTCGAATATCCCCAGCGTCGCGAATATCGCATCTACATGCGCGAAGTCCTCGAGCGAGCGCTAGACCAGGCCCGTGCCGCTGGGATCGAGGTGCAGATCCACCACCAGGAAGCTGTCAGCATCGAAGGCAACCATGCCGCAGCGACGGTAGGGTTCTCGGACGGATCGACGCTCGCTACGGACATCGTCCTTCTCACGATCGGCACGCCCGATCCGGATCGGTTCGGCACCCTCAACGGCACGCCCGGGTACTTCGATTCCCCCTACCCCGCGCATCGCATGACAGAGCAGATCGATCGGGATCAGCCGGTCGTCGTGCTGGGCAGTGGCCTCAGCGCGATCGACGCGGTGATGACGCTGCTCGACGCCGATCACCGCGGCCACATCCACCTGATTTCCAAGGAAGGCATGCTACCGCGGGTCGAGATTCCCGCGCCCGAGACGGGTTATGAGCGACGGTATCTGACGCTGGCAAACGTCCACCGCCTGATCCGCGAACGCGGCGCGGCCTTCTCGGTCGTCGATCTGTTCCGTCTGTTCCGTCTCGAAGCCGAAGCGGCTGCCGGTCGACCGATCGATTGGAAGGC
This sequence comes from Sphingomonas sp. PvP056, assembly GCF_040549155.1. Taxonomy (NCBI): domain Bacteria; kingdom Pseudomonadati; phylum Pseudomonadota; class Alphaproteobacteria; order Sphingomonadales; family Sphingomonadaceae; genus Sphingomonas; species Sphingomonas sp. PvP056. The sequence continues at coordinate 318,485 of NZ_JBEPST010000005.1, forward strand.
CGAAGATCGCTTTGACGGTGACGCCGAGGCCGCCTTGCTCCACGATATCGCGGCGGCGGAAGCCGAAGACGAACCGTTTCAACGCATTCTCACCGCCGCCCGCCATGATTCCACGGCGATATGGAACCTGTTGCGCCCCGCCGACCAGAAACGCTTCGGGCAGTGGCTGGCACCGCATTTCGCCGCGGCGCGCTTTGTCACGCCAATGATTAACGCGCGGCGAATTGCCGATGCCATGACCCGTGGATTGCTCAGCGTCCGCGGGCGGGTCGACGAGACCGTCGCGAGCACGACCGGCCCCGGCTTCGTCGTACGGTTCGAGAATGGCGATACGCTCGAGGCACCGATCGTCGTCAACGCCACCGGCCAGGCCACGACCTTGCACGAGATGAAGGAGACACTGGTCAAGGATCTGCTCGCGAAAAACTGGCTACAACCGCATCCGGTCGGTGGTGCGATCGCGCACAGGGCGACGTGTCGGATCATATCCGCCTCGCGCGATGCACCACGCCTGTACGCACTCGGCCAATTGCTCAACGGCGAGTTGCGCGACACCAACGCGGTCTGGTTCAACGTCGAATGCGCCGGTCGTGCGATCGACGATATCCTGCGGCAGCAATGAGCGCGCTCGGTAACATCGCAGCGGCGCTGCTGCCACTTTATGGCGTCATTCTGCTTGCGTGGGTCATCGGCGGACGCGTGCCCTGGGCAGCAAAGCTGTTTTCGACGATCCTCGTCTTCGGGCTCATCCCGGTATTGGTCATCGACAAGGTGCTGGCGGCGGAAGCGCGACAGCTGATGGTCATCCCACCGCTGATGTTCGGGGTTGCGGCACTGATGAGCATCCCCGCCTATCGGCTGGCCAAGCGGCTTGGCGACGATTTCGATCCCAAACTGCTGTCGGCTTCCTTCTCTTTCTTCAACGTTGCGTTCTTTGGCGTGCCGGTCAGCCAGGCGCTGTTCGGAGAGGTCGGCGTATCGACCGTGATCTGCGCCTATATCGGCAGCGCGCTGTACGGCGACACGATCGGCTATTTTCTCATCGCCCGTACCAAGGAGGGTACGCGCAAGGCCGCGACCAAGGCGCTGCGTGTACCGGTCGTCTATGTCGTCATCGGCGCGATCATCGCCAAGGCGGCGGGCGTCACGCTGCCCGAAGCGGCGGCTCCCATTGTATCTGTCGCGGGCACATTGGTGTCGGTTCTCGGCATGGCCGTGATTGGCCTCAACCTTGCCGAGACCGGCCGCGATGACTGGCGGCCGAAACTCATGACGCGCATCCTCGCGGTGAGGCAGGTCAGCGGAATAGTGTTGATCGCCGCGGCACTCGCACTGGAGGCGGCATTCGTTGGCGTGTTGGGGCCGCGCGACCGCGTCATTGTCGGGCTCGTCGCCCTGTTCCCGATCGCCAGCAACGTGACCCTGTTTGCGACCCTGCTCGACACCAACCGCAAGGCGGCAGCGGTGCTTGTCGCGCTATCCAGTGCGGTATCGCTGGTGCTCGTCCTGCTGATCGTCGGCGTGTTTCATTCGGCCATGCCCACGGGTTGATACCGTAGGCTCGTAGCTCTCCTGTTCATCCGAAGGCCGCTGAGCGGACCTCCGACCTTCGGACGGTATCGCGGATCAGCCCAGCTCGATGACCGACAGCAGATCGTGTACCTTGTCCACGGCAAACTTGTTGCTGATCGCGTACGGCAGCACAATGCTACGATCCCGCATCAACGCGCCTGACGACCAGCAACGGCTCGCGCAAAGCTTTGCCGAAAGATGCGGGCTGGAGGTCATCGCCTTTTACGGCGACGATGGCATAACCGGCGCGACGATGGAGCGCCCGGGGCTAGAGCAGGTCCTGGAACTCATCACCAAAGGCCAGGTGCGCAACCCCATTAGCGAGGGTGTCGCTCGGCTAAGCTGCGACGCCGAGCATCTGCATTGCATGGTCAAGCTGTTCAGGCTGCACCAGGTCGCGGTGCACACGGTGGTGGCGGGCAAGGTCGACGACTTGGTGCTCGCCTTCAAAGCATCATCGGTGAGCAACAGCGGATGCGCATCGCCTACACGACGAGGTGCGGCCTGCGCGGCAAGGCCACGCGCGGGGGTGCCACGGGGGGACGCGTGCTCGGCTACCGACGTGAGATCACCGGTGAGGACGCGCAAGGGCGCGCGCTCGACCAACTCCCAATCGACGACGAGCAGGCCGAACTCGTCCGCCGCATCTTTCGCCTGTGCGCCGATGGCTGGAGCCTCAAGCGGATCTGCAACGCCCTCAATGCCGATGGCATCCCCTCCCCGCGCGCCCGCGAGCGGGAGAAGTACAATGCCGGGGTCTGGAACCCCTCGACGTTATCAGTCGACGTGACGCGGGGTGAAGGCATCCTCAACAACGAGCTCTACATCGGTCGCCGTATCTTCAACCGCCGCACCTGGGTCGAGGTGCCGAACGAGCGCCGCGGCTTCTCGCGTCCCCCTCGCCTCAACTTGGAGGCGGAATGGATCGTCCGCAACGACCCGCAACTCAGGATCATCAACCGACAGCCGTGGGAGCAGGTCAAGGCGCTTCAAGCCGAAGCACGCAGCGCGCGCGACGCGAAGTTCAAGCTGACCGGCAATCCGCTGGCCTTGGCGAAGCGTCCTGCTCATATGCTCTCCGGGGTGGTGACCTGCGGCACTTGCGGCGCACCGTTCCTGGCGACCGGCCCCGGGCGGTGGCGATGCAAGGGTCACCGAATGGGAAGATACGGCAACGGCTCGATCAGCGCCGCCGAGTTGGAAACCCGCGCACTTGCAGGCATCCGCGAACAACTGCTGACCCCGGCGCTCATCAAGCGCTTCGCCGCGCTCCTCCAGCAAGAACATGGCCGCAGTGCAGGCTGGAAACGTCGAGCGCGCCACGGCCGGGCACAGACTGGCGAAGACCTGCGCCCGTATCGCCAACCTCGTCACTCGGATTGAGGAGGACAAAGACGACCCTCGCGCACTGACCACTCGTGTGAAGAATCTGGAAGCCGAAGAAAGCCGACTGGGGAAGATCATCGCTGCAACGCCAGCGCCGCAGGTCGTGCGCTTGCCGGCGAATTATTAAGCTTTGTATATCCGGGCCATTGCCGAACTCGACGTGCATCTGGCGTCCGAAGACGGTGCGGCAGCACGGAACACAATCCGCCCGCTCGTCGAGAAGATTGTGGCGCAGCCAAGCAGCGCGCGTGAGGGCAACCGCCGCCCCATGTCGCTTTGTGGTTACCTGTACCAATTGCTTTCGTTCGCTAAGGCTTCGTATGAGCCGAACGCACAAAGTCCCCGTCTGAGCGGACAGGGGCTTTTGTGACATCGTTGGTTGCTGGGACATGCAGCCACTTTGATTTGCTGACCTGCTGTGATGTTAACCCGACCTCCAAATGGCTGAAGAGGACGGTGAGGCCACGGGCGGGTTTTGGGCGACCATTGATGGTATAGCCTCGGTCAGCGCGGCCGCGTATCCGGCTGGTGGCGACCAAAGCGCATCGGCATATACAGTTGTTGCAACAAGAGCACACGCGCAACATTAGATTACAATGTGACTGCAGATGTATTGACAAGGGCCGATGCTCTGATAGCGATACCACCGGAACGGTACCAACTTCCAATAGGAAGTGGCCATCGGACGGCACAGCCGCAGGATAACTAGGGGGGGATACCATGAAAGCTACCCGTTTTCTCGTCACACTTGGTCGCTCGACGTCCGGGCTTGCGCTCGCCGCGGGTTTTGCCCTGCCGGCCGCAGCGCAGACTGCACCCGCCGACACCACAACCAGCGCGCAGACCGCTCCATCGCCGGGTGCCCCCGCTGAGGTGGCAACGGAAGATCAGGACATCGTCGTCACCGGCATTCGCGCCAGTCTCAACCGCGCGATCGACATCAAGCGCACTTCTGCCGGCGTCGTCGATGCCATCTCCGCCGAAGACATCGGCAAATTCCCCGATACCAACCTCGCGGAATCGTTGCAGCGCATTACCGGTGTGTCAATCACGCGCGCCAATGGCGAAGGCTCGCAGGTCGCAGTTCGCGGGTTCAGCGGCGGCTTCAACCTGGTGACGCTTAATGGCCGTCAGCTTGCCTCGACCAGCATCGATACCAGCACTGGCAACGCCTTTGCGGTGGGTACCGGCCGCTCGTTCGACTTCCAGAACCTGGCGTCGGAAGGCGTCGCGACGCTGGAAGTCTACAAGACCGGCCGCGCCAACATCCCGTCGGGTGGTATCGGTGCAGCGATCAACGTCGTCACCCGTCGCCCGCTCGAGTCGCGCGAGGCCGGCCTGTCCGGCTCGTTCGGTGCCAAGGCGCTGTATGACAGTTCCGTCGAGAAGGCCGAAGCGGATCTCTCGAAGGTTACGCCGGAACTGTCGGGCCTGATCAACTGGAAGAACACCGACGAGACGTTCGGCATCAACCTGTTCGGAAGCTACCAGCTGCGTGAATCGGCGTCGGTTCAGTCGAACCCGAACTATTGGAACATCGTTCCTTTGGCTGATTTCCTGAACCCCGCGGGGACCTACGTTACGGCGGCGACGAACATCACCAATCGTCCCACCACGCCTTACGTGCAAATTCCGAACGACAGCCGGTATCAGTTCTCCGAGAACCGTCGCGAACGCCTCAACGGCCAGGCCAGCATCCAGTTCAAGCCGACCGACCGTCTGGAACTGACGTTGGACGGCCTGTATGCGCGCAACAAGCTGAGCGACGAGCGGAGCGAACAGACCAACTGGTTCCAGCGCCCGTTCAGCGACGTCACCTTCGACGATAACAAGCAGATGCAATCCGCGATCGTTCTGGCCGAGGCCAAACAGGCGGACAAGGGGTATGAACAGCAGCGTTTCGCAACCAAGACCGAACTGTACTCGGTCGGCGGCAACCTAAAGTGGAATTTTACCGACGCCCTGTCGCTGAAGCTCGACGCGAACCATTCGAAGTCGACCACCAACCCGGATAATTCGAACGGTACTTCGGCGACGACGATCTCTATCGGCGCCCCCGTCCGCGCGACCCACCGCGTCGATTTCTCGAGCGGCTTTCCACAACAGTCCGAAACGCTGAACGACTGCACCGCCACGAATGGCGGCCGCGGCGGCAATTGCAACAATCAGCTCGATATCGGCGACATGGGTACGCAGATCGCGCGGCAGATTTTCTCGCGGCAGGAAGCCAAGGTCGATCAGTTCAATGCTGAACTGGGTTGGGACCTGGGCAACCGGAGCCGGTTCGTGGTCGGCGGCAACTATGTGGATGCAAAGACTCGCTCGGCGAGTTCGAACACGCAGCAGCTTCTGGGCGACTGGGGCATTACGGACACCGGCCTCGTCAATCAGCTCGCCGGCAATCTAGTCGACACCTTCTGTCTGACCTGCAAATTCGATCGGTATAACCCCAATTCGACCGGTTCGGCGCTGGTCGCATTCCGGGGAGATGCGGTCGACTTGCTGAACGTGTTCGGGCCCTATTATGCCAACAACCCGAACTTTACGAACCGCGGCAACGTGTTGCAGGGCTCCTCTGACGATACGGTAGGCGAGAAGACGTGGGCGGTCTACGGACAGCTGGCCTGGGGCGGCGAGCTCGCCGGACGCCGTGCCAACGCGCTGATCGGGGTCCGCTACGAAAAGACCAGGGTCAATTCGATCGCCCTCCAGTCGGTCCCGACCGCGCTGGAATGGCAGTCGGACAATGACTTCGCCATCATAGGCGGACCGGCCGGCGGCGCGGTGAATGTCAAAGCGGACTACGACAATCTGTTGCCGTCGCTCGATTTGAACGTCGAAGTCCATGATAATGTGGTGGCACGCACATCGTTCAGTCGAACGCTGGCGCGCGCGGACTATGGCAACCTGTTCGCTTCGGTAACGGCCAACGCACCGAACCGTCCGACCGCACTGGGGGCGGCACCCGCTCCCGCGTCGCGCCAGGATCCGGGGCTGTTGCCACTGCTCTCGGACAATTTCGACGTCTCGATCGAATGGTACTACAAGCCCACGAGCTTCGTATCGGTCGGCTTCTTCAACAAGAACGTCCGCAACTTCGTAGGCAACCAGATCACCAACGGCACCCTGTTCGGACTGCGGGATCCGGGCGCCGGGACGCCTGGTTCGCGGTCCGGCACTGCACTCGCCTATCTGCGAACCAACGGGATCTCTCAGACGGACCGCAACCTGTTCGCCTACACCGCACTTCTGCAGCAAAATGGCGGTAATCAGGCAGCGGCGACGGCGGCCTTCAGGGGCGCGCTTGACCCCGCTACGGGTGAAGTGAACGAAGCGTTGTACGGTCCACTCGCGGCCGCCGTGAACCTTCAGGGGGATGCTGCCGATCCGCTCGTCAACTTCGCAATCAGCGGTCCGGTCAACAACCGCGAGGGCAACATCCACGGCTTTGAATTCGCCTGGACCAACTTCTTTGGCAGAACCGGCTTCGGGTTCGCGGTGTCGTACACCAAGGTCAGCGGCGACGTGAATGTCGATCCCTATGCCGATCCGAACGTGAATATCTTCGCGTTGACCGGCTTGGGCGACAGCGCCAACCTGACCGGTATCTATGACAAGAACGGCATCTCGGCGCGAATTTCGTACAACTGGCGCGACAAGTATCTCGCCGGCACGAACCAGGGTGGTAACCGTAACCCGCTGTTCACGGCAGCGTTCGGGACGCTTGATGCCAGCATCAGCTACGACATCCGGTCCAACATCTCGGTGTCGCTGGAAGCGGTCAATCTGACGAGCGAACCGTTCCGTCAGTACGCCCGTACCGAAACCAATCTGGTCTATGTCCAGGAGCTCAAGCCACGCTTCTATGTCGGCGCGCGCTACCGCTTCTAATCGCATGCGGGCGTGGACCACGGTCCACGCCCGGCAAGGAAGGAAGGCCGCCGCGCATCGAACGGCGGCCTTTTCCTTTTGTCCTTCGCCGCCGCGCTGATAGACCTGACGCCACAACCGGACCGGAGCGGATGACCCCCGTACAGATCAACAATATCGACCATGCCGATTTGCGCGTAAGCCCCCGCGCGGGCCCGGCATTTGGGGACGCGGCCAATCAGGCGCTGGTGTTCCCGGCTGAATTCGAAGAGCTGCAGCGCGAATTCGCCATCATTTTTCGCCGCCGCGACGAGGGCCTACAGGCCTATGCCCTGCTGGGGCTCGACCGCGACGAGAATCTGTTTCTGTCCGGCGACTATTGGACGAGCCGATATGTGCCCGCCAGTCATCAGCGCGGCCCCTTCTCCATCGGCATGGTCCGCGGCACGAGCGATGCCGTCAGCCAGCCGATGCTCCATGTCGATCGTGACGACCCGCGGGTCGGGGATGATGACGGCTTGCCGCTGTTCCTCGAACATGGCGGCAACACCCCGTACCTCGAACATGTCACCGGCGTGCTGCGGCTCTTGTACGAGGGGATGGAGAGCGCGCCGACCGCTTATGCCGCGCTCGATGATGCAGGCTTGCTCGCCCCCGTAACGCTGACCATCGATGTCAGCGAGGAGCGCCGCTACACCGTGCCTGACGTGCTCGTGGTGGACGTCGAACGGCTCGCCGCGCTGACGGGCGAACCGCTCGAGCGGCTGCACCACGCAGGGATTCTCCGGCTCGCCATCCTCGCTGCGGCTTCGCTCGCCAATGTTCAGCAGTTGATTGCCCGGAAGCAACGGCTGCCCGGCACGGCCGCGTGAGCGCGATGCAGCGCATCTCGCGCCGCACACGCGTGATCGAAGCCGCAGACGCGCTGACACTGCCGATCGGCGCGCTGATCGCCGAAGGTCGCCCCGCGATCCTGCGCGGCATAGCCGCGCATGTCCCGCTGGTGGAGGCCGGCCGGCATGGTGCCGCCGCGGCGATTGCCTGGCTCAAGCAATTCGATGGCGGCCAACCGGTCACGGCCTATATCGGCGATCCGGCTATCGCTGGCCGTTTCGGCTATACCGAAGACGGCACCGCACTGAATTTTGCGCGCGAACGTGGATCGCTGACGGCCTATCTCGACCAGTTGTTGGCGAGCCTGCACGATCCCGCCGCGCCGGCCATCTATATCGGCTCCACCGATATCGATCAGTATCTTCCCGGGCTCAGGGCCGAAGCGGCGCTTCCCTTCGGCGATCCCGAACTGCTGGAGCATCCGCCGCTGGTGAGCATCTGGATCGGCAACCGCACCACGGCAGCGGCGCATTACGACATGTCGAACAACATCGCCGTCACACTGGTCGGGCGGCGGCGCTTCACCCTCTTCCCGCCCGATCAGGTCGCCAACCTCTATCCCGGGCCGCTCGACCCGACGCCCGCTGGTCAAGTCGTCTCGATGGTCGATTTCGCTGCCCCCGATCTGGACCGGTATCCCGGCTTTGCCGACGCGCTGGCCGCCGCCGAAATTGCGGAGATGGAGCCTGGCGACGCGCTGATCTATCCCGCTTTGTGGTGGCATCAGGTCGAGGCGCTCGATCCGTTCAACGCGATGATCAATTATTGGTGGAACACCGTGCCGCGCTTTATGGATACGCCGCAGAATACGCTGCTGCACGGTCTGCTGAGCCTCCGCGACCGCCCGGCACACGAAAAGGCAGGGTGGCAAGCGTTGTTCGACTATTATGTCTTCGGCGATGCGACACGCGCGGGCGCGCATTTGCCCGTCGCCGCGCGCGGTGCGCTGGCACCGCTGGATGCCACCGCGGCGCGCCGGTTGCGCGCCACGCTGCTGCAACGGCTCAATCGCTGACAAAGGACGGTCGATGAACACCTTGCCCAAGACCCGCGTGGTCATCGCCGGTGGCGGCACGGCCGGCTGGCTTGCCGCGGCGCTGTTGACCCGACAGTTGGGCCAGCTGGTCGACGTCACGCTTGTCGAATCCGACGAGATTGGCACGGTCGGCGTCGGCGAAGCCACGATCCCCACCATCCGGGGGTTCCATGCCCTGCTCGGGCTGGACGAGGACGATTTTGTCCGGGCGACCGGTGCCACGTTCAAACTGGGCATCGCCTTCGAGGGCTGGACGAGGCCCGGCTCGCGTTATCTCCATTCCTTCGGAGACGTCGGAAAATCGACCTGGATGGGCGATTTCCAGCATTTCTGGCTGGCGGCGCGCGCGGATGGGAATGCCGGGCCGCTCGAGGACTATTGTTACGAGGCACAAGCCGCCGAAGCGGGTCGCTTTGCTACAGGCACCAAGGCGCAACTCAATTACGCCTATCATTTCGATGCCGGGCGGTATGTGGGTTATCTGCGCGGCCGCTGCGAGGCAGCCGGGTTGCGTCGGGTCGAGGGACGCATCGCGCGGGTCGAGCAGAATGCCGAGAGCGGCGATCTGGTTGCGCTGATGCTCGAATCTGGGGAGCGGGTCGAAGGCGATTTGTTCCTGGATTGCACCGGGTTCCGCGCCCTGTTGATCGGCGAGACCCTTGGGGTGGGCTATGAGGATTGGAGCCACTGGCTGCCGATGAACCGGGCGCTGGCGGTGCAGACCGCCGCTGTCGGCCCTGCGCTACCCTATACGCGCGCGATCGCGCATGAAGCGGGTTGGCAATGGCGTATTCCGCTGCAGCACCGCGTCGGGAACGGCATCGTCTATGCCGCCGAGCATCTCAGCGACGATGCGGCGCGGGCGCTCCTGATCGGGTCGGTGGCGGGCAATACGCTGACCGAGCCCCGGCCGATCCGCTTCACGACCGGCCGCCGCAAGCGCGCGTGGGAAAAGAACTGCGTCGCGCTGAGCCTATCGTCGGGCTTCATTGAGCCGCTCGAATCGACCAGTATCCATTTGATGATGATCGCGCTGACGCGCCTGTTGCAGCTTTTTCCGTTCGGGGGTGCGACGGCGGCGGTGGCGGATCGTTTCAACGCCATGGCGCAGCGCGAAATGGAAGGCGTGCGCGATTTCGTGATCCTGCATTATCACCTCAACGCACGCGACGAGCCGTTCTGGCGCCAATGCCGCGAGATGAGCATCCCCGACACGCTGGCAGCGCGGCTCGCGCTGTTCGCCGAGGAAGCGCAGGCCTATCAAGGTGCGGACGAACTGTTCCGCGTCAGCTCGTGGCTGCAAGTCATGCTGGGACAAGGGCTTACGCCGCATCGCCACCACTTGATGGCGCGGATGATGCCGCCCGGTCAGTTGGCGGAGGCGCTAAGAAATCTTTCCCACGGGATCGCGGCGCGTGTCGCCACTCTGCCGCCGCATCAGCAGTTCGTCGACACGCTTGCTGGTGCCCGAACGTAGGTCTTTTCTACGCGCCAAGCGGATCGTCCAAGCTAGCGTCGATCTTTCACTGGGTCCTGGAGACGGGGATGGTACGCCCGTATGCGAATGGTTGCGCGCGCGTACGGCGATGCTTGCGATGGGCCGAAATCGTCACAAGTCGGCATCCCTGGTCAGAAAAAGCGTCGCTGGCGTTGGCCAACAGGCACGCGCCAGCGGGCGTCGCCGTCAACAGCACGACCATTGGCTCCGAATACTCCTTTACGAGCTACATAGTTTCTGACCATTTCGCGTCCGCGCGCTCACGTTCAGCATCGCGGTCGTCTCGATGCGTGGCAGCGTGCGCACGAGCAATTCGACGAGGCGAGAGTAGGCCGCCTGGGGTTTGTACACGACTTGCCCGAGCTGCGAGGTCATGCTGATGACCAACGGCTTGCGCAGATACTGATCACCACTTGTTTGATCCGCGCCAGCCGCTGTTGCTGCGGGTCAAGGTGGGTCCATCAGGCGGTGAACTATCTATCTGAGCGGAACTGGTGCCCATCGGTCATCGAGGTCGCCAGCGCGGTGCCGACCGGGCCAATGCTGGCAATAGTCATCAGGCGTTCGGTAACGTCTTTCCGAGATATCCGGACGGGCAGATCGCAATCAATCTGCGAACCCGCAGGTGGAGGTCGCGCGCCTGCTGCAACGACGTGGGAAGGATCCGGCACATCCAACAGGCGACCTTCTTCGATTTCCAGAGGTGTGATCAGCGCGCATAGAACCCACACCGGACGCCGACCCTGACCTCGGTCAGAAGCTCGCGCATCATCGTAACCAGCTTGGTCCGTTGCCTGACCGGCAGGCCGCGTGTTTGATGCTCTGAGAACGGGCCAGTTGTAAGAGCGACTTAGAAGAAGTCGTCCGTGCATCGATGTCTGAGTCGATTAGGCTGATGAAGCAGAGATGGTGGCGAATGTTTCTGAACTAGTTGCCTTCGCCACAAACGACAACGCCGCCCGTGAGGGCGGCGTTGTCGTTTAGCGTTTGGTTGCGGGGACGTGCAGCCACTTTGATTTGCTCACTCGGTGCCGTTGCTAGAGCATGCCAAATGCTGGAGTTGGGCCGTTTGCTAAATCGTGGTCCGGGCGCCGAGAAGCGAATAGCTGACGGTTATTCCGCCACCTAGCGACGGCAGCTTGCGACCACATCCGGACGCTCCAATCAGCACCACGAATGTCTTCTTCTGACATAACTTGCGGAAGTCCGGATAACGATCGGATGCCGGCGCGAAGAAATTGCGGTGAATGCGAGCAAGAACTTCTACGCTTGTGGCTTGCTGCACAAACATCAAAGAGCATCATAGCACTGTTCGGAATCGACGGTGCCGCTATAGGAAGAAGATGTTTGGGGAGCATTACGATCTCAGTCGCCGGTTTCGTCCGGCTACCAAGGAAGGGGACGAGGACCGGCCGTTCCGGGGGCTGTTCGGCGACGACCTGAAAGGCACGCCGGCGTGGCCCAAACTGCTGGAGAAGCGCCGCACCATCGTCCTCGCCGAGGCGGGCAGCGGCAAGTCCAGCGAGTTCGACTATCAATGTTCCGCCCTGCGTCAGGTGAACAAGTGTGCTTTCAAGGCGACCGTGCGCGACGTCGCGGACGCCGGCCTCGAGGCGTCGCTCATTCCGACCGACCGCGCTCGATTTGCGCAATGGCAGGCAGACCCGGACGCGCCTTGCTGGCTGTTCGTGGACTCGGTCGACGAAGCCAAGGACCAAGGACATCATTTCGACGCCGCCTGTCGGAAGCTGGCCGATGCAATCGCCGGGCTGGAGGAGCGCGTTCATCTCTACATCTCGAGCCGCTATACCGATTGGGATAAGACGGCTGATCGCATCTCAGTCGAGAAATGGCTCTCGCTGCCCGAGCCGCCCCCTCCGCCGACAGATGTCGCGGACGAGGTTCGCGCGACGCTGCAGAACAGGGACAAACGTCCGCCACGAGTTCGTGAAGAGATCGGTGTTCTGGTCATGGAGCCGCTCAGCCGCTGGCAGGTCGAGCGCTTCGCGCGTGCCTCAGGCATCGAGACGATCGATGCTCTCCTGGCTGCCGTTGATCATGGCAGCCTCTGGGAATTCGCGGCGCGGCCGATGGACCTTGGTTGGATGGTGGAGTTCTGGCGCGATCATAAGCGGCTCGGCTCTCTTCGGGAAATGATCGAGGCTAGCTTAAAGGCGAGACTGCTCGATCCCGATCCACTTCGCCGCAAGCGCGATCCGCTCGATCTCGCGAAGGGGGCTCACGCCCTCGACCGGATTGGAGCAGCATTTTTGCTGTGCGGGCGCGATTCCGTGCGGGTCCCTGCCGCTGGCCTTGACCTGTCGCCTCCCGAGCGCTCGATGCCGATCGAGGAGATCCTACCGGACTGGCCCGACGGCGAACGGCTTCTGCTGCTGGGGCGCCCGGTCTTTGATCCGGCGACGCTAGGCCGGGCGCGGTTGCACAACGACAATGAGGCGACGCTGCGATGCTATTTGCTGGCGCGCTGGCTGGGACGGCTTCTCGCTGAGGGGTGTCCCGTGGCTGTGGTGCGCGATCTCCTGTTCGCCGATACCTATGGCTATCGGCTGGTTCGGCCGGAGATGGTCGAGGTGTCGGCGTGGCTGGCCGGAGAGAATGATGCGATTGCTGACTCACTTATCGCTCGGTCGCCCTATAATCTTCTGCGCTATGGGGATCCGGGGTCGTTGCCGATACCGGTGCGGGTTAAGGCATTTGCGGCGGCGCTCGCGCAGGTCGAGACGATCGATCCGCAGAAGCTCTGGTTCGGCGAGCAGGGGCTCCGGCGGTTCGCCGATCCCGGTCTCGACGACCATATCGCGGTTTGGTGGGAGATTGCCAAAGGCGATGAGGAAGCGCGGCATCTGCTGCTGCGCCTCGTCGATTTCGGCGGCCAGAAAGGCGGTCTGCCCGTGGTGCGCCAAGTTGCCTACGATCGCAGCACCGACGAGATCACGCAGCTGCTCGCGGGCCGGGCTCTTCTGAAGCTTGGCGAGAGGGCAGATCGCACCGCCTATGCACGGCACGTTGCAGAGCATGGGTCCGATCTCTCACGCTCGATCATTCTCCAGGCCCTGGACGCGCTGTTCCCGGAAGAGATCGATGTTGAGGCATTTTTCGCGTTGATCGACAAGGCCGGGGTCACGGGCGAGGACGACATTGCAACCATACTTCCACTGGGCAGTGAGCTGCCGGCGGCCTTGACGCGCCGGGAAGACTTGCACCGTTTCCTGACCGAAGTTGTCGCTCGGTCTGGCGATTTCAGCGGCGATACGGTCGACGACGAGAAGCCGTTTCGCGAGGCCTTCTCGCAGATGGCAGCCAGCGCGGCGCTTCGTCTCCTCGACTATCATCCGTCGGACATCCCCGATGTCGTCACGGATCTCGTCCTACTGCTGCACGAATCGCACCGTCGGATCGGGTCCGAGGCAAGCTTCAAGACGCTGGGCGAGGCATTTGGTGCATCGTCGGGGCGCCGCCGCACGTCGCTCTGGCGGTCGATCGTGCGGCTGCGCACGCATCCCTATGCACGTGACGATGGCGAGCTCAATATCTGGTTCGTCCAGCATCTCGGATGGCCGGTGCTGCTGAGTCTTGCAGACATCGATTGGCTCCTCCTCGATGTGCGCGAGCGAACCGAATGGCAGGATCGGCTGACGGCGCTCCGCGCGGCGCATATGCTCTGGCGACAGTTCGGGGGCACCGACGGGGACATGCAGCGCATCGTCGACGCCGTCGCCGACGATGCGGAGCTCTCGGCCCAGCTTGCGGCCTGGCGGTCGCCGCCGCCTGAGACGCCCGAGATGGTCGAGCGGATGGCTGGGTTCGAAGCGGCGCGGAAGCGCAATGAAGACCAAGCTGAAGCGCGCGACCAGAGCTGGGTCAAGCTCATCAACACGCTCCGTGACGATCCGAACTTCTTCGACAGCTTGTCGCCTCAGACCGACGATACTGTAGACTCGCGCCTCTATCATCTCTGGCAGTTCCTCTCCTGGCGGACCCAGTCGCGCTCGCGCTACTCGATCGACAGCCTCGATGTGGTCGAGCCGGTGTTCGGGCCGGAGATGACAAGACGCTTCGGCGAAGCTTTGATGGCGTTCGCCTATAAGCGCGTTCCGGCCGGAACCGCCGAAGAGGCCGCCCAGCGCCGCACGGTCACGAGCTTCGACATCATGGCATTGACCGGCATGTCGCTGGCGGCAGCCACGGTCCCGAACTGGGCGGAGCAGCTCGATTCGGCCTGCGCCGCGCAGGCGGCGCGGCTAGCCGTGATCGAGCTCAACGGCTTTCCTGACTATCTCGTATCGCTTAGCCAGGCGCATCCCGAGGCCGTGCGCTCGGTATTGTGGCAGGCGTCGCACGCGCAGCTCGACCGGCTCAATGAGGTGGACCACGGGATGCTCGACCGGCTCGAATATGCCGATGGCGTGCTTGCCCGGCTGCTGGTTCCGGACCTGATCGATTATCTGCGCGACCACATCGATCTGGCAACCGTGGCGCTCGAGAAGATCGTCTCGGTGCTGATCCAGGCGCAGCCTTTCCCGTCCGAGGGGTTGGCGGATTTGGCCGAAGCGCGCGCGATGGCGGCGACCGCCCCCGTGGTCGCAGCCTATTATCTGCTGCTTCTTTTTGCGCTCGAGGGCGATTGCGCCGTCGACCGGCTGCGAGAGAAAATGAGCACGCTCGACGGTCAGGACCAGGCCGCCTTGTGCTGCACCTTGTTGCCGCGTCTGTTCGGTAGCCGGTTCAATCGCACCGTAGCACCGCCACTGCCTCTTTCCGCCGAGCGGCTCGAGCAATTGCTCATAATCGCGTTCGAGGGTGTCCGGCCCGCGGACGACATCGTGCGCGCGAACGGCAAGGTCTATTCGCCGGGATTACGCGATGAGGCGCAGGACGCGCGGCATATGATCTTCGACAAGCTGCTGAAGACGCCCGGCGAAGCCACGCAGGCCGCGATCCGGCGCATGGCAGAGATCCCCGATTATCCGATCGAACCCAAGCATTTGCGCATCCATGCCGAGCGGCATGCCGAGGTGAATTCGGAGCTGGTCGCTTGGCTGCCGTCCGATGTGGTGGTGTTCGAGAAGAGTTTCGATCGCGCGCCGCGCACGACGGAAGATCTGCAGCTGATAGCGCGGCGCAGGCTCGAAGCGATCGAGCATGATCTTCTTCACGGCAAGTTCGCGCAGGGCGACACGCTGCAGGGACTGGCCGACGAGAATGCGGTCCAGCGATGGGTTGCGACCCAGCTCGATGAGCGGCGCGAGGAAGCCTATACCGTACAGCGCGAAACCCATTTCGCGGATGAAAAGGAACCCGACATCACGCTGACGAGCCGGCATGGCGGTGTCGACTTGCCGGTCGAGATCAAGGTAGCGGATGGCCTCTCGGTCAAGCAGCTGGAAGCGGCGCTCGAAGTTCAACTTTGCGGTCAGTATCTGCGCCACGAGACGGCGCGTCACGGCATCCTGCTCCTCGTCCACCAGCAACCGCGCCCGGGCGGCTGGGAAATCGCGCCGGGCGACCCACTCGTCCCCTTCTCCGTCGTCATGGACCATCTTCATTCGCGCGCACGGGCAATGCGCGAAATCGCCGCGACCGGTCCGCAACCGATTGTGTGCACGATCGACGTCTCCGGGGTGGTGCCGCTCAAGGACAAGCGCGCGGCCGCGCGCGCCAAACGCAAGTCGAGCACAGCGAAGACCAGAAAACCGATCAAGGCACCGTCCAAACGGCGCACGGAAGCGGACCGCCAGGAAAGCGACCCATCCCGGTTGTTCGCCAGATCCGCGTCGCAGTTCGACATCGACGAAGCTCTGTCGGCGTGGCGGGACCGTGCTGGCGGGTGACCGCGTCTAGCGAGCGTCTTCGGGTCTAGCGTCTGGTGGCTCAGGCGCGCTGTTATCTGGCGGCGGGACCGGTCCTC
Organism: Sphingomonas sp. PvP056; assembly: GCF_040549155.1. NCBI lineage: Bacteria > Pseudomonadati > Pseudomonadota > Alphaproteobacteria > Sphingomonadales > Sphingomonadaceae > Sphingomonas > Sphingomonas sp. PvP056. The sequence goes on from NZ_JBEPST010000005.1 coordinate 334,670, forward strand.
TGGCTGGCTGAGTGACATGGGGCAGCAGGTCGCGCCAGACTTGCGGCGGCACCGGCAGGCGATGTGCGCGGCAAGCGGTCAGCACGATCGGCCAATGGCCGAGCTTCACCGCCGTGAGCTGGTCATAATGCTTGTTAGTCTTCGCCTCTGCGAGGATGAAATCGAGCGCGTCGTGCGTGCCCTTGGTCACTGGAATACCGGCTAGCGCCGCCCCGTGGCTGTCGCGGTTCAGATAAAGATTGTCCTCGCTGTCCTCGTCGGGAAGCCAGGTCTGGAACGTGCAATGTGCAAGGCCGTCTTCGCTGAACTTTGCGATCTCGTCGAATAGCGCCTGCTCGCCTCTGGCCGCCGCCCACAGCGCTAGCAACGGATAGAGAATGCTGCCCTCGGTCGAGGCGGTGCGATACTCGTCGCTGCGCTCGGACGGATGATCAACCAGATCCCAGTAGGAGCGGCTGGTGATCGGGTAGCGGCCATGCGCTTTGAACGCGAACATCGAGTGCTTGGCGAGTTCATCGGCCCATTGATCAATTGCGCCATGCGCGCCGGGACGGCAGGCGAGCAGGGTGAAAGCGAGACCGATGTCGATCGCCTGCCAGTCGCCGATCGGCGAGAGAAGCGCGCGATTGTTGCTGACGATCGCCATCATGGCCTCGATCAGCCGGTCGATCTGATTGACGGTCGCCCGGGTGGTGTCTCTGACGAGGGCCGGGAGCGTGTCGAGATAGTCGTTGGTGAGAACAACGGGGCCGCTCGCCGGCGACAATTGCCAGACCAGCCACAGCCCGCGCAGCGCCAGCCGGCCGACGAGATCGAACAGCTTCAGGTTGATGTCGAGTGCGGCGTGGCTTTCGACCGCGGTCGAGATCGCGTGACGGATCTCGGCCGCCGGCAGGATCTTGTCCTCGAACAGCGCACGCCAGATCGTAAAATGGAGCTCAGCCAGTTCGTTGAGCACGAGGCTGGCGGCCTCGCCGGATCTCGAGGTCCTGGCAATGTCGGTCTTCAGTAGCTGCCACACCTCGAGCAAGGCCAGCTCGCTGGCCCGGTAGGGCGCCTCGACATTGTCGGCCTCGCGCGCCCAGACGAACATGATCCACAGACAAATGTTGATTAGCCGCGCCTGGCTGAGCCGGGCTGCGGGCGTTGTGGCGGGCTGGTCGGCAATTGCGCGCAAAAGCTTCTGGAAGTGGTCGAGCGCGATGTCGGGCTCTTCGACCATCGCCACGGCCTTGCGCAAGTGACTGCGCTGCTGTGCTGGGAGGAGCTCTTCGCGCAATATGCCATCGAGAATGACCTGCGCCAGCCGATCGCCGTTCCACTCCTCGAAGCTGATCTTAGGCGTGGTATTGCGGGTCATATAACCCGTCACTTCAGCGCGGACCTGCTCGTCGATCGCACCGCCGAAGGTTAGGCAGATCGCGATCGGGAGGCTCGCATATTCGGGCGGGATGCGGCTCGCGATATAATGATCGAGGATCTCGTCGAGCGACGGTCTGAGACTTTGCGGGCTTGCCGTATTCCATTCGTTGCGGTCGAGGTCGCCCGACTTGACCGAGAACAGATGCACGCGCCGGTTGCCATCCTGGCCGGGGCCGACCGCGGCGACATCGACGCCATATTGGCGTGTGCCACGCGCCGGCCGCGAATAGACCGTGAAGCCCAGTTCGGTCAGTAGGTCGGGTAGAACCGCGTCGAGTTCGTCGCGCTCCTTCAGCGACGCCAGATATTCCCGGATGACGAGTTTCATGGCGCGGTTCTCATCGCGCGAAACACGCGCAGCATATAGTCGAGGTCGAACGGCTCCAGGATGTTGAGGCGCGGCGATTCGATGCTGTGGCTGAAGCTGTGCATCTTCATCTCGCTGCGCTGCTGCTTGCCGCCCATTCCCTTGAAATAGCTGATCGAGCGCGTGCCGTAGAGCAGCACTTGCCGCGTTGCGAGCGACGCGAGGATCGAGGTTTTCTCCGATGCCTTATAGGCTTGGCGCATCGACTCATGCTGGCGGTGGTTCTCGATCAGCCGTTCGCGCTCGGACGGGCGCAGTTCCTTGATCCGGCCAGGCTCGCGCAGCCCCTGGATATAAGCCTCGAGCCGCGTGACGAGATCGTTGAGGATGGCTTGTGATGAATGACCCGGAGCCTTGGCCTGTTCGGCGATCCAGTCGCCGACCGACCCCGAGAAGTTGATCAGCAGCGGATCGAACAGCAGTTCGGCGATCGTGCGCTGCGCAGCGTCGCCGGCGCCGTTGAGCAGGCCGACCACCAGCGACGCGGCAGTGACCGGATGGACGAACAGCCAGCCGATCGCCCGGTGGGCAAGCAGCAGCCGCTCGGGGTCGTCGAGGCTGGCGGCTGCGGAGCGAGGATCGAGGATGAGCGGCGCATCGCCATGATGGTTGCCGACCAGCGCCATGATAGCGCGGCCAAGATTGGGGTCGCACGCCAGCAGCCAGATGATGATGGTTTGAGCGAGTTCGTCGGGCGGTAACTGCAGCAGATGATAGTTTAGGCTGCCGAGCGGCTCGAGGGAGGTCAGCTCCTCATGCTGTGAGAGCAACGGCGTGATCAGTGCCAGCGCTTCATCGAGGCGGTTCTTGTCGGCGAGCTTGCCCGCCGCCGCGCCAATGTCGCGGATCGTGCCGCGATTGCCGATCGGAACACGGTGCATGATCGCGGTCAGGGGCTTTACGATTGCCGGCGGTAGCTCGTCGGCATGGAACATCAGTTCGAGCGATAGCTGGTGGATCGCATGGTCGCCGGTGCGTTCGATATTGGCGTCGATCAGCGCCGCGGCCTTTGTGTGGGTGTCGGGATGAGCTTTAGCGATTTCGCAAATCGCCGAGAGGATATGGCCGAGGCTGTTGTCGTCGGCGCTCGCTGCATGGGCAGCGAGCGCGTCGGTAGCGCGGGTACGGCGGTCGGGATCGGTAAGATCGAACGTGCCGATCGCCTTGGCCGCGGCCGACCGCGCCGGACCCGCATTGCCGCCGACATAGAGGATCGCGCGGTCGAGCGCCGCATCGGGCTCGGTCTTGGCCAGCGCCTGCAACGCCAGGAAGACATAGGCGCTATCGTCACCATCCTCGGGGTTGATTGTCTCTAACGTGTCGCGAGCGCGGCTGCCCTGTTCGGCCCAGGTCCGATAGCCGCCATTGGCCATGCCCGAGGCGAGATCTTCGCCGGCGCGCGTCGACAGGGCTTTGACGGCGGCGAGCATGTCCGGGACGCTGGCGTCGAGCGCCGGGATCAGATCGCTATAGACGTGCATCACCGTGAAGAAATCGTGCTGGTTGATCGGTGATGTCGCGATCTGCCGCGCAGGTTCCAGCACATCGATCGTGCCGTCATTGTGGAGTTTGGCAAGGGTCGCGCGGAAAGCCTTGCCGAGCTCGTCAGTGCGGTGACGGCGCAGCCGTTCGACGAACAGCTCGGGCAGCGTGCCCGCATTCGCTGCTGCGATGATGTCGTTCCGGTCGCTCAATCGTCCCCCCTCGGCGGCGCTTGGGTCAGGCCGCAGTCCCTGTATAGGCGATGTTTGGCGCCAGTTCATCCATTCGGCGCGCGACAATACACTCGCTCTGGACCGGTCCCCCTTTGCCGGAATGGTAAGTCCACTCAAGGTGCGTCGCTAGACGATGCCGTCGAGCAATGGGCCGTCGGGTTGATAGTTTGGCCGCTGGAAAGCGGCGATCAGCCAGTCGAGGACAGGATCATCCAGCAGGCCAGCAATGAATACTGAACGCCAGTTGTTCCTGCTGCCATGGGTATCGTCCTGGCGGTCAAGCTCGAGCGTCAGAATGTCATCGAGATCCTGGCGGGTCGCAGGCACATTCCGCAGCTCGGCCGCCGCGAGGCTCGGGCGCCGCAGCATGCCCATCCAGCTCGCCTTGAGATAGCGCATGATCGACGTGCGTTCGACGATGTTGGCCATGTGGAACCGCACCGCCGTGTAATTGGGATCAACGGCGTCAAGGAGCGGGCGCAGCGTGATGCGCGGAACTTTGCCAGGATCTTCGAACCACGCGACGAACAGCCGCTCGCCCAGGATGTCGTCATAATAGGGATGGAGGATACGCTCGCCCGGATTGGGTCCGGTGAGGAGCGTGCTGCGCTTGCTGTTGCATTTGCAGGCCGGCACGAGATTGCGGCCGAAGATCGCGAAAGCCGGAAAATCGGTCTTGGGCAGCAAATGATCGAGCGTGCCGCTGTGGAACGATCCGCACATCGGGCAGCAATTGGCGTCGCTCTCGGCGCGCATGCGGTTGATGTGCGGCAGCTCGTTGGATGGGCTGGCGTAAAGCGACTTAAGTTGTGCTTTGATGGGGTCGGGTAGGGCCACGTTGAGGATGGCGTGGGCGTTACCGCTGGCAGCGACATACTGGAGATAGCCGGCCTTGAGCGCAGGGATTTCGACCGCGAAATCCGGATAGGATTTGAGGCGCGTGTTGAGGCCGAGCGCATCGAGCGCACCGGCATCGTCGAAATCCTCGGACGGATCGAACCGGTTCATTGTCCGTCGGCCTCGCGATCGGTGCCTTCGACGCGCGCGCGGATCTCGCCGAGTAGGTCGAGCGACACCCGGTCCTTATAGGTCTCGAACATTGTCTCCCACGATGCTGTCTGCGCCATGATCTTGTTCTCGACTTCGAGCGCCAGCCGCGAGGGCTGATCCTCGCCGAACACGAAATAGGAGATCGCGCCGACATCGGCGCCGAAAGTCTTGAGCATCGGCGTCTCCGCCGTAATCGCACGGTCTTCATCCGACCGCAGCACCGTGACCTGTTCCTCGACCGCCTCGCGCACGAAATAGACCGAATGGGTCGCGAGGATCGCCGCCGACCCGGTCTGCGCGAGCAGCCCATCGAGCAGCGCGACGAACTGGCTGATGAAGTTGGGATGGAGGTGCGTTTCGGGCTCGTCGAACAGCAGCAGCGTGCCGTTCTCGATATAAAGGCCAGCAAGCGCCGCGAACCGGAGAAAGCTGAGTTCGCCGCTGCTCAGGGGATAGGTTTTGCCGTCGATCATTCGGACGGGTTCGGAGCGGGTGTTGATCGATGCGTAGCGACGGATGGTCTCCTGCTCGGCGCCGCGATTGAGGCCGTGAACTGGGACCGGACCGCGCTCACCGCTCTTGGTGCGCAAGACCAGCTCCCGGAACCCGTCGATCGCGGTGATGGCCTTCAGGAAGATGTCATAGCGGCTGGTGCCGCCGATGCCCTCGATGCTGCGCGCGAGCTGGACGATGAGATCGCTGGTCGTCTGACGCGATCGCCCGCTCACCATCGAAAAGCGCCGATACCAGACCCGCGCGCGCTTGCGCCGGTCGCTAGGGAACACCGAGGTGATGGTCGCCGACGGGTAGAATCCCAGGATGCGGTTGAATAGCGGCCGGTCGCCCCGAATGTCGGTCAGCTTCGGCTTGCCGGCGAGTGCGGCATCGACGATCTGCGCCAGTGTCTGGCTTTTTCCGACGCCATTCTTGCCGATCACGATCGCGAAGCGCTGCGGCAGCACGGCGTCGCCATCGGCGAAGCGGAAGGTGAGGTCATGGTCGTTGGGCCGGCCGGCGAGCCGGAATTTGATATGGAGCCCGTCGGAAATCCGGTCGAGCTCCTCATATTCGACGCCGCGCAGGATCGGTGCCGCATTCTTCCAGGTGAAATAGGGTTCGCTATGGCGCAGGAAGGCGTTGAGAAAGATCTGACTCTCGCGCGCGGCGCGCAGCCAGGGTCGGTTGATTGGCCGTTCATCGGCCTCGACGATGTCGTTCATCGCGCGCAGTGCGAGCCGTGCTTCCTCCGGGCCGAGATCGCCGACGATCCGCCGATAGCTCGCCATGTCGGGCAGCATCGTGAAGTAGTCCGGGAGTTTGTCGGCCGGCACAGGCATGTCGGGAGTCTGATCGACGGCGTCACGCAAATGCAGCGTATCACTCTTGCCGGCCTGCTTCTCGACGAAGCCAAAGAAGCCGCGGAAGGTCAGCCGCTCGCGCGCGAATGGGGTCTCGCTTCGCGGCTGGATCGCGATCTCGATGAGGATGCGCTCGCCGAAATCATTCCAGCTGTCCGAACTTGGCGCGATCGTAATCGTGCCGGCTTCGCTCTGCCGCGAAATCGCGCGTTCGGTCACGAACTGGACGCGATAATCCTGTGATGGGTTCTCTGCCATCATACCCCCTGGTGCCGATCGGTTGTCTTGCGATGCTGCCTGACGTTAGTCGATACTATGGAGTGCGGCGCGGTCGAGCGCTTTATGTGTCTAAAGGGACCTCCGGCGGTACTGAGGTGCGGAGGTCCCCACGGTCTATACCTCGCGCCGCGACCAACACTTCGGCTTGTCGATACCTGGCTGGCGCAGCTATCAGCCAGCGTTACTCGTTCAATGAGCCAAGGTGGCTTAACCCGAGGATGTCGGCTCAGTTCGGAAGCCGACTTTTGGCAAACTGGCGGGAATGACGGGTTTGTCCCAATTAACGAGGGCTCAAAGCCGTCATGATATACCAGCATCAAGCACTGGCAGAATAACGATTGCACTCATTTGGCAACAATTGAAACTAGGTAACCGGATAACGTGGCTCCGTGCCAAACCTCATGCCGCTAGCAACATCGAGTTCATCGAACACCTGGCGTCGCTCGGTCCAGGCCTCCCTGCCCATCACCGGCCCGTATCGACCTGCCCGAGCAAGAAACACCCGAACAGCAGCGATGAACTGATCGTCGTGCGCGGCACCATCCATCATCTCATCGGTGCCAGCGTCACGGGCACGCGATTGCCGGACGGAATGACGATCAGCATCCCGAAGAACCGCACCACGAAGCGCGTCCGCTATGTCGCGTGAGCGGCTCTTCCACCCCGGCAGTAAAGGCAGATCATCGAAATCCGGCATTAGCAGTCGCGGCTTAGCGCCCGACTGCCGCGCGCGCGCCACGGTATCGTGCAGCAAGGGCTCAAGCTGCTGCTCCATCTGCGCCAACCGCATCGCCGCCATGCCGACGATCTGGAGCGGCAGCAGGCCGGCATACCAGAACTGGCTGAGCTGCCGATCGCCGAACGCGCTGTCGGTCCGATCCTGGCTGACCTGTACGAAGAACGGGTTACTGGATTGGCCGCTGCGGGTGACGACTTCGTTGAGAATCGGATCGAGCGCGAATGCTCCCTCTGCCGCATCGAGATGCTCGGCATGGGCTGTCGCGATGGTTCGGATATCCATGACCGCCGGGATACGGCTTCGCGGCTTTTCCGGGCTGATCCCGACCTCCCCAGTGCGATAGCCGCCGACGAATTTGCGCAGGGCGTCGGCAATCGGTCGAAAGACGGAGACAAACGTCGATGCCCTGATCCGTGCACCAGCGCCGATGATCAGCCAGCCCATTGGCCGGGTCATGGATCGCCTCGCGCGCGCAGCCGTCGCCTGGCAATCGAACGCCGCCCAGATCAGCGCCATGCGGGCGAGGATGCCGATTGCCAGATCATCGTCGAGCGCAGGCGACAATCGGCGTGATGCGATCATCTCGAGTGCGATCAGATGCTGGCCGCGGACGACGGCGGTGAAGAATGGCGTATCCTGCTCCTGCCTCCGCCACAGCTCGTCGACGAACCCATCCAGGGCCATGAGTGGCGTGTCCCCGCCGGCCCAGCCGCGCACGCAGGTGTCGATCAGGGTCTCGTCGCCATCGCGCGACATCAGCCATCGGCACAGGTCGGCGAGGTCTTTTCGGGTGTGGGGAAGGCGATCGGTAGGAAGCTGAAGATAGCGGGCTGCCAGCACCGCCATCGGGAGATCGTCCCATCCCCTGGTGCCGAACAGGGCGTCACGCTTCTGCCCGGTGGTAAGGTCGTCGCCCCAGATGCCGTGCCGCAGCCGGACGATCGTTCGGTAAAGATCGAACCCGGACCGGGGAAACGCGACGAGTACCTCGCGGGTCAACCGGCCGAAGTTTGCGGAGAGGGATCGGGCGAGGTTCTTTTCGGCGGCCATGGTCCTGCTCACCGTTTCGGCGTTCCATTTAGCCTGAGGATAGCGGGTGCTGATTACGATTTCGACAAGGTCGCCAGCGCCTCCGCGATCTTGGCCTGCGCGATGTCGTGCAGCTTGCGATAGTCGTCCCGAATCATCACCGCGCGGCTGTAGGCGGAGTGGCCGGTCCGCCCGGCCGACTGTTCGGTTTCGATCAGGGCGATTGCCGTCTCGAGCGCCCGTCGCTTCTCATCGAGGTGGGCCAGAATTTCGTCGATATCCTCGATATCGTCGGGCTCAGGCGTCATCGTCGTCACTCCAGCTATCGGGATGCGGCGGCGGTGCCCAATGGGCAGGGTTGCCGCCTCGGTCCTTGATCCATTCGTACGCCGCGCCCCTGTTCGCGAGCGCAGGGGCCGGCGTCCCGAGGATGCGGCACAGCGTTTCGACCAGGTCGGCCTGGTCATCGCTGATCGGCTTGCGCCGCCAGGGCTCGTTCGGCCCTGCCCGCCCGGACGCCTCGAAACTGGTTACACTGGCGTCGTAGAGCGCCTTGCGGTGCGCCCACTCGATAATCCCGCCCCAGCGTCGGCACCAGTCGGCCTTGCGCGGATCGCCGAGGACCGCGCGCAGCAGGGTGCCGAACGGCTGGGGTCCCCCCGCCAGCCGCGTCTCGGCCATCCATTTCAGCATCATGTCAGTCTGCGCCATCAGACCGAGCAAGGTGGTCGCATCGATCTCGCCGGCGAGTAGGACGACGGCACCGCCGATCGCGTATTTGCGCGTGTCGATCGATCCGGGACCGCCACGCCGGAACGGCCGGGCCTTCGCCTGCCGCCGCAGTTCACCGAGCTTGGCCCGCTCGATCTCCTGCTCCGCCGTGATCCACGCGTCGAGTTCCTCGAGTTGCGTCAGCAGGCCGTCGAGCGACGGTGGTGAAGGCGGCAGGGTCATGTCGACAAGATCGGATGGCGATCGACACTCTGACTCCAACCTCCCCCCACCCTTGACGGTCGGAGGGGTGCGTCCACCACGGGTTAGGATTACATAAGGGGAAGAGTGAGAGGGGGGTGGTGCGCGATAAAGTGTTTTCCTGGCCCGGACGGCCCTGAAAACGCGCTTCGCCACCCCCATCATCCAACAGGCAGGGGCCAGGACGATGAAGCTCGGACAGGTAAGGAAAGGGTCGCCCGCGATCACGACCGCGCTTGCCGATGCCCGTAGCGCACGGAACCGGGCGACGCGTGACAGCCGCTCCGCCGCCACCGAGGACCGGGCCTCCGCCAGACGCTACAAACGGGCGCGCGCGAAGGAGGACCGCGAGCGCGCCCATGCGATGAACCGCCGGATCCGTGTCCAGGTGCCCGAATCCGATCGACCTAAAACCCAGAGGCGGACACCGCGGCGGCTTTTCCATCGCCTGGGCGGCAAGGCGATGAGCAGCCGGCTGGCGATCGCCAATGCCGTGTCGGGCGGCACCCGGTCGATCCATTTCGCAGTGACCGCGCGCGGCTTCGGCTCGAAGACCGGTCGGGCATGGCGCGACGGCGAGGGCGAACGCGCCGCTCAGTACATCACGCGCGAGGAGGCGCTGGAGGGCGGCGAAGCCGGCTGGTGGTCGAACATCGCCCAGGATCGCACCGAGCTGGTGGCCTTCCACCGCGCCAGCGAGGCGATCGAGAAGCACGATCGTGCCAACGCCAACGTGTATTTGAGTGAGATCATCGCCCTGCCCGCCTCGCTGACCGCACCCGAGCGGTGCACGGCGGTGCGGAACTACTGCCGCTATTTCGACGAGCGCGGGATCGCCTATACGGTCGGCATGCACAAACCCGATCCGGCGGGCGACGTGCGCAACTTCCACTGCCACATCGTCTATTCGCTCCGGCCTGCCACCCGGCACGGTGACTATGACTGGAGTTTTGCCGTATCGAAGCTGCCCGACGTCAACACGCCGGAAGGCATAGCGACGCGCCGCAAACTGGCGACCGACGCGATCAACGTCACGCTGGCAGCGGCTGGCAGCGGGCAGCGTTATACGCACCTGTCCAACCGCGCCCGCGGTCTCGGCCCGCCTGCGCCCAAGCAGGGGCAGCGACAGACCTGGGTATCGCGCCGCCTAGCAGGTGCACAGGCCCGGTGCGACGACCTCGGCCGCATGGGCGAGCGCGTTGCCGTGTTACGGAAGAGCCTGGCCGTCATCGTCAAGGCTCATGGGATGCGCGATCTGGCGATCGGCCGCCTTGGGGCGGCACGCGACCTTCTGCGCAGCCGGCTGACGGCCAACGACGACCGACTGGTAAGGTGCCGCAACGTCGTTGCCGCCCGGCTGGGCGATGCCGACGGACCCGAGCGCCTGCGCACGCTTTCGCAACCGATCGAAGCGGCCAAACCTGTCCTGGCGGACAAACTGCGTGCTGCAGCGGCGCGGATCCAATGGCCTATGCTGCTCGATCAGCAGCTTGCCGCCGCCCGAGCCTGGATTGTCGCGCGGCAGCGGCGGCGCAAGGCGTTGGAAGAGGCTGCCGCCCGTGCCGCCGAACCCCTGCCGGATTTGATGTCGGCCTCCGATGGTGTCCTGAACAGGCTCGTGGCCAATTGGCAACGCATCGCGCTCGACCGACAACGGCTGGATATTGATATCGCGGCTCTCCGCGACCGGGCCCTGTTGCGGATCCATCAGGCCAGCGCACTGATCGATCCCTCGACGAACGAGCGTCTTGTGCGTGCCGGGGAACGCATGGCCGAACGCCATCGTCTGCACATGGTGCGGATGCGGTTGACCAACGCCATGGCATCGCTGCCGGACCTCGCCATTTCTGGAAACGCGGTCGCGGATCAGCTCACGGCAGCAGCCATGCGGCAAAGGGCTGCGATCGCGGGATCGCGCGAGCTGCTCGCGCGGTCAGTGCCGACGATCCCGCAGCTGCCGGTCGCATCGCCGCCTGCGTCGTCGTCAGCCGGTTCGGGAGGCGCCGGTTCAGGTGCCGTGCGCGATGCTGCCGGCGAGCCGCTAGGCGAGCGGAAGGCGGCCCCCGTGCGCGACGAGGCCGCACGATCGGCTGGCACCGCCACGTGGTCGGAGCCCGAGCGCCGCGACCGGTCCGATCCGGCTCACGATACGGATACGACGCGGCGAATTGACCCGGCGCCTGTCACCCAGGCCGACATCCGAAGCAGGGAAACGAGAAACGATACCGAGAGCTTCGGCGTCACGGCGCAGCAGCCCGCCCTGGCGATGGAAAACCCCGACGATATGATCGGCGACCGCCAGCAGCGGCGCATTCCGCCGAGGTTGAGCAAGGGACTGGATGATGTGACCGGCCCCCCGCCCGGCGGCGGGAGAGCCGGGCCCGGACGTTGAATGAAGGAGGGAAGCCTGTCGGCTGCACCATGATGGTGAAAAATGACCTGGCGACGCGGGAGCAGCCCCGCGCCGCTTGAAGACGGAAATACCCTGATGAAGACCAAGAAGACGGCTGTGACGACGACGTGGCAGAGCCCAAGCGAAGTGATGGACACGCTCTACGATGTCCGCGAACCTGGCTGTGACGGTGTCGGCTTCGCGCTGCTGCGTCCCCGCGCCAAGCAGAAGGCGAACAGCGTCGCGGCGCTGATCGGCGCGAAGCTCTCGCCGATCAAACCGGCGGCCAACACGCCGACGACGGCCTGCGGAATGCCGGTGACCGCGCGCGATCACCGGGTCGTGCTGGCGCGCTGCGTCGCCGACACCGCGCTCACCCGGCTGCTCGACGATTACGACGCGGCGACGCGCCCGCACCAGCGGCTGCTGGCGGCGGTCATCACCGTGCGCGGTGACGAGGACATGCCCGGGCACGACCTGCTCGACATGGCCGCGACCTACGCCACGATCCATCTGGCACGAGGGCGCCGGCTGACCAGCGTGGTCGCGTTGCATACGCCGGGTGATGAACTGAGCAGGGCCTTGCCCCACGCGCATATCTGCATCCTTGCCCGCCAGCATACTCCGAGCGGCTGGCTCGCCGAACACGAGGATCTGACCGACACCGCACACGGTTTGTGGGCGGAGGAATGGGCAGCGTTCCGCGCCGGTTGGGAGCGGCTCGCCGCTGCGGCCTGACGTGAGCATTGACGGGGCGGCCAAGGCCGCCCCGTCTGCCATCCCGGTGTAATAGTGGCGTCAGAACGACGACTTGGCCGGCGCCCCGCCACCAGCAGCACGCTGCAGCTGTGCCTGCCATGCGCGTTCGGTGTCGCTGCCCTCCATCAAGATGAGCCTGGCCTTGTGGTAGACGTCTTCCTGAGCATGCAGGGCGGGTTTGGCGGCTCCATAGGCCGACCGGCACGGCTCGCCCGCGCTGCACCAGGTCAGATCGAGCGGAAGCTGTGGTGAAGCGGCGCGCGTCGGTGCGCCATAGCGCTGCGTCAGCTGCGCCCGGAGCTGCGCACCCGTGCGGCCCGCCATCGGTGCCTCGTATTTGACGACCTTGACCTCGGCGCCCGTCGGCACCGGCCGGAACGAGACGATCAGCGCCTCGTCGCCTTTGTTCGCCTGGATGGTAGCGAGGCCGGTGCGGGGCAGGTCGAACGAGGAGGCGCCGCGTTGCTGGCGCTTCTGCTCCTCGACGGCGGTCGCCCAGTCATGGCCGGGGAAGGTCTCGACCTTCCAGCCGTCGCGGGCGAGCGCGGCCTGCACCTCGGTCGCCGGCATGCCGATCCGCACGCCCGCGATCGTGAGCGGCTTGGCGGCGACCCTCGTCTGCGCGCTGGCATCCTGTTCGGCAACGGATGCCGACCCGCAGGCGGCGAGCAACGCCAGGGCGGCGGTGGCGGTGATTCTGGTCATCATGATAGGTCCTTGTGCGTGGGACGTGCGTCGTCGTTCGCCGGGAGGCATCCCGGCGTGGCACGTCCGATGTCGGTGGTGGTCTACTGGTCGGCGGCGATCCGCGTGGGCGGCGAGCGAGCCCGGAAGATGCGGATCACCGCAGCACCAGCGTGGCGAAGCCGGCGGTGTCGTGAACGCCGGCGACGTGGCCGGCGTTGACGGCGTGGGCGATGCCGAGGCGCAGCGACCGGCCCGGGCCGAAGGTGGTGGACCAGCCAAGCTCGACATCGAGCTCGCGCGCTGTCGGCGTCAGGTCGATGTTCGCCGTGCGGGTGGTGAGCGCACCGCTCATCAGGTCGTAGGCGACCGGCGCCTGCAAGGTGGCGCGGGCACGCTCCAGCTGCAGCGGTGACGAAAGCCCGAGCGTCGCGGTGCCACCGACCAGCCGACGCGCCGCATCGACTGCGAAGGCGCGGCCGACCAGCGGACCGGTGAAGCGCAGCAGGTCGGAGCCGCCCTCGACCTTGGTCGAGGCGGCGGTAGCCCGTGCCGATAGCAGCAGGCCGGCAACGGCTCGGCTGGCAGTGAGCGTGGCGAGGGTCGTGCGGCCACCGGACAGCGCAAAGCTGGTGGCGCCGCGCAGGCCGAGCACCTGGCCCTGTTCGGTCAGGTCCGATAGCTCTACCCCGATGCCCACCGGTGTCGTCAGCGACACCGTGCGCAAGGCGGCACGACCATCGCGCGCAGTGCCCGACGCGAAGCCCGCCGACCAGCCGCTGCCTACCCAAGCGAAGGATTGGCCGACCGGTGCCGCGATTACGCCACGCAGTGCCGAGCCGCTGATACTCGCACCTTGGCCGATGGCGATGTTAGCAGCGAGCGTTATCGACTGACCCGGTGCGGGCGAGAAGGCAATGGTGGCAGGTCGGTTCGACCGGGCACCCTGCCAAGGCCCGGCCGTGGCGGAGGTGAAGCCGAGCCGCATGTCGGTTAGCGGCGGCGTCAGCCAGAGCGGATCGACCGGCGCCAGCATCGCGCCGGCGAGCAGACCCGAGCCGCGACTGCGCGGCGCGGCCGACCCGGTCATCCGGTAGTCGCGGCCATAACGGTCGAGCACCGTCATCGCGGCGGTGTTGGCTGCCAGCGCACCGCCATTGCCGAACGGTCCCGACAGCGTCAGCGACGAGTAGCGCGCCAGCACTGTGTCGGCAGCGGCAAAGGCGCTGGCGGGCGCCTGCGCCTTCATCGCCTGCTCGATGTCGAGCAGGCCGGCGCCGTAGATCTGGTCGACGCCCCGGTCGCCCAGATCGGTGGCAGTATCGAGCAGGATGCGCGCGATCGCCTTGCCGCCGAGCTGCGGCCAGTATTGCTTGAGCAGGGCCGCGGCCCCCGCGATCGCGGGCGCGGCAAAGCTGTTGCCCGTCGTCGTGACGAGGTTGCCGTCCTTGCTGACGACCTGCACGCCGGTGGCGACCACCGCCAGCGTGCGGTCGGCGAGATCGCCGGGGCGGCCGTTGCCGGCGGGCGCGCGCAGCGCGGCATCGACACGGATGCCGAACAGGAACCAGTCCCGGTTCTCGAGAGTGTCGCCGACGAGGTTGCGCGCGATGGTGCCGGCGGCGGCACTGTCGTCGCCGATATCGTTGGAAATGGATTCGACCAGCAGCCGGTCGGCGCGGGCGACCTGATCCATCGCCGCCTTCTGCTCTGCCGCGGCTTGGCCGCTCGATACGCCGTTGAGGCTGAGCGACAGGACGAAGGCGCCCTTGTCGACGCCGTAGCGGATCGCGGGCGCGATGTTCATGGCGTTGGCAGCGCTGCTCTCCCTGATCGGCGAGGTGGCGGTGACGCCTTCGAGGTCGGGGCCGCTGATCTTCAGCGCCAGCAGCGTGGCGTCATAGGCGATGCCGTGGACGCCGGTGCCGTTCCTCGCTGCCAGCGCGACCGAGGCGGTCTCGGTGCCGTGCCCCTGGAGATCGTCGAGCGCGAAGGTCACCGTCTCGGGTGCACAGGTCGGGCAGCGCGCGATCCTGTTCTCGAACGCCTTGCTGTCGGGCGAGATGCGGCCGGCGAATTCGGGACCGTTCACCGCAATGCCGGTGTCGATGACGGCGATGGTCACACCTTTGCCGGTGATGCTCCTGTCATAGGCATAGGCGGCCCTGGCGCCGACCACGGCGGCGGATGCCTTGTATTCTGCACCGTCAGCAGCCGTCGGCGGCGGGGTGGGTGCAGGCGGGGGTGTTGGTGTGGGTGCAGGCGTAGCGACCGGCGGCGCGTTGGTGCCGGGCGTGCTGACGCCGCCACCGCCACCGCCACATGCGGCGAGCAGCAATGCGCCCGAGACGACCGATCCTGTATGAAGCGCCGCGCGCCATCGCCGGCGATATCCCTCTACCATGCACACCCCCGTATCCGGCGGTGCATGGCTCCTCCAGCCGGCGGCACCGCCCCATGAAACGAGGCGGTGCCGGCCCGTGAGCCGGAAGTTGGAAACTCGCTATTAGACGAGCGCGCACGCCTTTAGGCCCCCGGAGGGACCCTGGACATACGCGTGCGCCTCCCGGCCGAAACTGGTTCGGGCCGGGCGTTCGGCTACTAATAGCGAGGTTTCCACGCCTCGGTCCGCCTGCTGGCGAACAGGCCATCCATATGCCGGACCGGTTAACGAACCAAGTCATGTTGTGCGGGTGAAGCGGTTTTCGCTGCCCGACGTGAGTCACAGCCGTAGACGGCCGTGACTGGATTAGACAGCGATTGTCGTCGCTTAGCTGCCGCCAGTGTGAACGATCCGCTGGAGGAAAGAAAATGAAGCAACGCCGGTATCCCTGGGTGTTCCGCATTGCCGCGACCTTGCTGCTGCTGAGCGTGGTCGCCGGGCAATGGTGGCAACGCCAGCCCACCGGTGAGGTCGGCCTCACCATGCTGACGATCATCGCCGCGCGCTGCCCTGCCGCCATCGACCAGCACAACGGCAGCATCAGCGTCGCCGACAGCGCCCGAGCGCTCGACCGCTGGGGCTATGCGCGCCTCGCCGAGCTGGTCCGCCGCGATGGCCGCGACCGCTGCCGGCGGCAGGACTGAGGAGAAAGACGGTCGGGGCGACGCGAAGCCCCTGACGAGAATGAAAATCGAAGGGGGCCTGATCCGGACCGACCCGGTCCGGGGATCACGCCAAGACCCGAAGGCCCCCGATGTCCAACATGATCCACGAAGTGCTGCCGACCGCGTCGGTCGCACTCCTCCACTATGTCCTTGCCGAACTCGAGCCCGACGAACCCGACCAGCTCTACGGCAACACCGGTCTGCCCGCCGCGGTCGACTTCCCGGTCCACGACGTCATCGTCTCGGTGACCCCGGTCACCGCCCGGCTGTTCGATCAGGCGCTGCTGCGCTGTGCCGCGGCCCGCCGGCGCGACGTCATGCTCATCCGCCACGGCTTCCACCCGGAGACCATCGACCCGGTCCGTGTCGATGTCGTGCTGCGCTCGGTCGGCGGCCCGCTGCTGCTCACCGACCTCAGCTTCTTCCGCCACCGCGACCGCAGCCTGCACCTCGTGCCCGACGACGGCGGTCAGTCGGTGAAGATCGGCCCTGACGGTCTCGAGCTCGGCATCCGGCCGCCCTGGGACAGCGCGTGGGACCGCGCCGCCGGGCTGGAGAGTGCGGCCGCACAGATCGTGCTCGCCTGCCGCCGCAGGAACCGGGGGGTGAGATGAGGAGGAGGGCAAGCGGCCCCGATGCGGGGATGAAACAAGGAAGCAAGACGATGACCATGACCAACGACGCGTTCGAGACCGCCTGCACCAAAGCCGTCGCCCGGCTGCTGCTCGGCAACCGCAAGCTGAAGGAAGGCATCGTGCTCACCGGCGGCAACCGGCTCGACCTGGACGGCAAGGTCCGGCTTGCCCGGCAGGCGCGGGCGAGCGACGCCGATGTCCTCCACCTCGAATATGGCACGGACGATGATGGCCGGCATGCGCTGACCGGCATGATCGTCTTCATGGTGCGCGGTGACATCTGTCACATCCAGACGCAGTGCCGGCTGTTCCTGTCGAAGGGCGGCACCCGGGGCGTCGTCCTGCCGCAGCCCGGTGCCCGTGGCCACTACCGCCTGGCGCCCGGGGAGATCCTACACATCGACGGTAAGCCCGCCGGCGACGTTACCGACGGCATGGCGCGCGCCCATGTCTGGCTCGCCCGCCAGCTGGCCCTCGGCAGCAACGTGGTCGATGACGGGCGATATCAGGTCTGGTCGCAGGCAGCGTGATGGTGGCGGCGACACCGATTATGGACTGGCGCTGGCGAGTTACCGGACCAGCGATAGATGACGCCGATCGGCAGATGCCGCCGTGACGCTGCGGGTCAGCCAGAAGCCGGGGACCAATTCGGCATAGCGCTCTTTCTGCTGGGGCGTCGCACCCAGTGTCAGGACCATCAGCGAGAACGGGGTCTGTTGGCTTTTGCCCCGTATATCGAGAAAGCGGACGCGGCCCTGCAGCAGGTAGATGTCCGCGTCAGCGCTCAGCGTCTCGTGGAACCAGGCGGAGTCGGTTCGGACCGGCACAAGGCAGACGACCGTCTCGACCTTGCCGGCCCGCCATTGGTCATGGGCACGCCGGAGCCAGCGCAGCAGCTGCGAATAGGGCGGATTGACGAAGGCGACCTTGCCCGACCAGTCGTCGACCAACCCGTCGCCGCCTTCGCTCGGCAGGATCCGACGATCCGCGACGACCGGGCTGAGCGGATGCCCGCAAGGGTCGAGGTCGATCTCGCCGAACGCGGCGTAGACGTTCGCCATGAAATCGGGCGGCGTGAAGCGGATGTCGCGATCGTCCTTGTCGCCTTGACCCCAATAGGATCGTTCGGGCGCGCGGCGGCGGGCGTTCGGTGCGATCGCGGCCAGCAGGCGCAGCAGGCTGGCGACCGATCCGCCGCCTCGCTCGAGGCTGGCGATGGTCGTCGGTGACAGGCCGGTCTTTTCCGCCATGTCCCTCAGCGACATCGACCGCTTGCGCCGCTCCGCACGCAACTGCTCTGCCAGGGTCTTGCCCGCCGCTAGACCGGTCAGGCGAAAGTCCAGCGCCGCCATGGCCGCGATGAGGGTTTGCACCGAGCCAACGCCCTTCTCCAGCCGCTTGATAGTTTGCGGATCGACACCGATCCGGTCCGCCAGGGTCCGCTGCGACCAGCCGGACGCCCGTCGCGCATCACTTAACTCGTGTATCAGAATCTGATCCTGTTTGGGTTCACATCCTATCGGGATATCTGACGTTGCGCGGCACCGGCAAGACCACTGGCCACATCGTGCACCCAAACAGCCACTGTCCACCCAGTTAGCGGATGCAGACAGTCCGCATTTCGGCAATGCTGATCGATAGCGGAATCACTGGTTTGGAGCGGCGGCGGGCTAAACGGTGGTTCGTTCAGCCCAAAGTGAGCGGCATCTATGCGCCCTGATTTCGGTCGCTCACCGATCCAGCCGCGGACCTTCAGCTTTTCGAGTTGCCCCGGGTATCCACTAACCCTCGCCGTTCATGGAAGGCTACGCACATCCGATTATTCTTCGGCGTCGCGCCGGAAAAGATTGATGCGAATTTCGCCGAACCAGCCTTTGCCTACAGACGAGATGATTTTACGCGAAACGAGCCAAGCTGCCAGCGCAGCGTTGGTCTGCGTGTTCTCGAGCAGCGGAATACCATAACCTCGCTTGATCTCGGAGAAGGGCCTGGGGAGCACGGCAAGGATCTCGCGGACGTCGCCGTCGCTTAGAAGCGATTGGAAGCGATTGAACAATCTGACCTGAACCTCGATCGGCCGCGTGGCCAAGATGATACCGCGTGCGGGGCCCGCGCTGAGCCCGGGCAGGTCGGCTCCGGTTCTTTCCAGTATGGCGCCCACGATGCGCGCCCGTGTCGCGAGCCCAGAGAGCTGAGCAAGATCCATCGATCGAATGATTGTCACTTTGTGCTGGTCACTGATCGGGCTGCCAAGCAGGGCTTCGCGGAAATCGT
This sequence comes from Sphingomonas sp. PvP056, assembly GCF_040549155.1. NCBI lineage: Bacteria > Pseudomonadati > Pseudomonadota > Alphaproteobacteria > Sphingomonadales > Sphingomonadaceae > Sphingomonas > Sphingomonas sp. PvP056. The sequence goes on from NZ_JBEPST010000005.1 coordinate 353,453, forward strand.
CGTCGATCGAAAGACTGGCCTGCGTCTTCAGGAATGACTCGATGTTTCTGCTCGCGAAGGCAAGCCGAAGGTCATCATGGTCCCTGAGGAAATCCAGCGCTTCACCCGAAAAGGCGACTCTTCCCTCTTCGATCAAGATCCGCAGCTTGGCGGCGTCCACGCCCTCCGGGAATCGCGAAAAGCCTTCCGGCAAGAATCGAACGAAATTTCGATAGGCCGCCTCGGTCAGTCCATTATTCTCGATCAGGAAACGATGGAGCGGCGGCGCGCCTTCGTCTTCGGGCATTGGTTCGGCCGAAAGCGCCGCTCGCGGCGCGTCCATATTGAGAAAGGTGGTGAGGCTCTCGGCATCGAATGCCTCGCTGGAGAGGAAAGCCCGGACGTTCTCCCAGGACGGCGCGATCCGGCCCAATTGAAACGCCGGGCTTTGGAAGCGCGCTGGCACATCCCCCAAAATGGGGATGACGCCCGACTGCGTCCGGAGAAAGGTGACCAGATCGTCGAAATCCGCGTCGTCTCGCGCGAGGAGAGCGAGAATGGTGGCGGTACTTTCTCGCCGATTTTCAGGAAGGCCCAGCAGGACGAGCTTCAGATGGCCCGCGAATTCACGCTCGATCCTGGCGGTAAGCGGGGCGTTCGCGATCTGGGCGATGGTGGTATAATGCCGCGTGTGCAGGGACTGCATGTCGCCCTCGCCCAGGACGTCCTCAAAGGCGTAGTCGAGATTGTCGATGGTGAGCGCATAACGGCCCGCCTCAAACAGCGAGCGCGCGATGCCGGGGAAGCCATCGACGCTGCGCAGGCTTTCCAATTCGAAGCCCAGCGCTTCCAGCCTCGACGGTTCGCAGCCGACGCCCAGCGCCAGTATCTCGGCAAGATTGGCCGCGAGGAATTCCGAAAGTTCGGCGTATTTTCTCGGCAACACCTCGAGTGTGGCGAGCGGTAAATGCGCGATCAGCTGCGCGAGGTGGGACAGATGCCTAGGGTTGGCGAGGGTCGCCGGGATGAAGCCAGGCCATGACCGGACCATGCCGGCGACAAATGTGGGCACCTGCGTTCCGGAAGCGTAATAGCTCGTGAAGAACGCATCGATCGTTTCGAATTCGGACGCCAGATAGCCAAACATGGCATCGACGTGATATCCATAGGATACCGGATCAGAAAGCAGACAATCGACAATTTTGACGTTGAGCACGTAGCTCTGACGGAAATCCTCATCGCGCATCGCGGCTATGACTTCTCGAGGGTTGTCGATCGGGAAGCCTGGTTCCGGCGTGATGAAGCCACGGATCTTGATCAGATATTTGTTGTCATTCGGAGACAGGCGGCCCGCATGGAATAGCGACGTGTATTGATAATATGTGTCGTCGAGATGCCCTTCGAGGATAAGGAAGCGCGCCAGTTCGCTCCTGTTGCCGAAGGCACTGAAGAGTTCGTCTAGCCCGTCGGTGTCGAGCCGAATGATCTCGTTGAATTTGGCGACGCGCAGGCTCGCGCTCTTCGCACGCAAGGCGCGGAGCTTCTTGGCGGTGGTATTCCTGAATTCAACTGCCCTCTGCTCAATCTCCTTCTTGCGTTCCTGATAGGTTCGCGACGGATCAACCTCCGCCGCAATCATCGAAGGATTGAGCTGAGCATGATGACCTTGTGGCGACCTTAAAGAGGCATTCGAGCTTTTGATGAGCTGATCAAACGTATCGATCGTGGCGATCGATGAGATCTCGAACCAATTCTGTCCGTTCACCATGATTTGCGATATGTAGGACGGCGTCTTCTCAATGAGCGCCATCGCGTAGATCCGGCGCAATTCCAGAACATCGGACGGGATTTGTCGTTCCGCGACGTCGATCTCGTCTTCCAGGCGCTGAATCTGCGCTCTGTAGCCCGCCTCACCATGCGCGATGAATTCGTCGTGACGGTCGAGAATCTGTGCGAGATTGCCGCTGCCGCGATGCAGCGCTTCGAAATCCTTAGGAAAGACGTTTTTGTAGATAAGGACGGCGAGAAGCTTGGTCACATTCAGATCGTTATCACCGTCGGCTTCTAGGTTCGCGGCGTAGATAGCATACTCGTTGAATATGTTCTGGATAAGCCTCAAATCATTGAGATAGCGCGACACCTCTCGCAGGAACTGCCGATCAAGCCGATCATCCAGAGCCAGTCGCTTGCCCTGTTCCAGCATCTTGTCGATCGAGTTCGAGCTGTTAATGATCGGAATCACGGGGATGATGAATTCGAAGAATTTGGTGCGATCGGTGTTAATGAACATGTCGTCACGCAGCGCATAAAGAAAGCGTATCGTGCGCTTCACGCCGGCATTTTCGTTAATAAGCTTATTTATCTCTCGCAACGTAACGAATATTTCGGAATCGTCAAATCGGTCAAGATCCTCAATGATGACGAGATCGTATTTGGTTGATTGGAAAAAATATATGATCTCGTCGAGATGGCGGTTCAGGATTGACTCCTGCGCGATTGCCGCTGGCGTGATCTCGATATCTTTAAGCGAGATGCTCTTGAGCGATATTCCGAAACTGGCCTTGTAGACTTGGTGAAGAAGCACCCAGACAAATGAGGCTCCGACCGCAAACCAGACAAAGTGCGGCCAGTTGCTTTTTGCGAGGGGGAGGAAATATGCCCCGCTGAGGATGTCAGCGCGCCTCTGAAAAAGCTGGCAGACCGATGCCGCGCCGATCATGGCGTAGAGCGAGAGAAGGCCCGACAGCCGGCCCGGCGACCGGATCCGCTTGAAGCGCGAGAAGGGAAGCTTGTTCGCGTCTGCACCATAGAGCATCTGCTGAAGGATGCTCCGCTCGATCTCCTGTTTGCTCACCTTGCGATCGGGGATGGCCTGATCGGACCCGGCTTTGATCGCTTCGGGCAGGAACGCCGCGAGCGAGATCTGTAGCGCCGAGATTTCGTTCTGCTTGAGGAACGATTGGATGATGCTGCTCTTGCCCGACCCATAGGGTCCGGTCAGCGCAATGTTAGAGACCTTTGGATCTTTTATCGCGGCCGTAAGCGCCTTGGCATAGACGCCGGCTTCGTCCGCCGTATCGGTCGGCGCGAGGTTGACGAACTGGGATGGTGCATCGGCTGCCGTTGTCGAGCGGCTGAACCGGCTTCTGATCTGCGCGATGAGTTGCCGCAAGTTCGTTTAAGTCCTGTGAAACGAGGCCGAGATCGAAGAATTAGCACGGCTGGCGTTGGCGCCAAGGTCGATATGGAACATATCGGGTGCGAACCGTGTCAGGCTTTGGTGCGAAGCGTTTGCGGCAACGTCGGCCCCTCGGCTCGTAGCCGGCGCGGCCTCAGCCGCACATGGCGTCGTCAATCTCGGACGCGTCTTATTCACCGTCGAGCGCGAGGTAGAGTGGTACACGGGCGTTGAGGGCATGCGCGCGATTGAGCGAGCGCGAATTTCGAAACCAGCGAATTCACGCCGGATCTGCCGGGGTGTCACCCTACTATCCGAAACGCCGGCTCGCATCCGCTGCATTTAAGCTGCTGGCCGAGATCCTACGCTACCAGGAATAGTGTCATGCCTTCGGCCTGCCAAAAACAACCAAAACACGACATTCAGCGTTATCGATCCGAGCGTCGGCTTTTGCTGTAAACCGCCAGGCAGCTTTTGGGCGACAAGGCGAAAGCAAACATAGGCTTGCAGCGACTGCCTCGAGTTTTCGACTGGCCGGTCACTGCCCGCCCTTGAGCCGTCAACGGATCCAAAGTGTTTGGCAGCGTAGCGGACAGGCGGTTGCGCCTGCGCAGCGCGGAAAGCGGATCCCGCCGCGCGCGACCCTTTAAAACTATTATGCACTCCTCGCCTCGGTTTCAGTTTAAGCCCCACGCGATCCGGGCAATTTTGGCTGGTAAGCATTTGCCAAGACCCGCGTCTTACAGTTCTGCGCATGAAACCGAACACTTGGCACTTTTACATCCTGAGGGGCTTTGCCGTCGCCGATAGCTCACGATCCTTCTGGAAGGTGGGCACCGCGCTTCCGACGTTCGACGAGGAAGGGAAGCTGACCACGTTCAGCATGCGAGGACGGACTGCTTACGGTAATTACGTCGACCCCACATTGACGCGAACGGGTCAAGATCGCGTGAACGCAGTTTATGCCGCCCCTCAAAATAACAATATAAAGATCAGCTATCGACCTCCCCATCTCGGGATGAACGCGGTGGCGGATCGAATCAAATGGCACCCCGTTGTGACTCACGCCATAGTCGCTACCAAAGAGTTGGACCAGCTCATCGCTGCCTTTTCGGATGACATCGGCGGATTGATCCATAATCGAGGTCGATTGCTTTTTTCATCACCAATTCGCAAGTTTCGAGGTGCCATCGAACTTATCAACGGAAATATCGACATTTACGATCTGATAAGCGCAATTGCGACCACTCCAAACACAATCAGCCGACGCAAGCTCTCGGAAAGCATGCGGGCAGACATCGAACAATTAGACGAACAGCTTCGTTCTGAACGGGAGAATTTGAAAGGCAATTTATCGGTCTGATCCGGTGGCGCCATTCGACTTCTTCCGACCAACATACGCCGTTCATCGATCGGGCGTAGAACGGCAGCTTCCGCCACAACCTCTCATTCGCTCAGAGGAAACCGTCCAGCAATTAAGCGCCCTAGGGATAGCCGTGCAAGCGGGGCCGGAGCGACCCCAACACGGTCGTGGGGTCATTGACGCTGAAGCCGCTGATCGCACTTTTGCGGCCTCTCAGCCGCGTCAGGCACTGCTTGCGGTCGGGGGCTGCGCATCTCGCCTCAAAATCCGTGCTGCGGCTTGGTTATATTCTGGCGCGTTCCAAACGACGCCCTTATCCGACGGTGCCGTCAACAAGACTGTGGCGCAGGGAAGGCCGGCCGCATCGAATTTGCGAGCGATGAACTCGCTCTCGCCGCGGTCATGGCTCGACATGATCAGCTGATAGCCGTTTAGGTCGACCATATTGCGCATCACATCGACAAAAGCGGCCGTGTGAATGATATCGTTATGCTGCAGCGGGTCGTCGAGAAGCAGCGCACGCCAGCGTGACCATTGATAGGCCGTGCTCGCCGCGCACAGGATGCTAAAACCGTTTGCGGCTAGCTGGCCCTCGCTCAGGACGACCTGCGGAGGCAGATCCTTCTTCGTCTCGATAGCATTGTCGACCTTCTCGCGGTAGCGCAGTGCCATCCCGAAGCTGGTCGCATCAACCCTCGTATCGGCCTTGAACTGAATGCTCTCACCCGGCGTGCTCAGCATCGCCTCGTTGAAGTCGTCTATCACCGTATTGAGCGGATCGAGCACTCGCGCCGAAAAATCGTCGGCCTGCTTCTGAAGATCCTCCGAATAGCGCTTCACTGCATTGCGCGCCGCAGTCGTGAGTTTAACCGCCGCCCGCGCTGCCTCGACTGTCGTTTTGAGCGCTGACAGATAGGCCGTCGGATTCTTGACGCCCTCGTCGCCTCCGGTCGCCCGCATCGACGCGAGGATTTCGTCGACTTCGCCCTGCAGCAGCGCATCCTCATTGTCGCGGGCAAGCACGAGCTGGCGTTCGGCGAGGGACCGTAATCCCGTCAGCCCGGCGTCGATGGCGGACAGGCCTCGATCATAGTCCGCCTGGCTAGGAATGTCGTTGAGGCCAGCGCGCGTCCAGCGCTGCTGCATCTGCCGCGCCGCCTGTTCAGAGGTCTCGCGCGTTACCTCAGCCGCAGCAAGCTCACGCTGCGCAAGGTCGAGTGCCGCCTGTTCGCGCTGCACGTCTGCGGTGGCGGTGCTCGCCGCCTCAGTCAGTTGTCCCAGACGACCCCGCGCGTCTTCGCCGCGCTCGCGCTCCGCCGTCAATCTGGCCTCGATCTCACCGATCGTGGCGTTCGACAGATTGCGCGCGGCGATGCGATCAGCGCACGCCTTGTCCTCCGCCTGATGCTGCGCCAGTCTTGTTCCGGACTGACTGTCGCGCGCGATCAGATCTTCGAGATCGGCTGCAACGCTCGACCGCTGTTCGGTCGCTGCCGCTGCGTTCGCCGACAAGGGTTCAAGCGCAACCTCTGCGGCTGCAAGCGCAGTATCCGCATCGCGCGATCGGGCCGCGGCCAACGCGGCGAGGTCGCTTTCGGGCGTCGTCGCAAGCGTCTGGGCGATGTTGGCGCGCGCCTTCGTCACGGCATCAGCCGCTGCTCTCGCGGTCCGATCGAGTCCGTCGACCGCCGCCATGATCCCGCGAAGGCGACGGATTTCATCGCTGAGCGCGGGGCGGGTAGCGCGCAAGGATTCCAGCGCTTCATCGGCTTGCGCGAGGCGATGGTCGCTCCCCGACGCCGCAGCATCGGCAAGCGCCTTCAGGGCGCCCGGTTTGAATTGTGTGCGGCACACCGGACAGTCGGTGTCGTCCTCATGGATGTGACTGGCAAGCTGTGACAAGGCTGCGCTGATCGCCGACGCGTGACGGTCCGCCTCGGCGCGTTCGCGCTGCGCGTCGGTAATCTTTCCGTCGAGATCGGCCAACTGCCTTTCAAGTGGCGTCAGTTTCACCGAAGCACGCGCGGCGGCCTCGCGTCCCTGCGCTAATGCGGCCTGGGCGGCACCGAACTGAGCTTCCAGGTGGAGACAATCCCCCATTGCCTCATTGAGCGCTCGAGCCGATGCGGCAAGGCTCCGCAGCCGCGCAACATTGGCACTGGCCTCGCCATGCTGACTGATCGCCGCGTCGGCTTTCGCAATCGTTGTGCGATGCGCCGCGATCGCGTTGCCAAGCGCCGTTCGACCCTGCTGCTCGGTCGACACCAGCGCGGCCAATTGGCCACGGCGGGCGAGATCGGTTCGTGCCGCATCGAGCACTGTGATATTCTGGTCGATCGTGGCGATAGCGGCATTCTGCGCGGTCACGGCGTTATTAGCGGAACCCACGAGCGGCGATGCCCGATCGAGCCGCGCCTGCGCATCGCTGACGACGCTGCGCAGCCGGACGAGCGTTGGATGGTCAAGCCGTCCCTCCGCTAGGCTGACCGCGAATTGCGCGGGCATGTCGGAGAGCGCCTCCATAGCCGTCCTGCGCTCACCGGCTGTCCGCAATGCCTCACCGATCAGGTCCCCGAGCGCTGCGAGGCGTGCCGCGACGCCTTCGCCAGTGACGGCAATGGGCTGACTTGCCGCAAGCTGTTGAAGGTCGCGCTCGAGCTGGTCGATTCGCGCAGCGACTTCGTCGGCCGTCAACACGCCCGTAGCGCGCGCGGTCGCGCGGAGCCGCTCGAGCCGTGTCATCCATCCCTGCCAATCGGCGATCTCCCGATCGAGCGTAGCAACGACGGCCTGTTCGGCGTCGAGCCTCCGCGTGAAAGCCGCGATGGTCGGTCGCCCGCGCAACCCTGCGCGGATCCGTTCGAGCCGGTCGATGCCGCTTGGTCCCTTGAGCGCCTGCCATTGGTCCTGCGGGTCGCGACTGGTGAACCGCTGCTGTGCCGCCTGACCAAGGAAATGGGTAAGGGCAAGATAGGTCCCAAGATCGTTGATCGTGCGGCGATCGGGCCGCGCGAGCTGCGCGACAATGTCCGCCATGGAAGTCCTGCCGGCGGTGCTGCGTTCGATGGAGTCGCCGTCCGAGAAGGTCAAAGCGACGCTATGTGATCCGGGCTCGGCGCCGCGGCGCGTGAGATAGTCCTTCTCGACAAGCTTCTTGCGACCCTTGTTGATATAGGGTTCGAACCGCCGGATCTTGTTAGTCAGTCCCCATTCGATTGCATCAAAGAAACTGCTTTTGCCGAGGCCGTTGGTCCCGGTGAGTAGAACAAGGCCGGGTGCTGCCGGAATGTCGATCGCGAAGTCGCCGAAGGTCCGAAAATCTTTGATCGCAATGCGGGAGAGGAAAATCTCGCTCATGCCTGTCCCCTCCGCTCCCAGGATTTAACCAACGCCGCCACAATATCATCCGGCGTCTTCTTCTCGTCGAGCGCGATCCGCTCCCATTCGTCCGCCGTCGTCCGCGGCAGCCCCGGCGCGGTCGCACCGGTCCCGCTCAGCGCGTCGAGCGCCACGTCCTCGAACTGACCTTCGGCATGGACCCACGGCCGGGCGAGGAAAGTGCGCTTGAGGAATTCGGCGAAGCTCTCGTAGTCATTTAGCGGATCTTCGGGTCGCAGCCATGCCAGCTTGCGCGCGACCCGGTCGTCGCGCTCTACCATCAACGCCATTGCGCGCCAGGCTTCCTGCCGCTCGCTCGCGCGGGGACCAAGCAGCATCAGCTGAAGATCCAGCGTCTCGTTGGTCCCAAGGAACGAGCGTGCGACGACGCACTGATTGCGGCAGCGCCGCAGCGTCTCGAGAACCGCTTCCATCGCAGCAACCTCGGGGAGGATGCCCAGCACGATGTTGAAGCGGTCGATCCGGATCGCATGGCTCTCTGCCGGCAGATCGGTTGGACTGAGCGTCATCGACTTGCTCGATCCGCCATTGAACGTCGCGCTCGCCAGCTCGGGGCGATCCTCGACCTTGAGGTCAAGCGCCAGCGCCGCCCTGCGCAGCCGCTCGGCGAAGTCTGCCAGTCCGGGTGATAGCGTCGCACTATCCGTCATGCCGCGCCTTTCATGATCGTCTTCTCGAGCGCTTCGAAATGCCGCGCCTCGACTGCTGCCAGCAAAGTGCGCAGCTCGGCCAGACCCGCCGCCGCCGCGTCGATGAAATCGCGACTGATCGACATGATCACCGGACCAGAGCCAGCCGTATCGCTGAGCCCAGGCTGGTCGGTGTCGATCTGCGCAAATGGCCGCTCGGCGATCCGGCTGACCTCGATTGCCGTTTTAACGACGAGGATGACGAACTGGGTCTGCCACATGAAGGATGCGGCGCACAGTGACATCTCGTCACCATTGATCATATCGGCCGCGCAGCCATGACCAGCCCATTCGCTGTCGCCGTCACGCAGGCGTACCAGATTACCAGGCCTGGCGCTTTTCGGCGACGTCCCATCCCAGGCTGCGGCGATGGCGAGCGCGACCGCGGTACCGCGCAGGATCACCGGCCATTTGCTGGGACCGACCAGGATCTGTGCCGCGTCGCGATGGTCATCCTCGTCGACCGCGCAAATCAACAAGCGCAGGAAGTGATTGAGCAGTGCCGGGTCATCGGTGAACGACGCCTGCCAGACCGCCCATGTCGCGGCCATTGCGCCGCGAAGATCCTGCGCGATTCTCACGTTGATCGGGCGGCCGGGATCGGCGTTGCTCGCGAAGAACGGTTGGAGGTGCGTGTCCAGGCGCTCGAGCAGCCAGGCATCGAGCGAGCGGTGGATCCGGCGCGCCAGAATGTCGGGCGGCAGCGGGACCGGATCTTGGGCAGCACCACCGGGATTGCCGGCGACGATCGCCGGCATCGCCATCCCTTCGGCATGCGGCGATTCTAGGCTGAGCTCGCGGACGAGCTGGCTCCACAGTCCGGGCGCGGCATGGAGCCGGCAATTGCCGCTATGGCAGGCGACCCGCAGCACCGCACCCGTGACGGCGCCCAGCTGGTCGGGAGCATCGGGTAAGATGATCTCGAAAGGCTGTTGCTCGCTCCACGATCGAATGAGCTGGTCCGCCGGAACCGCGCCGGACCAGCGGATGTTCGCGCCCTCGCGCAGCAGTTGCACCGATATAGGAAGCTGATTGGCTGCCAGCCGTTGCAGCCGAGGCGAGAGGATATCGGCACTGCGTGCCGCTTCCCTGAACAAGGACCGTGCTGGTGCCGACAATTTCGGGACAAGCGTCGCCTCGCCGTGGCGGGCAAGCCATTCCTTATGGAGCACGTCGAAACTCGCCAGGTGCGCCGCAAAGGGCGCTCGCACCACATCGCGCTGGGGGCCGCGCCGAACGATCACTGCATCCGCCGCGACCGTTTCCCCGTCGCAATCAAGCCAGAACGGGGCAACGATTGGAGCTGGATTGGGGGCGTCGATCCGCGCAACGACACCGCAATGCAGATGCCGGAACGACCGCTGGGCGTCACCGGCGCACGCCTTGATGGTGAGGTAGGCGGCGAGCCGATTGAGCGTTGCCGTGGAGACATCGAATAGCTCGGCATGCTGGGTCTGGAACGTCAGCTGCACGCCGGGTCGCAGTTGCTGGGCGACAGCAGCAACGAGGCCGATATCAGTGAGCGGCTGCAGCAGCTCGGCGTCATAGGCCGCGATAAAATCGAAGCGGGCGCCATTGGCATCCTCGGCGCGGGCGCGCACATCGATTGCGGCAAGGGCCGGTTTCAGCGCCGCGATGCCAGGATGTTTGGAGATCAGCCCGATCATCCCGGCATGATCGAAATCGCGCGCTCCCGCAGCGACAAAATCGATCAGGCCGCCATCGCCCGCACCGCTGACAAAGAATCGCGGGGTCGGCCGGCCTGCGAACTCGGCGACCGGAACGCCGGCATCGGTCCAGTAGCTGGCGCTTTGTATCGCCGGTAGCGGCTCGCCGGGCTCAAGTCCGAACCCGACAGCAAGAAACACCATGTGAAATTGTTCGTGCAGCTCCGCGCTTGGCGCCGGGGCATTAAGTTCGGTGATATCGAGCTGATAGCCGTCCGCCGTCCGCGTCAGCCCGGTGACCCGATGGCGCAGCCGTCGCTCGAGGCGCGGCGCCAGCCTAACGACGATGTCTTCGAACCCGAGCAAGACATCGCCGCGCACGGCGCGGCACGTCCCGGATTCCCAGTCCAGGATCGGCAAGTCAGCGATGGGGTCGGTCGTGTAGTGCGCTGGCCAATCGTAGATATGCGGATCGAGTCGTCGGCGATCGGTCGCCGACTGCAGGGGCAGCAGTGCATCAGCTGACTCGAGAAGGACGACCTGCGAGCCGGTGACGAGCGCGGCGGCAGCTGCAGCCGTGACACCGGCCGCACCGCCGCCAATAACGGCGATCCGCGGATTTGCGTGGAGATAGCCGAGTTCCTTTAGCGCGTGGACCAGCGACAGCGCCCGCACTTGCTGGGAGTAGAAGGTGATACGCCGGTCGAAACTGCCGATCACGAACAGGTTCGGCCGGTCGCGAACCGTCGCGCCGTCTACAATGTCTTGGGCAAGCAGAGCGTCAGCCAACGCAGCGCGCTCCCGCAGACATGCGCGCCTGCCGTAACGGCACCAAGACATTGGCGTGAGTTCCCGCACACATGGTCGACAATCCGCTCCCCCCTCCCGCGACGTTGCTGCGACAGCCGGCGCACTCGCTTATGGGGAGGAACCCGGGAGGCCGCAAGATTCTGATGAGTCTCGCGAAGTCACTGTAAGCCCGGCTTGGTGCCTGCCGTTCAACTTTACACGCAGTTCCGGCACTTGAACCCGACATTCGCTAACGGCCGAGCAAACCGCGGACCATTTGGCATTGGCCCACAGCACTCACTGAGCCATCATGCTTTCTACACTGGACGGATGGAGTCAGCATGGGGATCAAGCCAGATGAGGAGCTCGCTAAGCAGTTCGAGGTGCTGATCGATGATCCGAAGAAGTCCGAAAACGATGTGCAGAAATTTCTAGAGGCACACAGCGAGTTCCTCATCCCCTCATGGTTTCAGAACCATCCGATCGCGATGAACTCGATCATCTCCAAGTTCTCGATCGGTGGGCGCACCGCCGACTTCGCTTGGTTGATGAGCGATTCAGCCACCTGGTTTCTGGTGCTCGTCGAGATCGAATCCCCGCACAAGAAGCTCTTCAGCAGCAGTAGCAAGCACGTGAAGCCGTCGTCTGTGTTCGATGATGCGCTGAACCAGACGCACGTCTGGAAGGAATACTTCGACGAGCATCCGGCCGAAGTGCGCGAAAGCATCCGGCCCATGCTCGTTCCGCTGGGCCGGGAGCGCAATCCCCTCAAGCTCCGCCGCGTCCTGATCATCGGCAGGTCCGCCGACCATGCAGCCAACGAGGCGCGGCGAAAGCGGATGGCGACGATCGAGGAAGATCACAAGATCAAGATCCTGACCTACGACAGCCTGTTGGGCCACTATCGTCGGGGCCAGGGCGAGAAACGCTGCGTGCTGTCGCCCCGCGGTGCCGGCTTTGCGATCAAGCGGATGGACGCCTACCCAGAAAGGACGTTCGCCTATCTCAGGCCCGAGCAACTTCACGTCCCGCCACGCTTCATCGCCGAATTGGAGGAGGCGGGCTACCAAATGCAGGAGTGGCTCAAGAACAGGCCGCTCATGTTCGACGATAGGTGGGCGACCAAGCCGGAGGGCTGGGACGACGACGGGATGCTTAACAGGGTTTATGGCGCCGCCATGGACGCGGTCGAGAAGAGCCGGTCAAAGCGAGCCGCGAAACGCGAGAAGTCCGGATAACCTCTGTTACGGTCAGCAGATTGACTCGCCTGCATCGCCGGTTGTGAAAGTGTTAGCTTCAGCATGTTTTTTCGCGAAAAGCCGCCAGTCCGCTGTCGGTCCAAGCTCAGTCTGTCAGCTAGACCAGCGGAGCAAACGCTGAACGTCTAGATTCGACATTACCTGCCGTTCGACGTGTCGCCAGTAAACGGCAGGAATGTCCCACTTTCTGCCTTTCGACGCTCACGCCGGAATGAACAAGCATCAGGAGTTGGGACACGCAGCCTCGCCCCAACTTTTAAATTATGGGTTAGTGTCGCCGGTGCAAGTTTTGACCACTGAGATTGCAAGAGGAACGCGGCTTCCATGGATATGTAACCCTGTGGGGAGGTTGGAGTCGTGGTGACGGGGCGGTTCCCAGTTGGGGAGGATGCCGTCCGAGCCGCCTCCCCCGCTGCACGATCTCGCGCTGGAGCTTGCGCGCCTGCTGGCGCGCGATCTCGCGCGGCATCATAATGCGGAGCGCAAGGCGAGCGCGACCGACACGCGGCCACGACCGTGAAGGCGACCTTCTTCCCGGGTGCAGAAAGCATGAATGGAGGAAAAGTGATGCGCTGCGCGATCTATGCGCGTTTCTCGACGGACAAGCAGGATGTGCAGTCGATCGAGACGCAGTTGATGATGTGCCGTCAGGAGATCGCGCGCAAGGACTGGCACGAAGTGGCGTGCTTCACCGATGCGGCGGAGTCGGCGGCGACGCTGCACCGCCCCGGCATGAAGGCGATGCTGGCAGCGGTGGCGGCGGGCGGTATCGACATCGTCTATGCCGATGCCATGGACCGGCTGTCGCGCAGCCAGGCCGATATCGCGATGCTGTTCGAGCGGCTCCGGTTCCGCGGTATTATCCTCGCAACGCGCAAGGAAGGCGAGGTGACGCCGTTGCACATCGGCATGATGGGCACGATCAACGCCGAACAGCTGAGCGCCACAAGCGAGAAGACGCGCGATGCACTGGTCCGGCGCCATGCGATGGGCAGGAACCCGGGCGGCTCGGCCTATGGCTATAAAAAGCGTATCGAGCACGACGGCAATGGCGAACGCATCCGCGGCCTGCAACAGATCGTGCCTGCCGAGGCGACGGTGGTGGTGCGGATCTTCGAGGACTACGCTGCCGGCATGTCACCCATCGCCATCACGCGGAGGCTCAATGCCGAAGGCGTGCCGGCGCCGCGCAGCGGCAAGACCAGCGGACACCCGCTCGGCAAGCAAGCGGCCTGGACGCCGAACACGTTGACCGGCAATGCCGCGCGGGGCACCGGCCTCCTCAACAACCCACTCTATGCCGGCAGGCGCCCCTACGGCAAACAGACGTATCGCAAGAACCCGGACACCGGAAAGCGCCACGCGTTCATCACCCCGGAGGAAAAGCGCGCCGGCGTCGTCGAGGCGCCCGAACTGCGCATCGTGTCCGTGGAGCTATGGGAGCGGGTGAAGGCGCGGCAGGCAACACTGGCACGGGCACCCACATCGCAGGCCACAGCCCCCGCCCTGCCCTTCTTCGCGCAACAGCGCCCCCGGTATCTGCTGACCGGCAAAATGACCTGCGGTTGTTACGGCGCGAGCTATGCCAAATCCGGCAAGAGCCGGTTCGGCTGTCAGGGCGCTGCCAAGAAGGGTCCGACCTGGTGCGACAACCGGCTGACGATCCGCCAGGACGACCTCGACGCGCGTGTCCTGGCGGGGTTGTCGACCGAGATGCTGCGCGACGATGTCGTCGCGGCCTTCCTGGCCGAGTATGAAGCGGAGATGCAGCGGCTGGCGGCCGAGACGGTCAGCACCCGCCCGGAGCGTGAGGTGGAGCTGGCTAACCTCGACCGGCAGATCAGCCTTGCCAAGGCGGCTATCCTGAAGGGCGTCGATGCGGCGATGTTCGTCGAAGAGATGAAGGTCTGGACCGAGCGGCGGCAGGTCCTGCTCGCTGAGCAGGACGTTGCGCAAACCACCTTCACAGAGTCTGAACTGATGCATCCCGACCTTGGCCGCGTGTATCGCGAGAAGGTTGGGCAGCTCACTGCGGCGTTCGAGGACGATGCGCTGAAGGCGCAGGCATTCGAACGGCTGCGCGCGCTCATCGAAGCGGTGGTGCTGACGCCCGAGGACGGAGAGTTGACGATCGACCTGCGCGGTGAGTTGGTGTCGATGCTGTCGCTATGTGCTGGGGCGGAAACGCAAAAAGCCTCCGCGGGTGTGACCGAGGAGGTGTTGCAAATGAAGATGGTTGCGGGGACAGGATTTGAACCTGTGACCTTCAGGTTATGAGCCTGACGAGCTACCGGGCTGCTCCACCCCGCGACGGTTCCTGTGAGGGAACGAGGGTAGATGACATGTGAATGGGTTCTTATGGATACGAGACGAATTTGCTGCTCACCGGCTTCAATGCCTGGCGACGACCTACTCTTCCATCACTTAAGTGATAGTACCATGGGCGCAGTCAGGTTTCACGGCCGAGTTC